>CAYTEK010000022.1:0-26953 GCA_964436715.1 uncultured Verrucomicrobiota bacterium | reverse complement strand
ATTTCGGCCTAGTGCGACTGGTGGGGGAGGAGTGGGTGCGCAGCCAGGCGCAGATCAGCGTCCAACGATCCCTGAGCATGGGCGACCTGCGAACGCTGCAAAAGGAGGGAGAGGGCACTTCGACGCGCTCCATGCTGGGGACGTACGAATACATGAGCCCCGAGCAAAAGCGCGGGGAGGAGGCGACGGAGCAGAGCGACCTCTATGCCGTCGGGCTGATGGCATTCAAACTGTTAACGGGACAGAATCCGGGACTCAAGCCTCCTTCGCGGATTGACCGGGAACTGGTCCAAAAGTGGGACGCCTTATTGGAAAAGGCCTTAGAGGAGCGGGCCGGCGAGCGGTGGGCGAACGCCAAGATGATGGCGGAGGAGTTGGCGGATATTTCAATATCCACAGTTCATTCTCCAATATCCAATGACCAAGGGATGGCAGGTAGGGCGACCCCTCCGGGTGAGCCGGAATCCGGTGTAGGTGCGCCCGCTGGGCGCGCTGGATCGGCTACCCCTAAAAGGACCGGCGACGCCAAGGCAGAACGGTCCGGACGTCTCGGCGAGGCGTCCCTATCTCAAGAGCCGGCGGCCGAAACGCTTCGCATGGTGGATCTGGGTATCGGCGTGAAACTGGATTTGGTCTGGGTTGCGCCAGGGAGCTTCCAAATGGGTTCGGAAGATGGCGGGGACAATGAAAAGCCGGCACGGATGGTAGAGATTACGAATGGATATTGGATGGGGGGGACGCCCGTGACCCAGGCGCAATATCAGGCAATCATGGGAACGAACCCAAGCGAAAATAGAGTACATAGGTTTCTAGGTTTGTTCGGCGGGGAGACATTACCGCATTTCCCTGTGGAGAACGTGAGCTGGAACGATGCGGTCAAGTTTTGTGAGAAACTGACGCATCGTGAGCGGACTGCGGGGCGGTTGCCGGCAGGATTTGTGTTCCGGCTGCCGACGGAGGCGGAGTGGGAATATGCGGCGCGCGGAGGAACCACAAGCCTTGGTTATAATTATAGCGGCGGAGACGATGCAGATGTTGTGGCGTGGTATAGCGAAAACAGTGGAGGCAATACGCATCCGGTGGGGCAGAAGGGAGCGAATGAACTAGGGCTATATGACATGAGCGGGAATGTGTGGGAATGGTGCTGGGACTTATATCAAGACCGCTTCCGCGGTTTGTCCACCGGCTTGAACCGCGCAACCCGCGGTGGCAGTTGCAGTACCGTTGCCGCCTACTGCCGTGTGGCCGCTCGCTTCTTCGTCGCCCCGCAGTGCACCCATTCCTACCTCGGGTTCCGCGTGGTTCTTGCTCCTTCGCTATGAGTTACGACCCACAAACTGCAGCCCCTGTCCCATGATATTGATCAGCGTGATTGGGCAAGGTAGAACGCTTACGCCGAAAGCGCAGGGCTCGGTAGGTAGACACGGCGCACCGCGGCGTCCGGGGTCGCAGGTGTTTTTGATTTGATAAACGAGATGAAGTGAAAAGGAGCACAGTCATGAGTTTTCTATTCAAGTCAAAGAAAGAGCGTGAGCGGGAGGAGCGTAAGGAGCGGCGGCAGGCGTTTCGGCAGGCGGAGAACGCCGTGCTGGACGTGAAGGACCGCATTCGGCAGATGGACAAGGATGCGGCCAAGGAATGGGCGGCGGCACGCGAGGCGCTTAAGGCCGGCCAGAATGCCGATGCGCAGCGGCGGCTGACGAGCTACCGGGCGGGGCAGGTGCTGATGACGAAGCTGGGCCAGAAACGGTGGGTCTTCGAGCAGTACCTCACCAAGATGCAGGCGGCGCAGTCGGACAACGAGTTTGCATCGGCCCTCGGCGCGCTGAACAAGGTGATCCAGATCGATCCGGAGCGGGTGGCGGACGTGTTCGACAGCGCCCAGGACATATTGGGCGAGCAGATCGACTCCGACCGCTTCTGGGACAAGCTCTACGAGAAGGAAATGGATGGCGCCAACGGCGCGCTGGAGGATCGCATTCCCACGCTGGAGGAAATGACCAAGCAGCTCGAATCCGAGGCCGCGGCCGACGTCGGCGGAGCGCCGGAAAAGGCCGGCAGCGCCATCGACGAACGCGTGCGGTCCGGACAGGAAAGAATAAAGAAACTATTGGAAGGAAAATAAAACAAACCACGAATTGAACGAATAGCGCGAATAGGAGCCGGAAAACATTCACCACAGAGGGCACAGAGGTTCACAGAGATGAATCCAGGGGGGCAAGGGTTGGCGCCTTGCCACCGCATCCTGTAAATCCTGTAATCCTGTCTAATAATGTCCCTGGCTGATTTTTCGTGCAATTCGCATGATTCGTAGTTGAAACGGCTATTGGTTCGGAATCTCTGTGTGCTCTGTGGTGAAAAGGCGGTTGCGATGGACAAGATCGACCGGATGATGGATGAAATCGACCGCAAGATCGGCGGCAAACTGGACGAGGCGGACCGGAAGGTCCGGCGCGGACTGGGCGAGGATGAGCCGGCCGCCGCTCCGAAACCCTCCGGCGGCATTCGCCTTGGCGCGCTGAAGCGTCCGGCGCAGGGCGTGCCCGAGCTCTCTCCGGGATTGGCGCCTGCTCCCGGCGAACTGGAACAATTGGCGGCCTATGTCTTCCATTCGCCCCACGTGCAAAACAATGCCCATTATTCCGAAGTGGCGGCGCAGGTCCGGTTCAATCCCGATTTGGACGATCCGACGGTCAACGCCTACGCGGGGATCGGCGAGGGCGCGCCGCAGATCTGGCTGCTGGGCGGCGCGGTGCGGGTTTCGCGCCTGCTGGCGGCGGCGGCTTCGGCGGATCGATTGATTTCCGCCGCCTGCCCGACGCAATATCTGAAGGCTACGATCCGGACGATGGGCGCGCATCTGCTGGCCAACGGAGCCAAGGTGGCGCCGGAGGATGCGCAGAAAATCGTCGGTGATTGCGGGCTTTCAAAGGTGCTTAACGACGATGCCACGGCGCGCCGGGCGCGTTCCCTGGCGGCGGGGCTGGACATCGGCATCATCGCCCACGAGCTGGGACATCATGCCCTGGGACACACCGTGGGACGGGCGGTGAACCTGGAGGTGTCGCGCAACCAGGAGCGGGAAGCCGATTCGTTTGCGTCGTCAGTGATCAGCTCCAGTCCGTTCGGGGAATATCTGGTGACCGGCACGATCTTGTGGGAACTGGTTTGGGTATGGTGCGATAAGGCGACGGGCCGCACGGAGGCTACGACCCACCCGCTGTCGAAGGAGCGCCTGCTGGACTTCATCCGGGCCAACGCATCGACGGCCACCGAGCTGGGTCTGACCGAGCAGCGGATCGGGGAGTTCTTGCCATAAGACGGAACGGAGCGCTGAGGCATGAATGAAAAAAGCATTGGATCGGAAAACACGTTCGAAGGCGGATTGCAGGAGATTCGATCCATCGGCGATGTCTTGACGCAGCGACAGCGCAAACGGTTCAAAGTTGGCGACAGCCTGCTGGGACGCTATCGCATCCTGAGCGAACTGGGGCAGGGGGGCATGGGGTTGGTGTTCCGTTGCATGGACGAGGTGGGGGGCATCGAGGTCGCCATCAAGCTTCTCCCCCCGGAAGTGGCGCACGATGCGGGCGAGATGGAGGAGGTGCGCGAGAATTTCGGCATCGTCGAGAAGCTCCACCACCCCAACATCGCCGCACTCAAGACGCTGGAAAAGGACGAGGCCACGGGGGAATACCTTCTGGTGATGGAGTGCGTGGATGGAGTGAACCTGCGCCAGTACCTGCGATCCCAAGGGCAGTTGTCGCCCTACGGGGGCTATATGATCGACTTCGCCCACGCGGTCGCGATGGGCAAGCAGATCGCCTCGGCCTTGGACTATGCCCACAGCCAGAAGATCATGCACCGGGACATCAAGCCTTCGAACATCATGGTTCAGGCCGATGGCACGGTGAAGATCTTGGACTTTGGTTTGGCCAGCCAGATTCATACCTCCATGAGCCGGGTAAGTCGCATGGTCTTCGGCACCAGCGGGACCGGTCCCTACATGGCTCCCGAGCAGTGGGAGGGCAAATATCAGGATGCATCGACCGATCAATATGCACTGGCGGTCGTGCTCTATGAGATGCTGGCGGGTCGCCCGCCCTTCGACAGCCATGAGCCGTCGGTGCTGAAAGAATCGGTCCTGAGCGCCAAGCCGGATCCGGTGGAGGAACTGTCCTCTTCGCAGTGGTCGGCACTTCTAAAAGCTTTGGCCAAGGACCGTAGACAGCGTTACGCGAATTGCGAGGCGTTCCTGCATTCGCTCGAGACCGGCCGCGTGGCGCGGCGGATCTTCGGCGGTCGCCGCAAGGGGGCCCCGGGGATGACCTGGTTTGTTGCGCTGTGCGCCATCGGCGGCGCGGTGGCGATGGCGGTGGCGTTGTTGCTGCTTCCCCGCGGGGCGGTTTACCTCGAGACGATTCCGTCTGGCGCCACCGTGCAGGTGGGGCCGTTCTCTAAAGGACTCTCGCCGGTCACCATCCCGTCGCTGTTTCCCTTGATTCCTTGGCAGATCACGGTTTCGAAACCCGGGTATGAGGTCCATCGGTTCCGCATGTCCTCCTTGCGCCCGGGCGAGGTGCGGTCCTTGGACTCGATCAAGTTGGTGAACCTCGTGAAGGTTCCTGTTCGGCTGGACACGGTTCCCCCCGGGGCAGCGGTGTTTCTGGATGGCCGCTCGAAGGGTGCGACCCCCCTTGACCTGTCCGAAGTCGCCATCGGGTCCTACGCACTGCGGATTTCGCGTTTCGGGTTCAAGGAGGTTTCCACCGAAATCGTGGTGGGTTCCGACGTGACGAACCAATTCACCTACGCGCTGGAATTGGATCCCGCGTCCCTGCGCATCGACACCGATCCGTCCGGAGCGTCTCTCTCCGTGCAGGCCAAGGATGTCGTGTGGCCATGGCGTCAAGATGGCGCACTGAAAGCTCCATGGCAGTCGCCCAAGGATCTGCCGCCCGGAGAATACATGGTGACTGCGGAGAGGGACGGATGCCTGCCGGCATCCGCGGACATCCGTTTGGAAGGAGGACAGCAGGCCCAGCGCCATCTGGTTCTTAAGCCCATTCCTCGCCAGCAGGTTTCCTTCACCGTGGACCCGGCCGCAGGCCGGGTGACGCGGTTGCGAAGCGTGGAGCTTCCCAAGGGAAACAATCCCTTGGAAATGCAGAATCCAGCGGATGCCGTCGAGTTGCCTGTCGGGGAATACGAGGTGTGGGCGGAAGCCCGAAACCACTTGCCCGCATTTTCCAAGTTCCGCGTTTCCGAGGATCAGCCGGTCAGCGTCTTGCTGACCTGCCGCCAACAGCGTCCTTGGCTTCAGGCCCTGGGAGGCCCCGCCGGAATCCTGAGCCTGGGGCCGATGGCTTCGACGGCGTTGTCGCCTTTGTACAAGGCGCCGGACCATGTCGTTCGCTGGCCCTTGCTTTTGGATGGTTACCTTTACCTTTCCTGTCTCGATGGCACGGTGATGGCTGTCGATGCGCGCAGCGGTCAGCAGCTCTGGCGGCGCCAACTTGGCGGGCCACTCGTGGCCGGGCCGGCGATCGACGACAACGGATGCATGGTCTTGGCGACGGCGGGCGGCGCGGTCCATGGCCTTGATCGCGGCACCGGCGCCGAACTGTGGAAGAAAGACCTAGGAACGGGGCCGGGCCGCGAGCCCGCCATGGCGTTTGGCCGGGTTTTGGTGGCATCCGGATCCAAACTGTTCGGTCTTTCGCTGGATGCAGGGCGGCAGGAGTGGGCCGTCGCGTTGCCGGGCACGGCCAGCACGGCCGTCGCGGTGTCCGGCGAATGGGCGGCCATCGGGTGCGCCAGCGGCGACGTCGTCCTGCGGGATGCCAAGACGGGCGGAATGAAATGGTCGGGACCGCTGTGGGGCGAAGTGCGGGCCGGTCCGATCTTTTCCGGCACTCAAGTCATCGCGGGGACTTGGGGCGGCGACGTGGCTGCATTCGCCGTTGCCAACGGCGGCGTGCTTTGGAAGCGAAACGAATCCTCGCCGGTGTTGCGGTTGGGAATGGCGCCGGGGGGGCGTGTGCTCGCATTGCTCAAAGACCGGCGGGTGCTTTCCATCAAGAGCGAAGACGGAACGCTGGCGGAGTCATGGCAGTTGGCCGGCACTCCGCAAGATCTCGTCCTGCTAGGCGACCGGATGGTCGCCCTGGATCAAGACGGCCAGTTGTATGAACTCAAGACCGGGAAAGCCGAAAAATGGATCAAGGTGGAAGGCGGGATCCTCAGTTCCCTGTTCGGAGAGGAATCCACCTTGGGAGTCACCGCGTTTGGAGGACAGACGTATGCAACTCGGTAAATGGCTTGCGTTGGTTGCATTCGGGATGGCGGGATCCGCTTGGGGTGGATTGTTCGGTCCAGACCAGCCCCATGAAGTCACCCAGGCCATCGCTGAGCGCTGTCTCAAGCAGGGGCAATACGAGGAATCGTGGGAAGGGATGCAGAGCGCGCTGGAGCAGGCCCCGGAAGGAGCGGTGAAGGATCAACTCGACACGCGATTCCGAAAACTGCTGTTCGCGCGATCTTGGTACGAGTTCAAGAGGCAGCAATTGGACGACTCCTTCCAACTGGCCGAATGGGCGCGGGAAGGGGCTTCTGATCGGTTGCTCAAGGCCTATGCCGAGGAATTGGCGAAAATCGGCATCGCCTTCGGCGAAGATCACCGGTCCAAGGCGGTGTCGGCGGAAATCGAGCCGGATCTGGAACAGGCGATTTCCCAGTGGAGCGAGGTGTGCCGCATCCAAGGCGAAGTGGGGGAAGAGGCCTTGGGGCACAAAACCCGGTTGGAGAACAAGCGGGATTCATTGCTTCGGGATCTGGAGCAAGTCGCGCAGGACATCGCGGCGGAGCGGTGGGACATCGCGGCGGCGGCTTTGAAACGCGTTTCCGCGGCCGATCGCAGCTTGCGGGTGCGAACCGGAGAACTGGATCGTCGGCTGACGGATGCGCATTATCAGGCCGCAGTCCGGGACGCCGCCGCCTTTCTGGCCAGCAACCAGTTTGCCGCGGCCTATGCCAAGGTCGATGAGGCTGCGGCGGTATCTCCGGAATCGGCGAAACACGAGCCATTGAGAACTCGCGTTCAAGACGAATTCACCAAGGCGACCGCCGCGGCCGTGGCCGAGGCCACGCGCACCGATGATCGGGATGCCTTGACCAAATGGTCGCGGGCCTATGGAAAGTTCGATCTGCTGCGGGAATCGGATCGCTTGTCCCTGCTGGTGGAGAATCGCAACAAGGCCGATCAGCTCCTGGCCACGGCCCGCCTGCAAATGCAAAACGCCAGAAGCGAGGCCGTGGCGCAAAGCTTGGAATCCGCAAAAGCGTTGTGGCCCGAGCGCTCCGACGTCGGCCAGTTGGCCGCCAACCTGCGGACTGCCCTGCCGATGAGCCTTGTCGAGCGCGATTTGGTGGCCAGCCGGCTATTGGACGATGATGGCGCATATGGCTTTTGGACCCAAAAGGGGGGACGGGCACAAGAGGCATGGGGCGCGGCCGAATACGTCCGGGCGGCCCAACGCGTGTCCGAGACGGCCCTCTCGACCGCCACCAACCACCATGCCGCGGGCGCCGTGCTGGCCGCCCTGCTCTATGGCATCAAAGCTCGGTCCGTGGCGACGATCGGCGGCTTGACAGGCCCCAAGACCCAGGCGGATCAATGGTTGTTGGCGACTTCCAAGGCGACGGATGCGCGGCCGTGGATGGTCAAGCTGGCGATCGACGTGAAGGCCAAGGAATCCGGTTCCGGAGCGTTGAACGTTTCCGATTTGACCGCCGCATCGATTCGTTCGGCCAATCCCACCCGCCATTTCCAAGTGACCGCCGGCGCCGATCCCGCTGCGGATTATCGGGTCGAAGTGGCGATCGAAAAACTCGCCGTCGAGAGCAAGGTGGAGACCAGCTTCAAGAGCATCCGATACGTCGCTTCGGTCGAATACGATCCCAATCCCGTCTACATGCAGCTGCAAGCGCAGCTGGGGCCGGCCGAGTCGCAAGTGGCATCGGCGCGCGCGGCCTACAACGCCGCGCAATCCGCGAATCTCCAGGCCAACATCAACATGCTCGGCGTGTCCCAGTCGGGTAATCCCTACCAGCAGCTCAGCGCTGCCGGCAATTCGCTGGGTTCTTCCATGTCGGTCAGTTCGGCGCGCGATGCGTTGGATGCCGCCATCCATCAGCGCAATTCCATCGTTTCGCAGCTGAACCAGACCTCGCAGACGGTTGAACGCAAGATCTACGGCGACCATTCCTATGCCGTGCAGACCCACCATCGCACGGGCGCGTTTTACGCCACCGTGCAAATGGTCTCCCGCCAAGGTCAGCCGGTGGGGCGTCCCTCCGCGATTTCGGACAGCTTTTCCGAATCGGACAGCACGAACGAGGGATTCGCCCCCGCCAACTTGGCCGAGGACCCGCTTCATCTGACGTCGGAAGCGGAGATCCTGCAACGCTTCGTCGGCGTCGCCATGAACGATATTCCTGAAAACATCGGCGAAAAGGTCGCACTGATTTGGGAATCCCGGCAAAGCGAGATCCTGAAGGAAAAGGATCCCGTTCGCCGCGCGGATCGGCTGATTGCGTTGACCTTGGTGGCCCCGGCATTGACGAAAGGAATCGAATCTTCGCTCTCCTCGGATATTCCCCACCTGCCGAGCGGTTCCATTGAACTGATCAAGACGCTCTTGTCCAATGCCGCGATGCCGACCGTCCAGACCAAGATGTAAAATGAAACAGCACGTCGCCCGTGATTTGGCCGTTGTAGAACCGACGACAGGCCGGAAGAAAATGCTGCAATGAACTGCTCAAAGTGCAAGGCCGAGATACCCGACAAGTTCAAGTTCTGTCCGGAGTGTGGAGCCTCCGCGTCGGTCGCGTCCAGGGCCAGCGACATGGAACAAGACGAATTGGCGGGAGATCTGCCCACGCTGCAGGCCATGCCGTTGGCGGACGGCCCCTCCTCGGGCGATCTGAAAACGAAACAAGGCCCGGGGGAGGGCGGGGACAGCGAACGGTCGGCGATCGAGGAAATTCCTTTGTCGGCCAACTATGAATTGCTGGAGGAACTCGGCCGGGGTGGGTTCGCCAAGGTGTGGAAGGCGCGCGACAAGAAACTGGGCCGAATGGTGGCCGTCAAACGGCTGTTGGCGGAACGATCGCAGGGCGCCGGCGGTGAACTGGCGCGGGCCCGGTTCCGGAGGGAAGCGCAGGCGATCGCCCAGATCAAGCACCGCAACATCGTGGAGATCTACGACGTGGGCCGGGATGCGGATGGAGACTACCTTGTCATCGAGCTGGTGCAGGGCGGCAGCCTGCGCGATTTGCTGAAGCAGAAGGGGCTGATTCCGGAAGCCCAGACCGTTGAACTGATCAAAGGGGTGGCGAAAGGATTGGCCTGCGCCCACAAGAAGAACCTGGTGCACCGGGACATCAAGCCGGCGAACATCCTGTTGGCGAAGGAAGGCGAAGAACTGGTGCCCAAAATCGTGGATTTCGGGTTGGCGCGGGTCGGTTCCGAATCCGATCTGTCCCTTTCGGGCTATGGGATGGGGACGCCCTACTACATGCCGCCCGAACAGCGCCGGGACGCCAAGAACGTCAACCACACGGCGGACATCTACGCGTTGGGCAAGACGTTCTACGAGATGTTGACGGAAGAGGTGCCGGACCAGGTCGATCCGGACAAGATGCCGGCCCATCTGGCCCCGATCATCCTGCGGTGCGTGAAGAACAATCCCGAGGAGCGCTACTTCAGCGCGGACGAATTCCTGACCGATCTGGAGCGCAGCGGTTCCGGAAAAGTTCCCCGGGGCGCCGGGGCGCCGGCGGCGGTCAACCTGTGTCCGTCGTGCGGAGTGGACAATTCCGCGGCGGCCGAATACTGCGGCAATTGCGGTGCGGGATTGACCCGCAATTGCCCCGAATGCGACCGCAAGAATTCGGTGCATCAGGCATTTTGCGTTGGCTGCGGAACCGACGTCGCGGGCTTCCTGAAATGGGCCGAAGCGTGGCCGCGGATGGAAAAACAACGTTTGGAAAAGCGATGGAGCCGCATCCAGAAGGAGTTCGAACTATTGCCTCAAGGCGTTCGGTTGCCGGGGAACAAGGGCCGGAAATTGCTTGAAAAAACAAGTCAGTTGCATGCCGAAGCCGTTCGGAAATCGGACCAGATGGCCGCATTCGAGCGCCAGGCCGCTGCGGCATCCGAACGCCGGGATTGGACGAGCCTCGAAAGCGCCTTGAAAGGCTATTTGGATCTGAATCCGGACGACGAAAACGCGGCGGCGCAGCTGGCCGCCGCCCAGAAACAAATCGACGAGGCGGCGTGGCGGAATGCGGAAGCCAAGGCCAATCGCAGTTTGGCGGCCAACGATTTTGTGGTCGCTGCCGAGGCTTACGCGGGATATTTGAAGACCCAGGCCCAGGGGTACCATGCGGACGAAGCCCGTCGTCAACTGAAAGAAGCGCAGCGGGGCGTCGAAGGAGAAACGTGGCGATTGGCGTTGGCCCAGGCGGAAGAACATCTGCGCGCCAAGGCGTTTGGCCCGGCCTGCGATGATGTTCAAAGGTACTTGAAAGATTATCCCAACGGCGAATTCGCCGCCGAAGCCGGCAAGCAACAGGCCATCATCCAAACCGCATGGGAGAACGAGTGGGAGCGCCAGTCGGCGTCCTGGGTCAAAAAGGGATTGGCGACGGAAGCCGTGGCTTTCGGCGAAAAATTGATCGCGCGATTTCCCGACGCGTCCGCCTTGCGCGTCAAAATGGACGCGCTGAAGGTCGCGGCCTGGGAGCAGCGCGAAGCCGGCGAGTGGAGAAACGCCGTTGCGACGGCGAAGGCCGATGCCGAGCGAGGATCCTGGACCGGCTCCGTGCATGCGTGGCAGGCGTATCTGGCGCTCGGTGCTCATGGGCCGCTGCGCCATGCCGAGGAAGCGGAACGGCATCTGGCGGCGGCGAAGGTCGGATGGCTGAAGGAATGGAACCGGCTTTTCGAGAAATGCGCGCGCCGCGGGCGCGAAGCGGATGCGCTTGCGATGGGGGACGAAATCGACAAACTGTTCCCCGACGACGTGGAAATGCGCAACTTGGCCGCCGGCTTGGAAGCGCGAATCGATGAACTCCGAGCCATGCAGCGAGAACGCAAGGCCCGGATTCGGCGCGTCGCGAAAACGCTCCTGTGGCTGCTTCCCTTCGCGTCGATCTGGTGGTGGTTGGGTTCTTGCGATCGAAAACACAACGACGCGGTTTGGCGCCAAGCCGAATCCAAAGCGAAAGCCGGTCGTTGCCAGGATGCGATCGATGCGTTGGAAAACGGCCGCGCTCGTTCCGTCTTTCTGATCCGGAAACCCCGGCCGCGCGCGGAATGGCTGGCCGGCGCGCAACGCGAGCGGCGGATGGCGGCGGAAGAGGATTTCGAAACGCTGATCGTCGCTCTCGGCGATGGCGCGCGCGGCGTCGAGCGGCATGCGGAGGCGGAGTGGAAGACGGCGCCGGCGGAAGCCGCACAGGCCGAAAATCAAGTTGCCGGATCCGAAGCGCGGAACGAGCGTTACGCGGCCGCATTGGCGTCCTTGAGGGCGGCGATCGCCAAGGCGCAGCCCGCAATGGGCTTGTCGCTCGATCTGGGCGGCGGAACGACCATGGATTTGGTTTGGATTCCGCCCGGTTCTTTCAAGATGGGCAGTCCTGCCGAGGAAGAAGGGCGGCTAGACGACGAAGGACCGGTTCGGCGCGTGAACATTCGGCGCGGATTTTGGATGGGCAAAACGGAAGTGACTCAGGCGCAATATGAACAGGTGATGGGCGACAATCCATCGAAGTTCAATGACCGGCGGCCCAAAGCGCCCGTTGAAAGCGTGACGTGGGATGCGGCCAAGGCATTTTGCAGGAAACTGAATCCGCGGATCGTTCCGGGCACCGGAACGGCCGGGGACATGTTGACGCTCCGCGACCTGCAAGTTCGCTTGCCGACGGAGGCGGAGTGGGAATATGCCTGTCGGGCGGGCACGAGAACGCCGTATTGCTTTGGCGTCGAACTGCGCCACGACTTGGCGAAATTCAAGGGGCAAAACACGCAATACGTGGGCTTGTGCCCCCCCAACGCATGGGGATTGCACGACATGCACGGGAACGTCGCCGAATGGTGCGAAGACGTGTACCACGGCAGCTACTCCGGAGCGCCCGCGGACGGATCGGCTTGGTTGATCCCGGCGGGCGACAATCGACGTGTCTTGCGGGGTGGTTCATGGAGCCACGACCCGCTGGGATGCCGTTCGGCAAGCCGAATCAAGGGCGACAGCCAAGACGCATTTTGCGACGCGGGGATCCGCGTGGTTTTGGAAGTGCCGCCATCTGGCGGGACAACGCCGGCGTCGCCGGCGACCATGCCGCCTTTTCCTGCGAACCAAGTGCCTGCAACAGCGATTCCGGCCGCTTCCGGCGGGGCGGACGATTCTATGAAACGAGCCGCGGAGGAGAGGGCGAGACGGCAAGAATCCCCAACGCAGGAAACGAAACCGGTCGCGCAGGTGAGCCAACGATCGGCGCAGAAAACAACCGAGCCGAGCGGGTGGTTGTCCGTGTTTAAGAGCGATCCGGTTCAAGCGCAAACGCCGAAATATCCCGACCTGTCCGGTAGCCGACCGTTCACCAACAGCCTGGGAATGGTGTTCCGGCCGGTACAGGGACTGCCCAACGTGTTCTTCAGCCAGTGGGAGACGCGGATCCAGGATTTTCAGCTTTTCATTCAAGAGACCAATCTGTTCTGGAGGCAAAATGCAGAAAATTCGGAGAATCGAGGCGTCTATGCCGCCGCGAACGTGACGTGGGAGGCCGCAACGCAATTTTGCGAATGGCTGACCCGGCGGGAACGCGGGAAAAACGTCATCGGTCCGAACCAGCGTTATCGTTTGCCGGCGGATTGGGAATGGAGCGTGGCGGTGGGATTGCACGAGCCCAGGGAAGGCTCCCCGCAAAGCAAGCATCAACGGATTCTGGGGGTGTATCCTTGGGACGGGGGGCGCGGCCGCTGGCCGCCGCCGCCCAAAGCCGGTCACCTCAACCCCAATGATGGGCCAACTCTCGGGGAAACCACGCCCGTTGGATCCTATGCCGTCGGTGCGAATGGCCTTTACGACATGAGCGGCAACGTGTGGGAGTGGTGCCGGGATTTTTACAACGGGCAAAGCGGCAAGCATGTGTTGCGCGGAGCTGGATACATGAACCTGAACCAATCGGACTATCTGTCTTCGACTCGCAGCAAGGTCTTAATTCAAGGCAGCACGCAATGCTACATCGGATTTCGCGCGGTTTTGGCGCAAGATGATTCCGAGCCCGAGAGGTTGGCCCCCGCGGCGAACGAGGCTCAAGGCGCGGTTCGGCTGTGATCGGTCGTGTTCGGCAACTGCAAATGAAATATCTTGGGATGAATATGGAAACAACGTCGAATGGGGACAAGAAGACCCTCGGCGGCGGACTGGAGGAAATCCAGTCCATCGGCGATGTCTTGACGCAGCGGCAGCGCAAGCGCTTCAAGACGGGGGATCGGTTGCTGGGGCGGTACCGAATTGTGGGCGAGCTGGGTCAGGGCGGAATGGGGCTGGTGTTCCGGTGCCTGGATGAAGTTGGCGGAATCGAGGTGGCCGTCAAGATGCTCCCGCCGGAGGTCTGCCACGACTCGGGCGAGTTGGAGGACGTCCGCGTGAACTGTCGGCGGGTGGCGGGACTGGCGCATCCGAACATCGCAACGGTGCGGACGCTGGAACGCGACGAGGCGACGGGGGAATACCTGCTGGTGATGGAGCTGGCGCAGGGCGTAAATTTGCGCCAATGGCGCAAATCGGAGGCCCGAGGGCCGAGGGGCGAGGGGGGAGGGAAATCGCAATATCCAATATCCAATAACCAATCTCCAATCTCCAATGGAATTCCTTTGGCACAAATCCTGCCGATCGTCCGTCAGATCGCGGCGGCGTTGGATTATGCGCATGAGAACAAGGTCATCCATCGCGACGTCAAGCCGTCGAACGTGATGGTCCAACCTGCAACCTGTAACCTGCAACCGGCAGCCGTATCCGTCAAAGTTCTGGATTTCGGCCTGGCGGCGCAGATCCACACGAGCTTCAGCCGGGTTTCGCAGGTGCGCTACGGCGCCAGCGGCACGGGTCCCTACATGGCGCCGGAGCAGTGGCGGGGAGAGTATCAGGACGGCGCGACGGACCAGTATGCGCTGGCGGTGCTGGCGTATGAACTGATCGCGGGGCATTGCCCGTTCGAAAGCCACGAGACGAGTGTGTTGCGCGAGTCGGTGCTGAAGGAGGAACCGGCAAGGCCAAAAGGCCTGCCGGAACCGGCTTGGCAGGCGCTGAAGCTGGGACTGGCGAAGGAGCGGGAGGGACGGTTCGCGAGTTGCGGGGAATTTGCAAGGGCGCTGGGGGGAGAGAAGATTTCACCACAGAGAGCACAGAGGGCAGGAGGAGGATGGAAATGGGGGTTGGGTGTTCTGTTGCGGGCGGGACTGGTGGCGGGAGGATACGGGGGTTATCTGTCGTGGCAGAACCGGGAAAAGGCCAAGGCTGAACAAGCACAGCGGGCGGTCGCGGCGGCGCAGATGGATGCCGAGCGCCGGGCGCAGGCGGAAGCGTTGCGCGGGGAGGTGGAGGCGGCGCTGGCGCGGGGCGACTTGAAGGCGGCAGGGGAGAAACTGGCCGATTTGCAAGGCATCGCCGGGGCGCAGGGGCTGGCGGACGGACTGCGCAAGCAATACGAATCGGCGGCGGGGGCGCAGGACGTGCGGCAACGGCATGCCAAAGCCCAAACGGCATACGAAGATGCGCAGAACATCCCCGATGGTCCCGGTTTTGAAGCACGGAAAAGACTGCTCAAGGAACAATGGATGGCGGCGGATTTGGCCGAGAAGGCGCAGGCCTGGGGCGAGGCCTTGAGCGCCTTTGATGCCGTGCTGGCGGCATGCCGGGACCTGGAAACGGCCGACCGGCAGCGCCGGGAAGCGGAAACCGCGCAGGAGACGGCGGAGGACGCCAAGCAGGAAGCGGCCGGCGACGGAGCGGCAACAGATGCCGAAAAGGCTTGGGGAGCAGCTTTGGCGGCAGAAAAGGCCGCAAGCGATTTGTTCGAGAAGGCAGATTTCACCGGGACGCTGGCAGGCTGGCAGAAGGCGGCAGGGCTGTTCGAGACGGCGCGGCAGCGGGCAAAGGCCGTGCAGGCGTACGCAAAAGCCAAGGCAGACTATGAACAAGCCCTTTCCCAGACGGACCAAGCTCTGCTGGGACAGTACGGCGGTCCAGACTGGAAGACGGCGCGGGAGAAGGCGGTGGAAGGCGCGGCCAGTGCCGATCAGCCCGAGACCGGCCGGCAGGCCTACGTGGACGCCCTGGCGGCATTGAATGCGGCTCTGGCCGAGGTGGAGAAGAAGGCGACCCCCGCACTGGTGATTGCCGTGACGGCGGGCGGGAAGGACGTGGCGGCGACCGTGACCGATGGCGGCCGCGGCCGGTGGACGACGCCCACGACCGCGATCAAACTGGAGAAAGGCCAGCGCTACACGTTTACGGCGACCTACGACGATCCCTCCGGCAAGCGCTGGAGTCCCGCGGAATTGAAATTGACCGCCGACTGGGCCGGACCACAGACGCAAACCGTGTCGTTGGAGGAGGCCAAAGGCCCGGTGGCGGGAAGTGACTGGACCTCGCCTGCGACGGGCATGGAATTTGTCTGGATCGACGCACTGGGCATCTGGGTGGGGAAATACGAGGTGGCGAACGAGGAGTTCAGGAAGTTCCGGCCCGGGCATGACAGCGGTGAATTCCAAGGCCACAGCTTGGCCGGGCCGCGCCAGCCGGTGGTGAACGCGAACTTCCCGGACGATGCCTTGCCGTTCGTGGATTGGCTGAACCGGCAGGACGCGGCGGTTCTGGACGGGGCGGAATACCGCCTGCCGACCGAAAGCGAATGGCAGACCTTTGCCCAGTGCGGGGACGGGCGGACCTACCCTTGGGGCGACGACATGCCGCCTGATTATGGCAATTATGCCGATGATGCGGCCAAGCGCGCATTCAGCGGATGGCAAACCATTGACCGGTATAACGACGGATTTGCGGCGACCTGCTCGGTGGAGGAAAGCGGAAAAAATGATTGGAATCTGTATGGCGTGGGAGGCAACGCATGGGAGATGGCGACGAAAAATGGCAACCCGGCGTCGTTCGGGGCGTGGCGCGGCGCGTCGTGGTTCAGCGGCAGTCCCGGCGATTTGCGCTGCGATTGTCGCGGCGGCGACGGCGGATCGAGTCGCGACTTCAACTTCGGATTCCGGTTGGTGTTGTCGCGCTGAGGGCTTCCGGCCGCGAAGCGGGCTTGTCCTGTGGACTGTGCTCGTATAGTTGTGCCGCTTGGAGGGCGCTAATGCGCTCGGAAGGCGGCAAAGGTAGTGCGATGTCTTAGGGCCGGTTTGGGCTTTTCTGAATTGGGTTGAAATAGGATAAATATGCCATGAGCTTTCTGCTGAACAAGAAAAACGAGCACGAAGACGGATGCGAGGCGGCAATTCGGGCGGGGAACAACCGGGACGCGGTCTACCACGCGGCGAAGGCGGCGGAGTTCGCCTACGCTCTGGCGGAGCAGGCGGTCGGGGCCGTCGCCAAGCGGTATGTCGAGGAGGCCGACGGCTGGCTGGAGATCGCCGAGAAGCTCAAGGCCAATCCGATGAAGGGCGGGGCAGTGGGCGAAGGCAAGGGCGGCAAGACCTCCCCGCAAAAGGCGGAAGAAGGCGACGTGGCCGCCGATTCCTGGCTGGTGACCGAGAAGCCCAAGGTGACCTTCGACGACATCGCGGGGATGTTCGAGGCCAAGGCCTCGATTCAGGATATGGTCATCCTGCCGCTGAAAGATCCGGAGAAGGCGAAGGCGCTGAAGCTGAAGCCCGGCGGTGGCGTGTTGCTCTACGGCCCGCCCGGCAACGGCAAGACGCTGCTGGGCAAAGCGGTGGCGCACGAGTTGGATGCGGCGTTCTTTTACGCCTCGGGCGCCCAGCTCCGGAGCAAGTGGCACGGCGAATCCGAGCAGCGCCTGCGGGCGCTCCTGCAGGCCGCCAAGTCGCAGCCGGTGGCGGTGCTGTTTTTGGACGAAGTGGATGGGCTCTTGCCCAAGCGGGGCGGGAACTCAGTGGTGGACAACCGCATCGTGGCACAATTCTTGGCCGAGGTGGGCGGATTCGAGGAGAGCGACAACGTGCTGCTCATTTTGGGGGCGACCAACAAGCCCTGGGACATCGATGAAGCGGTATTCCGCACGGGGCGGTTCGACGAGAAGATCCACGTGGGGCTTCCGGACGACGCGGCTCGGCTGGGCATCCTGCACATGCATCTGGATCCGTTGCCGTTGCAGGAGGCGTTCGATTTCGCCAAGTGGGCCGACCGGCTGACGGGCTATACCGGCAGCGACATCGTGGGGATCGTCAACGACGCCAAGCGCGCAGCCTTGCGCCGCAGCGTGACAGGCAATTCCGCCCCGCAAGTGGTCGAAGCCGATATCGAGCAGGCGTTCAAGACCATCCCGTCGTCGGTCACGGCCGCGATGATCAAGCAGTACGAGGCCTTCGGCAAGCAACGGTTTGGGTGAGGCCGGAAGCAGGGGGACAAACTGCGAATGGAGCGAATGACGCGAATGGTAACCGGGGCGGGGGATTCGGGGGGAAGATGAATGAGAAAGCCGGACCCCAGCGGGCTTGCCCCGCTGGTGAACGAGGCATTCTATAAGGGCGCCAAACGGACGCGGACGCCGAACCGCTGGACGCGTCCCGGCACCGCGTTGGTGAAGACCATGGCGCCATCCATGCCCGGGCGATCGACGTAGGCCGGCCAGTTCGTCATGGCGCCGCCGGCGCCTTCCGCCGCGACGATCGTGTAGAGCCGGCCGGCGCGGCCGGGCCAACTGAAAACCTGTCCGGCCGGCGCCGTCGCGGCGTCCAGGATGGCGAAGAAGCTGGCGGGATCGAGGGGGTCCATGCCGGAAACGAGTTCGACCAGATCCGATTGCGCGTCGCCGTCCGTGTCCGCCAACCGGGGGTCGGTGCCGGAGGCGCCGATTTCGTCGCGGTCGCCGAGGCCGTCGCCGTCGGTGTCGGCGGTCGGATGGATGAACTCGAACGCGCCGACGTCGGGCCGGGCTTCGCCGTTGGCGTCGCCGTCGAGAGGCCGGGGCACGGAATCGAGATCGTCGCCGGGGAAAGGCGCGGCGGCGGGGGCGGCGTCGATACACGGCGAACCGGCCGCCAGTTGGTAGTCGTTCGACGCCAGAAGCGCAGGATCGTTGGTGAAGTTGCCGAGGCCGCCGGGATCGGGGAGGGTGCAACAGGTCTCCCACGCGCCGCCGAGCACGTTCGGGCCGGCGCCGGTGGCGGAATTGAAATAGACGATGCTGCAGCGGCCCGTGCTTTCGAAGGCGCCGCCGCCGTCCGCGGCGGCATTGGCGACGAGCGTGCAGTAGGCGGCGGTGCCGCGGGCGAGGCCGCCGCCCTGCGCCGCGGCGTTGGCGGTCAGGAAGGAATTGACGAAATCGCCGCCGTACGCGCCGCCGCCCAGCGCGTTCGCCGCGTTGGAGACGACGATGCAGTTCGAGACGACGGCGCCGGCGGCCGCCCAGATGCCGCCGCCGCTTTGCTCCGCGCCGGCGTCGCCGGCCGCCCGCGTGGCGCCGTGGCGGACGGTAAAGCCGACGAGCGCGGCGTTGGTGCCCAGATAGACGCCGCGGATCGCCGCGTCGCCGACGGGGCCGGCGCCTTCGATGGCGGCGGAAAGCGGGCCATTGACGGCCTCGACGCGGATGGGCAGGGCGATCGTCGCGCGATTGGTCAGCGCGCCGACGTGGACGCGGCCGCCGGCGGCGTAGACGCCGTTGGAAACGAACACGACGTCCAGCGGGTCGGCGGCATCGATGGCGGCTTGCAGGTCGTGGGCGGCCTCGGCCCAGGTCAGGTAGGGTTCGACGTTGCCGCCGGCGGGAGAGACGTAGTGGACGGCGGTGTACTCGTAGGCGCCCATGTCCGGCGCCGGCTCGCCGCCCGCCGCGCCCGGCAGCGGGCGCGGCGCGCCGAGCAGATCCGTCGCGAGATCCGTCGTCGCCGCCGCATCCACCGCGGGCGAATCGCCGCCCAGGCGGTAATTGCCGTGGGCGGCATCGGCGAAGCGCGGGTCGTTCGTGACGTTGCCGGTGGAAAGCGGATCGGGGAAGGTGCAACTGTAGCGGCAGACGGTGTTGAAGTAGTTGGACCAGCCGCCCGCGGCGGAATTGAAATAGACGATGGAATTGCTGGCCATGCCGCGATAGGTGCCGCCGCCGGCCTGGCCGGCCTGATTGCCGACCACCGTCGCATGCAGCAGAACGGCCGAGGCGGCGCCGCCGCCGTAATCGGCCTGGTTGCCGACAAGCAGCGCGTTGGCGAGCGTGCCGCCGTGGGCGCCGCCGCCGTAGCCGGCGGCGTTGGCGCGCAAAATCGAATTCCGGACGGTGCCGTTGCGGATGCCGCCGCCGTAATGGTTGGCGACGCAGTCCTGAATCACGCAATTCTCCACGAGGCCGCCGGTTTCGCACCAGGCGCCGCCGCCGCTTTGGTCCAGATCCTCGTCGCCGCTCGCGCGGGTGTGGCCGTCGGCGAGCGTGAAGCCGGACAAACGCGCGCCGGCGGCGACGTAGGCGCAGCGGACGGCCGCATCGCCGACGGGACCTTGGCCGACGATCCGGGCGAAGTCCGGGCCATTGACGCTCACCACCGCCAATTCGCTGGTGATCGCGATCCGGTTGGTCAGGCCGCCGTTCCAAGCGACTCCGCCGGCATCGTAGGTGCCGTCGGCGACCCGGACGACGCCGCCGGGGATGTTGGCGGCGACGGCGTCCTGGAGGTTGGTTGCCGCATCCGTCCAGTTGGTGAAGGGGAACACGTGCGCGCCGGCGAGCGAAACGTAGTTGGTGTAGCCGGGGAAGATCTCGACGGCGACGGCATTGGACGCCGCGCCATCGACGTTCCAGGCGACGACGGTGGCGGTGAACGTGCCGGGCGCGTCGAAGGCGCGCTCCACGAACGGCGCGTTGGAAACGGAATAGCCGTCGCTGAAGTTCCAAACATAGGCCTCCGGCGCACCCTCGACGTCGCAGCGGAACGAAACGGTGGCGCCGACCACGGCGCGGTCCGCTCCACTGGCCACTTCGACCGACAAGGGCCCGCTCAGTCCGGGAAGATAAAACTCGTCGCACCCCAGGTCCGGACCGCCGCCCCAGATGCGGGGATCGCCGTCCAAATCGTAGTCGCCTTCGACGGCTTCCAAGTTTCCGGCGTCGATGCAGGGCGAACCGGCGACCAGACGCCAATTGCGCTCACCGGCGAGACCGGGTGCGGCGGCGATGTTGCCGGTGCCGCCCTCGGCCGGAGCCACGCAGGTGTAGGCGAGGTTGCCGGCGTAGTTGTTGGAAAACGAACCGGCTTGGTTGTAGTAGACGATGCAGTTGCGCACGTTGAGGTTGTAGGTTCCGCCGGCGCGTCGGGCCTTGTTGAGGAGGACGGTGGAATGGCGCAGGGTGCCGCCCCACATGCCGCCGCCGTCGGTGGCGGCGACGTTGCCGCGCAGCAGGCAGTTGTCCGCCAAGCCGCTGTAGCAGACAAGACCGCCACCCGTGTCGGCCGACACGTTGTCCTCCACGATCGAATTGCGGATGGACGGCGAGCGGTAGGAAGAGAACCAGAGGCCGCCGCCGGCAACGCTGGCCGCATTTCGCCGGATTTCGGAACCGACGATCCGGACGCCGGAGGACCAATACGCCGTGCCCGCGCCGTCGCTGATGCCGGCGCCGTAGCGGCCGACGTTGTCTTCGATCCGGCAATCGTCGACGAGCACGGGAACGTTGGGGAGGGTGGCGTCGTAATTCTGGAACGTCAGCAGGATGCCGCTGTTGAGATTGCTGGAGATCGCGGAGGCGCGGACGAGGAAATTGCTCGCGCGCGGCACCTGCTTGACGCCGACGGTGTCGTTTTGCTGGAGGGCAATGCCGGTGCCGCCGGATTGCGCGATCGTGCAGCCCACGATGCGGGTGTCGACGGCGCAGGTGAAGATGCCGTTGGTGGCGCTTTTTTGGACGAGGGTGTTGGACACCACGAGGGTGGAGTTGGAGACGATCCGCGGCGTGGTGTAGCTGTCGATGCCGTGGCCGCGCGAATGCGTGACGAGGCAGTTGACGACGGCGCCGAATTCGCTTTTCACGCCGTTGCGCGGCGCGTTGCTGACGGTGAAGCCGTCCAGCGTGCCGAACTGGAGGAAGACGGCATCTTGGCCGGCGGGCAAGGCGCCGGCGTCCAACAGCGTGGCGTCGCGCCCGGCGGCGGAAACGAGCGTCACGCCGTTGGTGATCCGGACGGTGGCCGTCAAGGCGTAGGTGCCGTTCGAAGCGACGACCACGTCGCCGGGCGCGCAGGCCGCGATGGCGTCCTGGAAATTCGTGGCGGCCTCCGTCCAATTCGTGAACGGCGCGACGTGCAGGCCGGCGAGGGAGACGTAGCGGGTTTCGGCGCGGGCGCCCGGCGGCAATGCGGCGACGGCGAGGGCGATTCCGATGCAGGCGAATCCGGCGCTGTGTTTCATCGCGATGCCTTTCCGGTCTTCCGGCGCGTCGGCCTCCGCGGGAAACCGTCGCCGGCAAGAACCGACAAGGAAACGATTGCCTAACCGGACCGGAGCGTCAAGCACAAGGTCGCAGGTTCTGCGGCGCGAGGCGGGTTTGACACGTTTTGGCGAGAGGCGTAACCTGACGCCATCATGACTTCCGCAACCGGCCATCTCGAATCCGCAAGTGCTGCGAAACCCCGGGGCGGCGGGACGTTCCGTCGTTTCATGGTCGCGGCGGCGCTGTGGGCCGCGGTGGCGTTGCCGGCTCCGGGCGTCGAGACGGCGGGCGAGGTCACGGAACGCATGCTGACGTCCAAGTCCATGCTGGGCGAGGCGGCGACCAACCGCGCGCCCATCGAAATCTTCCAGCGGATCTCCGCGGTGGCGCGGGAACTGCGCGGTCCCGACGGCATCGCGCGGGAAGCGGCGACCGGCAATCTCTACGTGTCGGAAGAAAACGCCAGCACCATCGTCCGCATCAAGCCCAACGGTTCCAAGCAGACGATCATCGACGACGAAACGCCCATCTACGAAGGCGAGGACGTGTCCCGCCAGCGGGTGCCGGAGTTGCGGTTTCCGGAAGGGCTGGCGCTGGACGGGAAGGGCCTGCTGTACGCGGTGGAAGACGTTCCCGGCGGTCGGCTGATCTCGTTCAATCTGGCGGCCAAAACGGGCAAGACGGGTTTGCGCGGGAACGTGGTGCCGGTGCCCATCGAAAACAGCCGTTTCGCCTGGGAGGCGGTCGATGCGCGGCCGTCGGGCGAGCTGTTGATCGCCGGCTCGACCATGGAAGATTTCCTCAACGGCCGGGGAAAGGAAGGACTGTTCGGCGCCTTCCGGGGGGCGATTCTCTATCGGGATGTCCACGGCGACTGGTGGTCGTTGCTGAACCACGCGATGGCCAGCTCTTCGGCCGAGTGTGTTTCCGCCGACGGCAAGTACGCGTTCTATGCCTGCGATATCTCGGGTGAAGTCGGCTGCCTGGACCTGCGCACGCATTATCTGCGCACCTACCGAGCGCCCAAGCCGTTCCACGCGCCCGAGGGCTTGTGCGCCTTGCCCGGCGGTTCGGCGCTGGTGGTCGAAGAAGGCGGGAAGATCTACCGGCTGGATCCGACGTCCGACGCGATCCAGCAGATCTACGAACATCCGAGCACGCTGGAATCCGCCTGCTGGGACGGTGCGCGGCATCGCGTGTTGGCGACGGACGACCAGAAAGGGGACCTGTTGGCGCTGGAACTGACGGCCGGGCTCGATTTCAGCGGCGCGCGCGGGACGGTCCAGGACATTCCGTTCAAGGAGGAATCGACGCCCGTCGAGATGATTCCCGACCAATGTCCCGATTATCTGGCCCAGGTGTTGAAGCTGGGGGGCTACGACGCCTACCGCAAGGATGGCCCGCTGGGCTTCAAGACGTTCGCCAAGAAATACTGCCTGATCGCCATCGACGCGGAAGCGCGGCTGGGCAACAACCACAAGCCGGTCGAGGATCCGATCACGAAGATCCAGTTCATGATCGTGGCGCCGTATCTGATCGGCTACAAGGACGGCGATCTGATCTGGTCGTCCAGCGGGTTCACGGTCGTCAAGCAATCCGGCGAGGCGGTGAAGACGGGCCTGGTCAAGCGGCAGATCATCCACGGCGACCTGATGGAGAGCCGCTTCACGCCGGTGGGCGGGCAGACGATCGCGCTGCCCATGCCGTTTTCGGCGCGCGTCAACACCGACGGCTACGTGTCCGTCAACTTCATGGGCATGGGGGTCACGCCGGATTTCTACCTGGTGCTGGACACGGTCGATCCGGACAAGAGCGTCATGGTGGTGATCCAGCCGGACGGGTTCGTGCAGCAATACGAAATCCATCTGCCGCCCCATCGGGACCGGGCCCACTGGGTGGTCGCGCTGGAGCGCAAGGACCCCGACGTGTGGCGAAACCTGTCCGCCAAGCGCTGAACGGATGGCGGCCGGCATGACGTGCGGAATTCGGCGTGGAATCGGCCTGGCGCTGGCGCTGCTGGCGTTGCCCTGCGCGGCGCGCACCTGGGAAACGCCGGTGATGGCGACGTGGACGGAAGACCCGCGCACGACGATCACGCTGGCGTGGGAACGACATGAGGCGGGGACGGCGCGGGTGGAATACCACGCCTTGTTCCAAACGGAAACCGAAACGAGGATCCAATCCGCCGAGCAAACCGCGCCTTCCCGCCGGCACGTGTTCACCCTGCGCGACCTGCAGCCGGGCATGCATTACGAGTACGAAGTTTCGTCTTCCGACGGCTACGCGGCGCAGGGGAAGTTCTGGACGGCGCCGGCGGATCCGCAGGCGCCGTTCACGTTCGTGCTGCACAACGACCTTCAGGGCGGGATCGACGTCGCGGCGGCGAAGGCCGTGGCGGCCGGCGTCGTGGCGGCGAATCCGGATTTCGTGCTGTCGACGGGCGATCTGGCCGATTCGCGTTATGCGGGGGATTACGCCGGGACGATCGGCACGTGGAACCTGTTTTTCGAATGCCTGCGGGACGAATTGGCGGCGTTCACGTTCCAGCCGGTGTCGGGCAACCACGACGAGCCGGAAAATCCGGATTCGTTTTGGCATCGCCTGTTCGAGCTGCCGGACGCGCACGACTACGTGCTGGACGTGGGCCCCATCCGCTTCATCCTGCTCGATTCGACGGAATTCGAAGGCCCCGGCCGCACGGCCTGGCTGGCGCGCGAGCTCCAGAAGGCGGCGTTCGATCCGGCGGTGACGTGGACGATCCCCGCCTTCCACCGCCCGCCGTTTTCCGAAGGCGAGCGCGGCGGCGACGAAAGCCTGCGGCAGTGGTGGGTGCCGTTGTTCACGAAATACGAAGTCCATCTGGTGCTGAACGGGCACGCGCACGGCTACCAGCGGATGCAGCCGATCGACGGCGTGCCGTACGTGGTCAGCGGCGGCGGCGGCGGCTGGCTCTACCAGGTCGATCCCCGGCATCCCCGCGTCGCCTGCGCCACGAGCGCCTTTCATTTCGTCCAGTTCCGCGTGGCCGGGGACGTCCTCCGGCTCGAGGCGAAGACCCCGGACGGGACGACGTTCGATCGCGCGGAATACTGGGCGCGGCGCCGCGTGCGGGTGGCGCCGGTTTTCCCGGCGCGCGGCGCGCCGTGCACGATCGAATACGATCCGGCCGGCGGGCCGCTGGCGGATGCGGCGCGGGTCCAGCTGCACCTGGGGCGCGACGAATTCAACGACCGGCTGCTGGACGTGCCGATGGCGCGGGACGCCGCCACGGGGCGCTGGCGGGCCACGTTCACGGTCCCGGATTCGCCCAAGTGGAACCTGGCGTTTTGCTTCGGCGACCCGGACCGGAATCTCTGGGACAACAACCACGCCCGCAATTGGCAGGCGCTGGTCGCGCGGGAATGGTGAGGTGCCGGGGCGCGGCCGATTGACGGGCATGCGGGCGTGGCGTAGGATGCCCGGCCAACAGATCGAAGCAACGACGGAAGGATGGAAGCATGGAAACGATGTTGACGGTCATGGGCGTGATTTCCATCGCCGTGCTGGCGTGGTTCGTGGTGGGGTGGCTGCGCGGCATCGTCCAGGCGCTGCGGAAGCCGAAAGGCCGCGCGACGGACAGCGTGGGCAAGGACATGTATTGAGCCCCGGCCGCCGGCCTGCGGATCGGCGGCGACGGCTATTCCAGTTCGATGATGGCCGCCAGGACGTCGGGCGCGCGGCGCAGGCGTTCGTAGAGCCGCAGCATGCAGGCGCTGTAGGCGTACATCCATTGCTGGCCGTAGAGGCGTTCCTGGATGTCCGAATAGAGCGCGGCCGTGAAACAGATTTTGCGGGCCGCGCCGCGCGGCGCGCCGTGCAGGTTGAACTGGCGGCGGATGAACAGCGTCGCGGCGCCGGACGGCGTCAGCAGCGTCGGCATGACGCGTTCGATCCAGCGCCAATGGCGGCGCCGAAACGCGGTCAGCGAGGCGGGGGGCACCGTGTACCGGTGCAGGCGCTGCATCCATTTGACGATGTCCCGGCGCCCCGGAATCTCGGGCGTGCGCAGGAACAGCAGCAGGAAATTCCGGTATTGGCGTTCCCATTCCAGATGCGGCGCGGCGCCGGCGGGGGACACCAGGCCGGTCTGCGCCATGCGCCGGATGAGATGGTCGATGAAGACGCACGCCATGCGGCTGACGAGCAGCGCCTTGGTGAGGCGGATCTGGTCGTCGGACCAGCCCCAGCGGCGGCCCAGCCGATCCACGCGGCCCGGGGCGCGCACGATGCGCCGCCAATAGACGAGATTGAACCCGGGATGGTGGCCGAGCACGTATTCTTCGCGGCGCAGGTAGCGTTGGCGGGCGATCTGGCGATTGTAGTCGGTGATCGGATCTGGGAGATCCAGTTCCATGCGACGGCGAGACCGGTGGGCGCCTAGGCGCCCAGCGACTCCTTGTACAGGCGCAGCGCGGTCAGGTAGCGGGCATAGCCGGCCTGGCTGAACTTGTGGGGATAGGCTTCGAAATGCCGATGGACGTCGGACGGCGCCTCCGTCAGTTCGGCGATTTCGCGCAGGCGGCGGCGCTTGGCGTCGTCGTCCAGGCTGCGCCAGCTGAAATTCTCGAAGTCGAGCGCGCCCTGCAGCACGGGCTTGGCGATCTTGGCCGCGTTCTTGATCAAATGCGTGACCAGCAGCTGCAAGGCGTGGCCGAAATTGTCTTCCAGCTCGTTTTTCATGGTTCGATCTCCCGCGATCCGCACACTATAGGATGGCGTCGCGGCGCAGACAACGAGAAAAAGGCGCGGCGCGCCTCACAGCGCGGCCGGGACGCGTTCGGCCCAGACCGCCGCGACGTCGCCGAGATAGGCGTCGTGCAAGGCGCTGGCCCGCTCGACGTAGCTCTGGGTCTGGCGGGGCAGCCGCGCGAGGTCGAAGCCCGAATCGCGCAACCGGCCCGGGCCGGCGTTGTAGGCGGCCAGCAGGAGGGAGCGTTCGTCGGCTTTCCATTCGGTCTGGCGGGGCAGGAGGTTTTCCTGCAGGAAGGCGAGGTAGGCGACGCCGACGCGGCGGTTCATGGCGGGGTCGAACGCCTGGTCGAAGGACAGCGGCTGGCCGAACAGGCGGACGGTCATGTCGTGCCACGTGCCGGACTTGAGCTGCATCAGGCCGCGTTCGCCGTGCCGGCCCACCTTGCGGGGATCGCCGTTGGATTCGATCTGGATGATGGCGTCCACGAGGCGGGCGGCGTTTTGTTCGGCATCCAAGGCGGCCTCGGCGGTCGCCGCCGCC
>CAYTEK010000021.1:0-27070 GCA_964436715.1 uncultured Verrucomicrobiota bacterium | reverse complement strand
GGCATGATTCTCGGCTCCGGACTCAGCGACATCGCCGATTCCTTCGAACCGCTCGGCGTCCTGTCCTACGAAAAGATTCCCGGCCTGGGCAAGGCCGGCGTCGCCGGCCACGCCGGCCGCCTCGTCTGGGGCAAGTCCGCCGGCATCGAAACCTTCGTCTTCCAGGGCCGCCGCCACTACTACGAAGGCGTGGGCTGGGAAGCCGTCGCCACCCCCCTCTTCCTGCTCAAGAGCCTCGGCGCGAAGGCCGTCTTCCTGACCAACGCCGCCGGCGGCACGAATCCCAAGTGGAAACCCGGCGATCTGATGATCATCGACGACCACATCAACATGATGGGCGTCACGCCGCTGCTCGGCACGCACGATCCGTTCTGGGGCCCGCGCTTCCCCGACCAGTCGTTCATCTACGACCGCAAGCTCCGCGGCGCGCTCGCCCGCGCCGGCAAGAAGGCCAACGTGGCGCTGCGCCACGGCGTCTATTTCGCCGGCACCGGCCCGACCTACGAGACGCCCGCCGAAATCCGTTCGTGGCGCACGCTCGGCGCCGACGCCGTCGGCATGAGCACCGTGCCCGAGGCCATGCTGGCCAACGCGGCCGGCCTGCGCGTCGTCGGCCTCTCCTGCATCACCAACATGGCCGCCGGCATCCTCAACCAGGCCCTGACCCACCAGGAAGTCTTCGAAACCTCCCAGAAGGCCATGGCCAGCATGAAGAAGCTCATCCTCCAGTTCTGGAAAGAACTGGCCAAGGAAACCCTGTAAGCAACCGAAAGGAAAATCTCCCATGGCCAAGAAAGCGAAAAAGGCGGCGAAGAAAGCCGACGAGATGCAATACCACGTGCACCTGAAGCGGGGCGACGTGGGCCGCTACGTGCTGCTGCCGGGCGATCCGGGCCGCGTGCCGCTCATCGCGTCGTTCTTCGACAACGCGAAGGAAGTGGCCTTCAACCGCGAATACCGCACCTGGACCGGCACCGTCGCCGGCATCAAGGTTTCCTGCTGCTCCACCGGCATCGGCTGCCCCTCCACCGCCATCGCGGTCGAGGAACTGATCAAGTGCGGCGCGGACACCTTCATCCGCATCGGCACCTGCGGCGCCCTCCAGCGCGAAGTGAAGCTCGGCGACCTGTGCATCACCACCGGCGCCGTGCGCGAGGAAGGCACCACCCGCCAGTATGTGCCGCTCTCCTACCCCGCCGTGGCCGACCTCGACGTCACCCTGGCCCTGCGCCAGGCGGCCAAGAACCTGAAGATCGCCGCCCACACCGGCATCGGCCACTGCAAGGACGCCTTCTTCATCGAAGACAAGGACATCCCCATCCGCGAAGACATCGACGCCAAGTGGAACGCCTGGTACCGCTCGAACGTCATCTCGACGTCGATGGAATCCGCCGCGCTGTTCGTCGTGTCGAGCATCCGCCGCGTCCGCGCGGGCGAAGTGCTCGCCACCATCGGCCTGACCTACGACGACGCCCCCATCATCGCCAAGGTCGGCGTGGAAGAAGCCATCCGCACCGCCATCGAGGCGATCAAGATCCTCTACCAGCAGGATCGGAAATAGCCGTTCCCGCCATGGTCTCCCGCGGCCTCCACGGGCTCGTCGCAGCCGTCCTGCTCCTGCAGGCCGGCTGCGCCGGTTTCCGCACCTGCAACGATTCCTGGCTGGGCCCGGACAAGGCCAAGCATTTCGCGGCCGGCTTTGCCCTCGCCGCCGGCGGCACCGCGCTCGCGGCGAGCGAACTCGATCCGGAAGCCGCCGCCGCATGCGGCGGATCGGCGGCCATGGCGGCGGGCTTGGGCAAGGAAACCTACGACCTGCGCGTCAAGGGCACGTGCTGGAGCTGGCGGGACGTGTTCTGGGATTTCCTCGGCGCCTCGGCCGGCGCCAGTCTGGCGGCGGCGTTGGACTGAACGGCGCGATTTGGGCTGGCAACCCGTTTCGCGACGCGCTACAAAAGACCGCGTATGAACGCTTCGTCCTCCCTGCCCCTGCGCGGGCCCAAGAAACCGGACAAAAAGCTGCCGCCGATTCGCATGGGCGATCCGTCGGACGTCGCCCGCAAGCAGAAAGCCCAGCTGGCGGACAAAAGCCAGGCCGATGCCAAGATCCGGACCGGCATCTACCGCGACATCCTCGTGCTGCTCGATCTCGCGGACCGACTGACCATGGACCTGTCCAGCCACGAGGACCGCTACGGCATCGAATGGAACGGGCTCGCGCGGCAGCTGCACGCGCAATACCTGGCGGACGTCGTCAAGATCGTGCCCGCCTTCCAAGCGAAAATCATGTCGAAGGAAGGCGCCCAAGGGCTGCCCAAGGGACTCTATCGCCGCCTGCTCGACTTCGCGGACGCCTGCCTCGCCTTCATGAAATGGCCGCGAGACACGGACGGCGGCGGCGCACCCGCCGCCGACGCGGCGCCGCGCCAGGAGAGCGAGTTCATGCAGGCCAGCCTGCGCTTCAAGCAAGCCTGCGCCGACATGCGCCAGCAGATCTGCATCTTCGAGAACGAACGCCCGGCCGGCGAAGCGAGCTTTTTCGGTTGACCGGCTACGCGTCCGCCGGCGACGCCCAGCGGACGGCCAACACGGCGACGTCCGCCGCGGAGACGACGGTTTCCCCGCCACGAAATTCCGCCCGCCATTTCCCGGCGACGCGCCGGCGCGCGCGATAGAGCGTGGCGTGGGCGATCGGCGGCGCCGCGACGCCCTTTCCGCCGATCCGTTCGGCGCCGCGCCGCACGTTGTCGCTCATCCAAGCCGGCAAGCGCGCCGCATAGTCGTTGCGCGCCACCTCGCCTGCATGGCAGGCCAAGGCGCGGCGCAAGGTTTTCAACCGCGCGGCGGAGGCCGCCACCATCAGGTTGGGCTGCGCCAGCGGATGCCAATATTCGGTTTCCACGACGTGGAATGCGTCGCCAACGGTGTCCATGGCCGCCACGCCCCATCGATGCGCCGCGCGATGGGTGGGATGGCCATCCCGCGCATGCGGCAGAAACACGACCGTCGGACGCAGCGCGCGCAAGATCGCGGCCAGGGACGTTTCCGGCGCCGGACCGCATTTCAAAAAACGCACGCCGAACCCCAACACGGCGCATGCGGCCCGCAGTTCCCGCCGGCGGGCGGCCTGGCGCTCGATGCGGCTGCCCAAGGTGGCCGGCACCACCCAAACCCGAAACCCGCACTCCTCCCGCAACCTCAACGGCAGCAAGCCGATGATGCTTTCGTCGTCGGGATGCGGCGCCAAAATCAAGGCGACTTTGTTCATGGCCCCCTTATCCCGCCGAACGCCGGCCGCGCCAAGTCTTTTTTCCGAGCCATTGCATTTTCCGGCAAGAGGGGTAGATTTCTTGAAATTGCAACTGATGCGCCTGATTCTCTACAACATGCGATACGGGACCGGCACGGGGTTCAAGTTCCATCTCCCCGTGCCGTTTGGCGGTTTTTTCCGCAAAACCGGCAAAAACCTGGAATCCTTGATTCGGTTCTTCCGCGAACAAAAGGCCGACGTACTGGGCTTGGTGGAAATCGACGCCGGCTCCTACCGCAGCGGGCATCGCAACCAGGCCGATTTGATTGCGCGCCGGCTGGGCAAGCACCCGTTTTGCCGTTCGAAATACAGTTATCTGTCGTGGTGGAGCCGGCTGCCGTTGATGCGCAAGCAGGCCAACGCCTGCATCTCCGGCCGCTCCGTGCTCCGGGAACGCACCCATTTTCTCCGCAAGGGCGTCAAGCGCCTCGTCATGGAACTGGAACTGGAAGACGTCTCCATCTTCATCGTGCATCTCGCCTTGGGTCGCCGGACGCGAACCGCCCAGCTGGCCGACTTGGCCCGGCTGGCCCACAACGCCCGCAAGCCGTATTTGATCGCCGGCGACTTCAACGCCTTCGCCGGCAAGGTCGAATTGCGGAACTTCATGACCGACCTGAAATTGGCCAGCGCCAACCTGTCCGACGCGCCGACCTTCCCGAGCCGCGCGCCCCGCTGGCAGCTCGATTTCATCCTGCACAGTCCCGAAATCCGGGTCACCCATTTCGAGGTCGCCCGCGACGTGCGCTTGAGCGATCACTTGCCGTTGATCTGCGATTTCGAGGTCCGCCCCGTCGCGGCGGCCATCGGCGCTTGAGCCTCCCCATCCGGCAGTTGCGCCGCTCCGTCCCGCCTGTTAAGATGGGGGGCATAGGAGACGTTCCATGAAACCGCATTCCGCGTTTCTTCTGTTTTCGTTGCTGGCCGCCGCCGCCGCGCGCGCGGACCTGCAGACGGACTGGGCCTATCACGCCATCGGCAGCGGCGACCGGGCCACGGAACGGGTGCCGGGCGAGTCCTTCACCTTTTTGGGCAACGGCACCGACCAAGTGCCCGACAACGACACCGTCGCGCTGCACGTGCTCACGGCGCGCAATTTCGCCGGGGACATGGACGAGCAGATCTACGTGCGCTGGTGGGACGGCTACATGTCGCATTGGATCATGGGCGCTTGGATCAAAACCCTCACGCTGGACGCCGCGCAGGCCGAAAGCGCCTTCCACGGACAACCGCGCGAGGGCACCGTCGAACTGGACCTTTGGAAAATCGAAATCCCGTCCTGGATCACCCAACTCGGAGAAAATTTCTACGCCATCCAACTGAAAGGCTGCACGCCGGAGACGTCGGAAGAACGCTATCTGCTCGGCCGGGCGGGCGGCGATTTCTCCCAAACGAACAATTTCGGCCAGGTCTGGTCGGCTTCGGAAGAATTCGACGGCCAGGACTGGAAGATCCACGTCCTGCCGGAACCCCCTTCGCCCTGACGGACATTCCACGAGTTTCCGGCGCTCCATTCTTGACTTTTCCGATCCAAAACCATCAAACTGCCTAAAAATGGAGGCCAAATGACCCTTCCAACACGACGCAAGACGGATCAATCTCTCCAATATCGCTGGGGCATCGTGGGCGTCGTGCTGGCCATTGCCGGTTTCATTTGGTTTGCGAACACGGGCGTCCTGAAAAACTCGACCGATCTTCAGGAAAATCCCAACGTGAAGATCGTCTGTCCGCGCTGCGGCGGCGACCCGGAAAAGAAGCCGAATTGCTCGCTTTGCCGCGGCACCGGGTTCCTGTGGGTGGACAAGACCAAGTATCTGCCCGGGGAAGTGACCGCCGCCCCGTAGGAAGCCGCCGGCCGCCGGCCGGACGTTCGCTTCCGCCTGTCCATGAAATTGGTCAGCCGCCATCTTTTGCGCCATTTGTTCCGGCCGTGGATCTACGTCATGGCCGGTTTTTCCATCGTCGCCGTCCTCGTGGACCTGTTCGGCAATTTCGTCGATTTCATGGAGGCCGGCACCGCGCTGAAATCCGTCCTGCTGTACTACGCGATTCTGTTGCCGACCTACCTGCCCTATTTGCTGCCGATTTCGCTTTTGCTGGCGCTGCTCTACGCGCTGTGGCAACTGGGCAAGCATTCCGAGCTGATCGCCATGCGGGCCAGCGGCCTGAGCCTCGCCCAGCTCGTCGCGCCGTATCTGACCACGGGCCTGCTGACGTCGTTCTTGCTGCTGGGCATCAACGAGTTGTTCAATCCCTGGGCCACGCACTGGGCCCGCCAATTCCTGCTGCTGCAAGGCTCCAAGCATGCCGGCCAAGCCCACTTGGCGCCGAATCTGGCCTACAAGAACACGTCCGGCCGGCGCATCTGGCGCATCGACGTGTTCGACCCGCGCCCGGCCGCCTCCTACGAGATGCTGGGCATCAACCTCACCCAGCAGCGGCCGGACGGCTCCGATGAATTCCGGATGGACGCCGAACGCGCCCGCTGGATCGACGGCCACTGGTGGTTCGAAAACGTCGAAACGCGCTATTACGACGTCCGCAACGACCCCACCGGCCCGGTCGAGTCCAGCCCCAGTCTCGAAATGACCATGCTGTCCGAAACGCCGAAGGATTTCGTCAACGAAATCAAGGACGCCAACGAACGTTCCGCCGTCGAAATCCTCCAGTTCATCGCGAGCCACCAGGGCATTTCGAAGGAAACCCGCAATCGCCTGATGGTGGATTTCCATTACCGCCTGGCGGCGCCGTGGCTGTGCCTGATCGTCGTGCTGGTCGGCGTGCCGTTCGGCTTCCACACCGGCCGCCGCGGCATGGGCTTGGGCATCCTGTTCGCGCTGCTGGCGTTCTTCGGCTACTACATCCTGATGGGGCTCGGCCTCGCCTACGGCAAGCAACAGATGATTTCGCCGGTGGTCGCCGGCTGGCTGCCCGACGCCGTCTTCTTGGTGCTGGGCTTGGCGTTGCTGCGCCGCATCCGCTAGATCGCTTCGGCGGCGGCGCCGGAATCCCGTTGCGGCGCCGGCGCGCCTTGGGGTAAGATACCCGCCAATCCAAAGGCATTTGTCCACGGCAGGAGGCATCCCATGGCACCGAAAATCACCCGCGAATTCCTCGAGAAGATTCCCAAGACCGACCTGCACCTGCACTTGGACGGCTCGCTGCGCATCGGCACCCTGATCGAACTGGCCAAGGCGGCCAAGGTGCCCTTGCCTTCGGAAACGGAGTCCGGCCTGCAGGAACTGGTCTTCAAGGAAAAATACCAGGATCTGCCGGACTATCTGCGCGGCTTCGGCCTGACCTGCGCGGTCCTGCAGAATCCCGAAAACCTCGAGCGCGTCGCCTACGAACTCGCCGTCGACAACATCGCCGAAAACGTCCGCTACGTCGAAGTGCGCTACGCCCCGCAGCTCCACGTGCGCCCCGGCTTCACCGTGGAAGAAGTGATCGAATGCGTCAACCGCGGCTTGGCGCGCGCGCAAAAGGAGCACAACAATTCCCCCGCCGTGCGCCAAGGCGGCGAAATTCCCTTCCACTACGGCATCATCACCTGCGCGATGCGCTTCTTCAACCGCCACATGTCGGCCTACTACGCGCAGCTGTTCGACGTGATGCCCCATGCGCCCGCCAAGGAAGTCATGGCCGGCGCCTCGCTCGAACTGGCCCGATCCGCCGCCGCGTTGGCCCACCAGAAGGGCATTCCCGTCGTCGGCTTCGACCTCGCCGGCGCGGAAGCCGGCTTCCCGGCGATCGACCACAAGGAAGCCTACCAGTACGCCCACGTGCACTTCCTGAAGAAAACCGTCCATGCCGGCGAGGCCTACGGCCCCGAATCCATCTTCCAGGCCATCACCGAATGCCACGCCGACCGCCTCGGCCACGGCACCTGGCTGTTCGGCGCCGACAAGATCAAGGATCCCGCGATCAAGGATCCCGACTATTACGTGAAATGCCTCGTGGACTACATCGCGACGCGCCGCATCACGCTCGAGGTCTGCCCCACCAGCAATCTCCAGACCATCCCGTCCATCGCAAGCGTGGCGGACCACCCGCTGCGCAAGATGCTCGACGCCAACCTGTCGGTCTCCATCAACACGGACAACCGGTTGGTTTCCCGGACCAGCGTCACGCGCGAACTGGAGCTGGTGTGCACCCATCTGCCGGTCACCCCGGCCAAGCTGCGCAACATCATCCTGGCGGGTTTCAAGGGTTCGTTCTTCGGCCCCTACGGCGAAAAACGCGCATTGGTGCGCCAAGTCATCAACCGCTACGACGCGCTCGAGAAGCAGTACCTGGAAGGCGCGGGGGCCTAGCGTCCCATGCGGCGATTCGCGCGGCAGCTGGCGGCGGCCTGGATCCTCGGCGGCTTGGCTTGCGCCGCGGGCTGCTCCACGGTCGGGTCGGCGCCGAACGGCACCCTCCGCATCGGCACCGTGGCGGATGCGCCGCCGCTGGCGTTTCGCCAAGACGGTCGCTGGCGCGGCGTGGAAATCGATCTGGGCCTCGCGCTCGCGAAACGGCTGGGCATGAAGGCGGTTTTCGTCGCCTGCCCGCCGAATCGCCTCGAAGACGCCTTGCTCGACGGCAAGGTGGACGTGCTCATGGCCGGCTTGACCCTGTCGGAAGAGCGGCGCGTCCACATGGATTTCTCCGTCCCCTATCTCGTCGTCGGCCAAGGCGCTCTCGTCCGCGCCGCCGATCTGCCGCGTTTCAACACGCCGATCAAGATCCGGGCCGCCCAAGGGCAGGTGGGCGTCGTCGCGGGCGGGACCGGCGAACGCTTCGTTTCGCGCTATTTCGCCCAAGCCGGCCGCGTCGCGTTCCTGACCGTCGCCGACGCCGTCGCCGCCCTGCGCCAAGGCGAAATCGACATGGTGGTCCACGACGCGCCCGCCCTCTGGTGGCTGTCCCTGCGCCACGCGCCGGAATTGGCCGTCGCGCCCGCCCTTTTCGCCCGCGAAGAAGTCGCCTGGGGCTTCCGCCGCAGCAGCGTCGCCCTGCGCGAATCCGCCAACCGCGCCTTGGCGGATTGGCAAAAGGACGGCACCCTCGAGGCCATCCTGCGCCGTTGGATCCCCTTCTCGAAATAGGTTTCCCGCCCCGTGGACGCTTCCTTGCTCATCGTTGGCGCCGGCCCGGCCGGCCTGCTGGCCGCGCTGGCCGCCGCCCGGCGCCACCCGCCCGGCGGCGTGCTCGTCGTGGACCGCCTGCCCGGCGCCGGCGCGAAACTCGAAGTCAGCGGCGGCGGCCGCGGCAATTTGACCCGCGCAGCCACCGAAGCGGAATTCGCCGCCGCGTTCGGGCGCCAAGGCCGGTTCGCCATTCCCGCTTTTCGGGCGCTGCCGCCGGCGGAGCTCTGCCGCCTGTTCGCCGACGTCGGCGTGCCGACCGTCGCCGACGAAACGGGCCGCATCTATCCCCGCTCGCAGTCCGCCGCGCAGGCGCGCGACGCCTTGTGCGCGGCCTGCGCGCGCGCCGGCGTGCACTTCGTCTTCGACCACCCCGTCCGGCGCCTGGTGCCGCCCGAAACGCCGGCTGCGCCGTGGCGCGTCGATGGCTTTGCGGCGCGGTCCGTCCTGCTCGCCGCCGGCGGCCAATCCGCTCCGCGGCTCGGTTCCGACGGCTCCGGCTTCGCCTTGGCGCAGGCGCTCGGCTACGCCGTCGTGCCGCCCGTACCCGCGCTGACCTCGCTGCGCACCGCGGAAACCTGGCCCGCCGCGCACAGCGGCCTGTCGCTGCCGGACGCCACGATCGCCATCGCCGGAAAAGGCGGGCCGGCCGTGCGCGGCGAATTGCTGTTCACGCACCGCGGCATTTCCGGTCCCGCCGTCCTCGACCTCTCCGGCCGCGTCGCGCGGCGCCTGCTGGATGCGCCGGACGTCGGCCTGCTTCTGGATCTCGCCCACGAAAAGCCGGATTTCCGGATGCTGCGGCGCGAGGCCGGCGCGCGCGCGATCCACGCCTGGCTCGCGCGGCAATTGCCGCGCGCCCTCGTCGGCACGCTGCTGGAACAGGCGGGCATTCCGCCGGACCTGACGTTCTCCCGCCTGTCCGCGGCGCAGGAAAAGAACTTGGCGGAACGTCTCGTCGCCTGGCCGCTGACCGTGCGCGGCACCGGGGGATTCGCCGACAGCATGGCGACGGCCGGAGGCATCGCCCTCAAGCAGGTGAATCCGGCGACGCTGGAAGGCCGTTTGACGCCGCGCCTGCATTTCGCCGGCGAAATCCTCGATCTCGACGGCCCCACCGGCGGCTGGAATCTCCAGTGGGCCTTCTGCTCCGGCCAGCTCGCCGGCGTCTCCGCCGCGCTCTGAAGCGGCGGGACTAGATCTTCAGGCTCTCGGCGATGGAATCGCAGACGTAGTCGAGCGATTCGGGCAGCAGGCCGGCGACGTTGATGCGTCCGCCCTTGACCATGTAGATGCCCTTCTGCGCGCGGAGGAATTCCACCTGCGCATCGCTCAGGCCGCTGAAGGAAAACATGCCCTTCTGGCGGACGATGAACGAGAAATCGATGCCCGTCTTGCGCCGGGCCAGGCCGTCCACGAGCAGGCGCCGGTTGCCGGCGATGCGCTGGCGCATGGCATCCAATTCCTGCAGCCAGAGGTCGCGCAATTCGGCGTCCTCGAGCACCATGCGGGCCAAGGCCGCGCCGTGCTTGGGCGGATTGGAATACATCGTGCGGACGATGCGCTTGATTTGCGACAGCGCCGCGGCCGCGGCCGCCGCGCTCTCGCCCACCAGCAGCAGCGCGCCGACGCGCTCGCCGTACAGGCCCATGTTCTTGGAGAACGACGAAGCCACCAGCGCCTCCGGCACCTTCGCCAGCACGGCCAGCAGGCCGGCGCGATCTTCGGCGACGCCGTCGCCGAAGCCCTGGTAGGCGAAATCGAAGAACGGGAACCAGCCGGCCTGCGCCGCGACGGCGGCCACCCGCACCCACCCCGCCGCGTCGAGATCCGCGCCCGTCGGGTTGTGGCAGCACACGTGCAGCAAGACGACGTCGCCCGCCGGCACCTGCGCCAGCGCCGCGCACATCGCGTCCACGTCCACCCCGCGCCGGGCGGAATCGTAGTACGGATAGAACTTCGCGGGACAGCCGGCGGCGGCGAACACGCTCTTGTGGTTGTCCCAGGTCGGATCGGGCATCCACACCGCGGCGCCCGCCCGGAACGACTTCAGGAATTCGGCGCCGATGCGCAGCGCGCCGGTGCCGCCGGGCGATTGCGTGGCCGCGACGGCGTGCAGGGCCAAGCCGTGGAAGTCCGCGCCGAACACGAGCTTGGCCACCGCCTCGCCGTATTCCGCCGGTCCCGGGATGGGCGTGTAGCCCTTCGATTTTTCCGTTTCCCACAGCAAGCGTTCCGCGCGCTTGACGCATTCCAACACGGGCGTCGCGCCTTTCTCGTCCACGAAGACGCCCACCCCGAGATTCACCTTGTGCGGGCGGGGATCCTTGCGAAAGGCCTCGGTCAGGCCCAAGATGGGGTCGGCGGGGGCGGGTTTGATTCCGGAGAAAAACATGTCAGCCTCCTGGTTGGCGGGGGGTTGGCGGTTCGAGCGGTTGCGTTTCGTCTAGGGATAGTAGGCTTCGACCCATGGCCGGATGGTTTCATCCCCGACCTTGGTGATGCCCATTTCGCGCTTGGCGTTTTCGACGGAATCGGACGCGTGCGCGGCGTTGACCATGATGTCCTGGCCGAATTCGCGGCGGACGGAACCCGGCAGCGCCTTGCTGGGGTCGGTCGGGCCGAGGATGCTGCGGATGCGCGAGATGGCGTTGGGTCCCGCGTAGACCAGCAGGAGGCAGCGGAGCGTGCCGGGCTTGGCCTTTTCCTCGTCCACGAGCCCTTCGCCCCAGCGACCGGTCATGAATTGGACGATCTGGTAGAACTGGTTGTCGCCGAACATGGGGCCGATCAGCTCGCCGAGCTGGCCTTTCACGCCTTCGGGAATTTCCATGCCCAGTTCCGCGGCCACGGCCTTGGCGGCGCGTTCCGCGACCTTGCCCTTGAGCTTTTCGCGCAAGACCTCGCGGACGGGACCGTAGAATTCCTCGGCCTCGGCGACGGTCATGCGATGGATCTTCGCGCCGACGATCCGCAGGCCGGACCGGGAGAAGATGTCGATGATGAGGCCCGGCCGCGCGCTGGCAAAGCGGAAATTGTCGGGCTTCAGGATGACGAGCGCCGCTTCCGACGCGGCGCCTTGGGTCACGTCGCCGGCGGCATCGACGAGCCCGCCGCATTCGACGCTGTACTTCGCCCAGAGCTTGAGCACCTCGCCCGCCGCGTGGCGGTTGGGCGCGATGAAGACGGCGGGTTCGAGGTATTTCACGGCGCCGGCGGCGTCGAGGATGTAGTCGCCGTAGGTGTCGCGCACGGTTTCGCCGCTGTTGGTCGGGCGGATCGGTCCGGTGACGTCCTTCACGAGCTGGATGGCGTTTTCGCCTTCGAAGAGCAGCATCATCACGCGGCGGTGGTGGCCGGTGGCCGGATCGGGGCCGTATTCCCGCGCGGCGTAGTCCGCCAGCAGGGGCCGGATCACCGGATCCACGTCCGTGTCGTGGCGGATCTGGTCGGCGAACGCCTGCGCCAGCTTCGCGTGGGGCGCGAACATCCGCGCCGCCACCAGGTCCAGGCCGGTGCGGCTGATGTAGCGGGCGATGACGCCGCCGGTGCGCGACTTGGAAACCGTGTAGGGATTGATCAAGACAAATGCCAGTTCCTTGGCCATGGGTTTTCTCCTTCGTTTTCGAAATCGTTCGGCGGCTAGGGCGCCGACATCGCGTCGATCAGCTTGCCGAGCTTGTCGCGCTTTTCCTGCAGCTCGTGCTTGCGGGCGCGCACCTGCTCCACCACCTCCGGCGGGGCCCGGCTGACGAAATTCTCGTTTTCGAGCCGCTTGCTGGCGCTGGCCAGTTCCTGCTCGGTCTTCTGCAGCTGCTCCGCCAGGCGCTTCTTTTCCGCCTCCACGTCCACGTGGCCTTCCAGCGACATGAACAGCGTGCCCAAGGGCGTGATGACGCTGGGCATGGCCTTGGCCGGCGCGAAATCGGCCTCCACCTCCAGCTTGTCCGCCTTCAGGTACGGCAAATAGGCCGCGCGGTCCGCGCGCACCCGGTCGCCGACGGCGGCGTCGGCCGGCCGCAGGACGAAATCGACGGCCTGGCCCGGCGCCAGGCCGTAGTCGGCGCGCAGGTTGCGGGCCAGGCCGATCGCCGCGTGCTTGGCGTCCACGTAGGCCACGGCATCGGCCTGCACGCCCCATGCCGCCAGCTCTTCCTCGTCGAGCACCTGCGGCCACGGCGCGATCATGACGGATTCGGCCAAGGACGCGTAGCCCAGCCCCTGCCACAGTTCCTCGGTCAGGAACGGCATGATGGGATGCAGCAGGCGCAGCGCGTTGGACAAAACGTAGTGCATCACCTTCAGCACTTCGCCCTTGCGCGCCTCGTCGGCGCCGTAGAGCGGCTGCTTGGCGTACTCCACGTACCAGTCGCAGAATTCGTGCCAGAAGAACTCGTAGATCGCCTTCGCGTAGTCGTTGAAGCGGCAGCGCTCCACGTTCTCGTCGCAGTCCGCGATGGTCTTGTGCAGCCGCGCCAGGATGTGCTGGTCGTCGGCGGTCAGCAGCGCGGGATCGAATTCCGGGCGGCCCACGTCGATGGCGCGGTCGCCGGTGTGCATCTGCAGGAAACGCGCCGCGTTCCAGATCTTCGTGCCGAAGTTCCGGCCCAGCTCGAATTTTTCCTTCGACACGTAGACGTCCTGTCCGGTCGCCGTCAGGGCGATCAGGCTGAAGCGCAGCGCGTCGGCGCTGAAGTCGCCGATGATGTCGAGCGGGTCGATGGAATTGCCCAGGCTCTTGCTCATCTTGCGGCCCTGGTTGTCGCGCACGGTGCCGTGCAGGTAGACGCGCCGGAACGGCACGTCGCCCATGAACTCCAGGCCGGCCATGATCATGCGCGCCACCCAGAAGAAAATGATGTCCGGCGCGGTGACGAGATCGCTCGTCGGATAATAGGTCTTGAGGTCCGGATTGTCCTGCGGCCAGCCGAAGACGCTGAAGGGCCAGAGCCACGAGCTGAACCACGTGTCGAGCACGTCGGGGTCCTGCCGGAACGGCTCGGCACCGCGGCGCGGGCACGTCGTCGGCTGGCCCTTGGCGGCCCACTCGTGCTGGCAGTCCGTTTCCTCGCAGTAGAACACCGGGATGCGGTGGCCCCACCAGATCTGGCGGCTGATGCACCAATCGCGGATGTTCTCCATCCACTCGAGATAGGTCTTGTTCCAGCGTTCGGGCACGAAACGAATGCGCCCGTCCTTCACCGCCTCGATGGCCGGCCGGGCCAGCGGCTTCATCTTGACGAACCACTGCGGCGACAGGCGCGGCTCGATCACCGTGTGGCAGCGGTAGCAGTGCCCCACCGCGTGCGCGTGGTCTTCCACCTTCACCAGCAGGCCCGCCGCCTGCAGGTCGGCCACGATCTTCTGGCGGCACTCTTCGCGGGACATCCCCTGGTACGGTCCCGCGTTTTCGTTCATTTCCGCGGTTTCGGTCATGACGGCGATCATCGGCAGGTCGTGCCGGCGGCCCATCTCGAAGTCGTTGGGATCGTGCGCGGGCGTCACCTTCACGGCGCCGGTGCCGAACTGCGGATCGACGAAGTCGTCCTCGATCACCGGAATTTCGCGGTTCAGGATCGGCAGCACCAGCGTCTTGCCCTTCAGCTTGGCGTAGCGCTCGTCGCGCGGATTCACCGCCACGGCCGTATCGCCCAGCATCGTCTCCGGGCGCGTCGTCGCGACCGTCACGTATTCGTTCTTGCGGCCGCCCTTGACCGGATAGCGGATGTGCCAGAGATGTCCGGCCTGGTTTTCGTGCTCGCTTTCCTCGTCGGACAGCGCCGTGCAGCAGCGCGGGCACCAGTTGATGATGTACTCGCCGCGATAGATCAGCTTCTTTTCGTAGAGGCGGATGAACACCTCGGCGACGGCCGCGCTGAGGCCTTCGTCCATGGTGAAGCGCGTCCGGTCCCAGTCGCAGGAATTGCCCAGCTTCTTGAGCTGGTTCAGGATCGTGCCGCCGTACTGTTCCTTCCAGGCCCACACCAGCTCGAGGAAATCCTCGCGCGGCATGTCCCAGCGGCTCTTGCCTTCCTTCTTGAGCTGGCGCTCCACCACGTTCTGCGTGGCGATGCCCGCGTGGTCCGTGCCCGGCACCCAGACGGCGTTGAAGCCCTGCATGCGCTTGCGACGGACCATCACGTCCTGGATCGATTCGTTCAGGGCGTGGCCCATGTGCAGGATGCCCGTCACGTTCGGCGGCGGGATCACGACGACGTACGGCTTGCCGCCGCGCGCCGCTTCGGCGTGGAAATAGCCCTTCTCCAGCCACCAGCCGTACCATTTCGGCTCGATGGCCTTGGGATCGTAGGTTTTCGGCAACTCGGACATGATCCAACCCTCTACTTCTTCTTGGCGCGGCGGCGCTGCTCGTCGAGGAACAGCTTGTATTCCACGCTGTCCACCAGCGCTTCCCACGACGCTTCGATGATGTTTTCGCTGACGCCCACGGTGCCCCACCGCTCGCGCCCGTCGGACGAGTCGATCAGCACGCGCGTCGTCGCCTGCGTCGCCGTTTCGGGATTGAGGATGCGGACGTGGTAGTCCTGCAGCACCACGGAATCGATGCCCGGATAGAACCGATGCAGCACCTTGCGCAGGGCGTTGTTGAGGGCGTCCACGGGACCGTCGCCCTCGCCCGCCGTCAATTCCGTCTTGCCCTTCACGGCGATCTTGATGGTGGCCGTGGTCGTCGCCTTGCTGGCGGCGTCGCGTTTCTGCACCACGACGCTGAAGCCCTGCAGTTCGAAGAACGGCACGTGCTTCTTGAGCACCTTCTGCACCAGGAGCTTGAAGGAGGCGTCCGCCGACTCGAAGGCGTAGCCGTGCTTTTCCAGATGCTCCAGCTTGCGCAGGATGTCCTTCACCGCCGGCGAATCCTTCTGGAACACCAGGCCCATTTCGCCGGTCTTCAGGCGCACGTTGCTGGCGCCGGACAGTTCGCTCATCAGGATGCGCCGCTCGTTGCCGACGCTCTCCGGATCGACGTGCTCGAAGCTCTTGGACGTCTTGCTGACCGCGTCCACGTGCATGCCCGCCTTGTGGGCGAAGGCGCTCTCGCCCACGTAGGGGCGGTTCTTCGCCGGTCGCTGGTCGGCGATTTCGTCCACCAGCAGCGAAAGGCTGCGCAGCTTCCGGAGATGCCCGCCGCAAGCCAGTTTCGCGCCCAGCTTGAGCGCCAGGGACGGGATGATCGAACAGAGGTTCGCGTTGCCGGTGCGCTCGCCGTAGCCGTTGATCGTGCCCTGCACCATCGCCGCGCCGGCCTCGACCGCCGCCAGCGAATTGGCCACCGCCAGGTCGGCGTCGTTGTGGGTGTGGATGCCCAGCGGCGCCCGCGGAAAGCGCGCGGCCACCGCCGCGGTGGTCCGCACGACTTCGGACGTCAGGCGCCCGCCGTTGGTGTCGCACAGCACCAGCGCATCCGCGCCGGCGTCCGCCGCGGCCTGCAGCGTGCGCAGCGCGTAGTCCGGATCGTCCGCGTAGCCGTCGAAGAAATGCTCGGCGTCGTAGATCACTTCCTTGCCGCGCTTCTTGAGGTAGCGCACGGAGTCGGCGATCATCGCCAGGTTTTCCTCCGGCGTCGTCTTGAGCACCTGCTCGACGTGCAGCCGCCAGCTCTTCCCGAAGATCGTCGCCACGGGCGTGCCGGCTTCCAGGATCGCCGCCAAGCCGGGATCCTGGGCCGCCGTCAGGTGCGCGCGGCGCGTGCTGCCGAACGCCGCCAGCTTCGCGTGGCGCAGCTTCACCTTCTTCATTTCCTTGAAGAAGGCCATGTCCTTCGGGTTCGACGCGGCGAAGCCGCCTTCGACGTAGTCGATGCCGAACTCGTCCAGGCAGCGGGCGATCCGAATCTTGGCCGGCAGGGAAAAGCTGATGCCCTCCCCCTGCGCGCCATCGCGCAGGGTCGTGTCGTAGACGATGACCTTTTTCATGCGGATCTCCCCGGGCCCAGACGCCCGTTGCCTGCTACTTCTTCGCGGATTTCTTCCGGGCCGGCGCCGGCCGCTTCCGGGCGGCTTGGCCCATGCCGAACGCATCGTGCAGCGCGCGGACGGCCCGATCGGCCTCCTGCGCGCGGATCGCGACGGAAATCTTGATCTCGGAGGTCGAGATCATCTCGATGTTGATCTTGTTGGCGGCCAGCACGTCGAACATCTTGTAGGCCACGCCGGAGTGGCTCTTCATGCCCACGCCGACGATGCTCACCTTGGCGATGTCGCCGTCGAAGTTCAGGCCGGCGGCCCGGACGTCCTTCACCAGCGGCTCGATGACGCGCTTCGTCTTGCTGATGTCGTCCTTCGCCACGGTGAACGAGACGTCGGTGACGCCCGCCGCGCTGACGTTCTGGACGATCATGTCCACGTTGAGGTTGGCGGCGGCCAGGCTCTTGAAGATGCGCGCGGCCACCCCCGGGGTGTCCGGCACGCCCAGCAGGGTGGCCTTGGCCTGGTTCTTGTCGGCGGCGATGCCGCGAATGATCATCTGTTCCATCTTCGCATCCTCCTCCCGCACGAGCGTGCCGGGCTTGACTTCGAAACTCGAAAGCACTTCCAAAACGACGCCGTAGTTCTTCGCGAACTCGACGGCGCGCGACTGCAGCACTTCGGCGCCGCAGCTCGCCAGTTCCAGCATTTCCTCGTAGGCGATCTCGTCGAGCTTGCGCGCCGACGGCACCACGCGGGGATTGGCCGTGAACACGCCGTCCACGTCCTTCAGGATCTGGCAGCGGTCGGCCTTCAGGGCCGCGGCCACCGCCACGGCGGTCGTGTCCGAGCCGCCGCGCCCCAGCGTCGCCACGTCCTCCGCGGGATTCAGGCCCTGGAAGCCCGCCACGACCACCACGCAGCCCTGCCGGAGGTGCTGCTTGATGCGCTTGGGATCGATTTTCTGGATCTTCGCCTTGAGGTGCGTGCCGTCCACCTTGATGCCGGCCTGCTGGCCGGTCATCGAAATCGCCTTCGCGCCGAGGGCGTGGAGCGCCATCGTCAGGATCGCGCTGGAAGCCATCTCGCCGGTGGCCATCAGGCTGTCCATCACGCGTTCGTTGGGATCGGGAATCACCTGCTTCGCCAGCGCGATCAGGTCATCGGTCGTGTCGCCCATGGCGCTCACCACCACCACCACCTGGTTGCCGGCTTTCTGCGTGTCGTAGATGCGCTGCGCCACGCGGCGCATGCAGGCGGCGTCCGCCACGGAACTGCCGCCGTATTTCTGCACGTACAAGGCCATGCCTGTGTTCTCCTCGCGGTTGTTCTTGCCTATTCGAAATCTTCGATGCGGTAGGTCACCGCCGGCCGGTCGGTCGCACCGGCCAGCGCGGCGATCTCCGCCAGCGCGGCGGCCATTTCGCGTTCCGGCGCCGGACCGGTCACCAGAATCACCGGCACGTAGGCCGCACCCTTCGCGGCTTCCTTTTGCATCACCGAATCGATGCCGATGCGGTGCGCGCCGAGCACCGTCGCCACGCGCGCCAAGGTGCCCGGTTCGTCCTTCATGGAAAAGCGCAGATAATGCCGGGCGACGATCTCGTCCGGATCGCGGAACGCGACGGGGGTCTTCGCGTGCACGGCGCTCAGGTCGCGCCGGCGCCCGCCGGCGCGCAGGTTCAGCGCCGCGTCGGCCAGGTCGGCCACGACCGCGCTGGCGGTCGCCGCGCGGCCCGCGCCGCGGCCGTAGTACAGCGTGGTGCCCACCACGTCACCCTGCACCAGCACGGCGTTGAAAACGCCCGACACGGCCGCCAACTGGTGGCTGTGCTTCACCAGCGTCGGTTGCACGCTCACTTCGACGCCGTCGGCGCCGCCGCGGATGATCGCCAGCAGCTTGATCCGGTAGCCCATGTCCGCCGCGTAGGCGATGTCCGCCCCCGCCAAGCCGCGGATGCCCGCCACGCGCACCTTGTCCAGGGGCACGTTGCAGCCATAGGCCAGCGAGGCCAGCACCGCCGCCTTGTGGGCCGTGTCGTGGCCGTCGACGTCCAGGCTCGGTTCCGCTTCCGCGTAGCCCGCCGCCTGCGCCGCCTTCAGCACTTCGTCGAACGGCAGCTTTTCCGCCTCCATCCGGGTCAGGATGTAGTTGCAGGTGCCGTTCAGGATGCCGTAGAGGCTCTGGATGCGGTTCGCGCACAGCCCTTCGCGCAGGGCCTTGATGATCGGAATGCCGCCGCCCACGGAGGCTTCGAACAGGATCTCGGTCTTGTTCTCCTCCGCCACGCGGTGGATTTCCTCGCCGTGTTCGGCCAGCAGCTTCTTGTTCGCCGTCACCACCGGCTTGCCCTTGCGCAGGGCTTGCAGGATGAACTTCTTCGCCGCGCCGGTGCCGCCGATCAGTTCCACCACCACGTCCACGTCCGGGCGTTCGATCAGCGCCGCCCCGTCGGTCGTCAGCAAGGCCGGATCCACCGCCACGCCGCGGTCGGTCTTCACGTCCAAATCCGCCACGCCGCGCAGCACGAGCCGCAGGCCCAGCCGTTCCGCCAGCAGCGCGCCGTTTTTCTGCAGGGTCTCGACCACGCCGGCCCCCACCGTGCCGAAGCCCAGCACCGCCACTCCGATTTCCTTCATTTTCGACATGGAAACGCTCCAAACTCTAAATCAATAAAAGAAGTGCGCAAGAATACCCCCCTTTGAGCGAAAAACAAGTCCCAATGCCCATTTTCCGCCGGAACGCCCACCGCCGGATGCGGATGCGACCGCTCTGCGGAGTCCCCTGCCGATCAGATCGGCGTCGCCGTCGTCAGCATCCGTTCGTTGCCGTTCTTCTTGAGCATGAACCAATGCATGGGCAGCCCCAGCATCGCCTTCAGCAGCCCCTTGCCCACGAAGAACAAAAGGACGAATCCGATGCTCAGCGAAGCCACCACCAGCTTCTGGGCGCTGCGCGTCCCGAAGCCGCTCATGAAACCGGCGCAAACCGACGACACCAGCATGCCGCAGGTCAGCAGGAAGTTCACCAGCGATCCGCCCAGACCAACGCCGAGGAAGTTGGCGCCGGAGACGGCGGCCCCGCCCGCCAGCCAGCCGGTCGCCACGCTCAAGGCGCCGAGAATCGTCGTCGCCAGCATCAGCGCCACCATCAGATAGCCGCCGCAGAAGCAAACCACGGCCGTTTTGGTGCGCTTGCGCGCCGGCCGGGAAACCAGCAGTTTGCCGCCGTGCGTCATCAAGGCGCGCATCACGCCGTAGGCCCACCGCATCTGCTGCCGGAACAAATCCTTCGGCGTGTGCGGCGTTTCGCAGGAACAGGACAAGTCTTCCAGGAACTCGATGCGCCGGCCATCGGCCAGCACGCGCAGCGAATAATCCACGTCTTCCGTCAGCGCGCCCACCGTCCAGCCGCCCTTCGCCGTCAGCAGGTCCTTGCGCACCAGTTCCGCCGAACCGCAGAACATGCCCGTTTTCGCCAGCCGCCGCAGCAGCGGCAAGATCACCACGTGGATCACGTTGATGATGCCGGCGCCCATGAGCGTGCTGTAGTTTTGCCGCGCATTGGCCACGCGCCACGACGCCTGCACGCCCGCCAGCGAAGGATCCCGCGCCGCCGGCGCGGCCAGCCGCCGCAGGAAATCCCTTTCCGGCAGGAAATCGGAATCCAAGATCAAAACGTAGTCGCCGGTCGTCTGCGCCAGCAGGTGGTTCAAGTTGCCCGGCTTGTAGCCCGCGTTGCTCCCCCGGCGGCACACCTGCACGCGGGGATTCGCCGCGGCGAACGCATCGATCTCGCGGGAAATCGCCGGCCGGTTGCTGTCGTCGCCGATCAGAATCTGCAGCTTGTCCGCCGGATAATCGAAATCCAGGCAGCAGCGCGCGCAATTCAGCGCCGCCAGTTCGTTGTAGGTCGGAATCTGGACCGTGACGCGCGGATGCTCGGCGCCGGCCGGCCACGCCGGCTCCGCCGGGCGATGCCGACGGAACACGATCGCCGCCACCGTCAGAATGCAATACACCCACGACAAGGCGAACGTCGCCCCCATGGCGACGCCGAACAACCACTCGATTCCTTGATGAAATTCAGCCAACATGACGCAGGGCCCTCCGGCCACGAAAATTGCGACGTGCCTTTTCCGCCTTTTCCCGGAAAAATGCAACAGAAATCGCGCGCGTCAACCGTTTTACCCTTCGAAATTGCCGAAATCCATGGCCGGCCCCGCGGATGACGTTCAAGCCCGTTCGGCGCCGCGGTGCTCTATTTCCATCCGCGCATGGGACATGGAGATGGAGGGCTTCTTGACCCGATTTTCCCATGGGCGTAGCCTGTCCCCATGACCGCACCGCGCACCTTCGGGGCTCTCGATTGGAAAACGGCCGGCCTCGCCGCGTTGGTGGCGTTCGTCGTTTTCCGGGCCACCTTGGCCCCGACGGTCACGCTGGAGCATTCCGGAGCGCTGGTGGTGGCGGCCGATCATCTGGGCGTGGGCCGCGTGCCGGGGTATCCCGTTTGGACGTTGTTGGCCAAGGGCTTCATCTGTCTGTTTCCGGCGGCCCAATACCACGGCCATCCGAATCCGGCTTGGGCGGTGAACTGGATGTCCGCCTTTTTCGGCGCCTTGGCGTGCGGTCTCTTGGCCGCCTTGACCTGCCGCCTGGCGCGCGGAGTCGTCGCCGCTTCCGACGCCTTGTGCGCCGTTTCCGGCCTCGCCGCGGGCTGGCTGTTCGCTTTTTCGCCGACGACGTGGTCGCAGGCGGTCGTCGCCGAAACCCACACATTGACCAACTTCTATTTCCTCGTGCTGTTGGCCCTGGCGCTGCGGTGGGTCGAACTCGCGGACCGGCGCTCCCCCTATTTGCTCGCCTTCCTCGCCGGCTTCGGCCTCGCCGTTTCGCCGCTGCTGATCCTATTCCTGCCCGTGCTGCTGCTGGCGGCGGCGCTCGTGTCGTTCAGGGATTTCGCGCGGCTGGCCATGGCTGCGCTGCTGTTTTGCGGATTCCTCTTCGTTGAATTCAAATGGGGTTCCCTCCGGCCGGCCATCGGCGGCGGCGTTCTGGGGAGCGTGGTGGCCTGCGCCGGACTCCTGGCCGTTTTCCGGACCACGCGGCCCGTCGCCGGACTGCTGCTGCTCCTGCTCGCAGGCCTGCTGCCCTACGTCTATTTGCCGCTGGCCGCCGCGCACCGTCCGCCCATGAATTGGGGACAAGCCTGCACGTGGGAGGGATTCTGGCACGTCGTGAGCCGCGGCCAGTACGAAGCGCTGGCGCCGCTGGATCCGTTTGCGCAGCCCGGGACGTTTCTCCGCGATCTGGCCTGGTACGGCCGGTTGTTGGCCGCGCAATTTTACCCGCCGCTCGCCGCGCTTGCGCTGGTTCCGGTCCTGGCGCTGCGGCGCATGGGCCGCCGTGCGCAGGCCGCGTTCTTGCTCGTGCTCGTCGCGTGGTTTTGCTTCGCCGTCGTCGTCCTCGTCGGCGCCAATCCCCAGCGAGACGTCCAGAACACGTGGGTGGCGCGCACGGTTTTCCTGCCCTCCTTCGCGCTTGCGGCCTTGCTGATCGGCGCCGGATGGGCCATCCTGTGGAATTGGATCGCCGGTCGCGCGCGGCGCCCTCGCGGCGCGGCGGCCGGCGCCGAGGAACCTGCGCCATGACCCGCTCCTACGTGCACGGCTACGACCCGCGCGAAAACCTGCGCCTGCAAGACCAGGCCGCCACGCTCGTGGATTTGCTGCACGCCGACACCGCCTATCCCGCCGGCAGCCGCGTCCTCGAAGCCGGCTGCGGCGTCGGCGCCCAGACCGTCATCCTCGCCGCCCACAGCCCGCAGGCGGACATCACGTCCATCGACGTCTCGGAAGCGTCCGTCGCCCAGGCCCGGCAAGCCGTGGAAGCTGCCGGCTTCGCGAACGTGACGCTGCGGCAGGCGGACGTCTTCGACCTGCCGTTCGCGCCGGAATCCTTCGACCACGTCTTCCTGTGCTTCGTCCTCGAACATCTGGCCCGGCCCGCCGAGGCGTTGCGGAAGCTCTTGGCCGTCTTGAAGCCCGGCGGCACGCTCACGGCCATCGAAGGCGACCACGGCTCGACGTTTTTCCATCCCGACAGCGAAGCCGCGCGCCGCGCCATCCGCTGCCAAGTCGAATTGCAGGCGCGCGCCGGCGGCAACGCCTTGATCGGCCGCCAACTCTTCCCCCTGTTGCGCGGCGCCGGCTTGGCCGACGTCCGCGTTTCGCCCCGAATGGTCTACGTCGATGCGAGCCGCCCCGGCCTCGTGGAGGGCTTCACGAAAAAGACCTTCGCGGCCATGATCGCCGGCGTCCGCGCGGAAGCGCTGGCCGCCGGCCTGGTCACCGCCGCCGACTTCGACCAAGGCGTCGCGGATCTGCTCCGCGCCGCCGAAGACGACGGCGTTTTCTGCTACACGTTCTTCAAGGCCACCGCCGTCAAACGCGCATGATTCCCATCACCAATCCGAAATTGCTCGGCCTGGAACCGCGCTGGGCGCCGTTCCGCGGGTTTTCGCTCCTGTTCGATCCGCCGGCGGACGACACCTGGCTGCGCGCCTTGTGCGCCGGCGTCGCGGAATTGGAGGACGACGCCCTGATCGCCGAACACGGCCTGCGCCTGCTGCCCTTGCCGTCCTATCACGTCACGGTCTGGGACGGCGTGAACGACGGCAAGTTGGCCGAAGTCGCGCCGGAATGGCGCGCCGCCTGGGCGCGCTTCCTGCAGTCGATTCCGACGAAAACCTTTCCGGACGATCTGTTCCGCGAAGTGCGGGCCTCGGAAGTGCTGGCCTGTCCGGACTGGGATCTCCGACTGCGCTGCGCGCGCATCGAGAACTGGAGCAACGTCTCGCTGGTGGCGCACCTGGAACCGGTGGACGCCGCCGCCGCGGAACGTCTCGCGCGCCTGCAAGCCGCGCGCGACGCCTTGTCCGCCGCCTTCGCGGCGCGCTTCGGCGTGCGCCCCCACCCCGATTACGTGCCGCACGCGACCTTGGGTTATTTCGCCAACGCGGAACTCGCCGCGACCTCCGCCCCGGCCGTCGCGCGCTGGAACGCGGCGCTGCGCGAAAAAACGGCGGGGCTCGTCTTGCCCCTGCGCCGCGTGCATCTGTCCGCGTTCACGGACATGACGAGCTTCGGCACGGACTCGCCGTAGCCGGCGTCACTTGCGAACGCGCAGCCGATAGAATCCATTGGACTCCGGCGCGTAGGCGTTGGTGGCCAATCCCGTCGCCAGCGGCAGGAACGGCTGCAACAGGTCGGGGGTGTACCACACGTCGTAGAAGCGTTCGGCGCGGAAGGGCCAATTCAACGCCGCGGCGCCGGCCGTCAGTTCGAAGCGCGAATCCGCAGCGAGCGGATGGGTGCCGGCCATTTCCTCGGAATAATTGTCCTGCCCGTCGCCGTCGGAATCCTCGTCCGCAGGCGGCCCGTCCGGCGTGCCGAACCACGCCTGGCGCCAGCCGTTGGAAAGGCCGTCGCCCCGCAGATCGGCGTGGAGGAAATTCACGCGCTCCGGACGCAAGGTTTCCGTGCGATAGGCGTGTTGGCCATAGGCGTCCGTCGCGCCCCATGCTCCCGCGCCCAAATAGGTTCGGGACAAATACCGGTCGCTGCCGCTGGTTCCATCCGAGGCGATCACCCCGCACAGGAAAATATTGCTGACCGCTTGCGGTCCCGCCGCCCCGAGCGCGCTCCAGGGAATCGCCGCCTCCCAGCGCGTCGTGCGGCGATGGTCGGAGTCGCCGGCCGTCGCGCACGCCACGGCGCCGGTGCCGTCGAACTGCGAAAGCCGCGCGCCGGCGACGGGCACGAACGCGGCGCCGTTGGTGCCGACGTAGTAGATGCCTTGGCCGAAATCGCAACCGCCATAGGTGAAATTGGTGTAGTCCGGCCCGTCGCCGTAGGCGTCGCCCAGCACGAGGGCGACGTCCACCGGTTCGGCGAAGCGCACGTTGTGGAGAAAATCGAGCGCCAGGGGCGGGCCGGACTTGTGCCACAGATTCCAGGCGTTGTCCGTCAGCGTGTCCACGCCCAGGAAAAGCACGAGGACGTTGTTGCTTCCGCCCAGATCCGCGTTCGTGCCGCCCAGATATAAGTTCGCGGCGTCCGCGTTCGCCCGCACGGCGCCCCAATCGCCGAAGCCCCGCGCGGCGGCGGGCGCGGCCACCGCCGGGCCGACTTCGGCGAGATCGAAGTTGTCGCCGACGTGGTTGGGCGCGGCGCCGTCCGGGTTGTCCGAAATCGCCGGCGTGCCGAGCGCCGCCACCGGCGCCGGCGGCCAGGCTGCGGCCGTCGCCCCGGATACGGGCCAGGCGAACGTGCGGCCGTCGTCGTCGTCCCAGCCGGCGCCGTCGGAAAACGCCACGACCAGTTCGCGGGCGGAGTCCGGCACGGCGATCGCCGCTTCCCAGCGCGCGCCGCCCGCGTGGGTCATCGGCACGCGCCGCGGCGCCGGAAACCGGTCGCCGTTGCAGGAAACCCAGGCCTCCACCTGCGTAGCGCCGGCCAGCGGCCCCACGTCGGCTTCGTAGCGGATCGTCGCGGCGGCGCCGGCGACGAGCGCGGTCGGCGACACGCTGGCGCGGCCCAGCAGCGCCTGCCAATTGTAGGTGTAATTGTTGTGCCAGATCGCGCCGGCGGCATCGCGGAACACGAACGCCAGCCGGTGGACGACCGTCGTCGGCACCACGAACGAACTCTCCCAGACCCCTTGCGCCGCATTCCACGTCATCGGCGCGTCGAGCCACGCGTTGGTGAAGGCATCCGCGCCCAAATACAGGAAACCCGGATCGGCGGCGGCCAAGGGCCCGCCGGCCGGGCGATAGCGCACCGTCGCCGTTTCGCCCCGCAGCGGAAAAGCGGGTTCCACGCGCACCTGCCGGCGATGGACGACGGTTTCGGAATCGAACACGAGGCCGTCGCTGCGGATGGCGCGAATCTGCATCACGTCGCCCGTCACGGTGCAGGACACGTGGTGGAAGCAGGTCGTGGTGAACGCCAGCATCGGCTCGCCGTAGGCGGCTTCGTAGGGCCAGGCGCCGCCGCCGCCGGACACCAGATAGCGCACGCCGCGGATGGGCACGGTGCGCTGGTAGTTGTGGCTGTGGCCGCTGAACACCCAGTCCACCTCGTATTTCACGAACAGCGGCGACCAATTCGTGCGGGCGTCGAGCCAGCCTTCCCGCTCGCCTTGGGAATACGGCGGCCGATGGAAGACCGGAATCGACCAATCGACGTTCGCGTCGTTGGCGGCCGCCTGCAATTCCCGCGCCAGCCAGTTGGTCTGCGCCGCCACGTCGCATTCGGTGTTCAGGCAGATGAAGCGGACGTTGCCGACGGTGTAGGCGTAATAGCCGTTGCCCGGCGCGGGCTCCGGCAGCGCGAACAGCCGATGGAAAAAGCTACAGGCCTGGTCCGGCGCGTCGGTGGGGCCCGGATCGTCGTGGTTGCCGAAGATCGGCATGAACACGGCGCGCGCCAGCTCGTTCGAACAAATCTGGAAGAAATTCGTCCACGTGGCGAAGCCGGCGCCCCCGTAGCGTTCGTCGGACAGATCGCCCAACTGGATCACCCACTGCGGGTCCTCCAGCAGGATCCGGTCGGCCACGGCCTGCCCCCACGCCACGTCCAAGCCCCCGTTCAGATCGCCGTGCAGCGCGAAATGCAGCGGCGCGCCGCGCGGCGGCGCGGTCATGAACGAGGCGGTTTCGCGAAATCCATCCGACGAGCGGGCTTCGTAGAAATAGCGCGTGCCCGGTTCCAGCCCGCGCAGCGGAATCGCATGGTGGCGCAATCCGCCGCCGTCGCGCGCGACGGCATCGTAATTCGTCGTCGCGCCATAACGCACTTCGCCGCGCCCCTCCGCCGGCGCATCCCAGCCGATCGTCGCGGTCGTGGCGGGGTCTTCGGTCCACGTGGCGCGCACGGGCGTCGAAACGGCTTGACCCGCGGCCGCCAGCGTCCACAGCCACGCCGCCGCGCCCAACCCCGCCATTGATTTCGATGCCTTGCCCACGACGAGCCCTCATTCGGCAAACTATCGGCTCGGCGGCGGCTCCCGCAAGCCGAAACGTTTCGGTGGTTTCCTTTTTCTCCGCGCCCGTGCTATTTTTCCCGCCATGAATCGGTTGTTCCATCTCGCCGCCGTTTGCGGTGCCTTGTTGCTCACCCAGGAGTTTGCCATGGCCCAGGACCCCGTCGCCGTCTTGAAAAGCTCCAACGCCGGCATCCGGCGCCTTGTGCTGGATAACGGTTTGGTCGTGCTGCTCAAGGAAGATCGCAGCGCGCCGATGGCGGCGCTGCAGTTCTGGGTGGGCGCCGGCTCCATCCACGAGGCGGACCATCTCGGCGGCGGCCTCTCGCACTACCTCGAACACATGGTCTTCAAGGGCACCGCCACGCGCGGCCCGGCGCAGGTTTCCCAGGAAATCGCCGACGCCGGCGGCGAAATCAACGCCTACACCTCCAACGACCGCACGGTGTTCCACGCCGTCCTGCCCGCCGCGCGCTGGCAGGTCGGGCTCGACGTCCTCGCCGACGCCGTTTTCCAGCCCGCCTTTCCCGAAGACGAATGGGCCCGCGAGCGCGAAGTCATCCTGCGCGAAGTCGACATGGGCGAGGACGCCCCCGGCCGCGTCATGAACCGCCTGCCGTGGGAAACCGCCTACCGCGGCCACCCCTACCGCGTGCCGG
>CAYTEK010000020.1:0-27729 GCA_964436715.1 uncultured Verrucomicrobiota bacterium | reverse complement strand
GAAAATCAGGCCATGGATCTCACTGGAAACTGTCCAGAAAATGGGGGAACCGCACCTGCATGATCATGGCGGTGTATTCTTCGACCGGCATCGCGTCCCACTTGGCCTGGGGCACGCGCAACCATTGCCCATCGATGAGCTGCATCCCCCGCCTGCGAGCGTAGCGGCGCACGGCGCGGAGGAACTCGGGATTCTCCGGTCCCGGCTCCAGGGAGGGAATGGCGCGGCGGACCTGGGTGGCTTCGCGCGGAAACGCTTGAAGCTGACATCGAATGTGCAGCGAGACGGTGCCCGGCCGGGCGGGCACCCATTCGTACGCGTTTCTCCACCAGAGAACACCGCAGGCATACCTGCATTTGGACTGCAGTTCGTCGATGAACTCCTGGCCCCGGGCGGCGAAGCGCTTGGGCAGGTCTGGGGCTTGGGTACTAGGGATCACGGAATTATCTCCTTATTGGTTGTTGTGCTTAACAATCCGACTGGCCCCACACGGGGCTTCAGGATCGCGCCTGACGCATCGTCGGTGCGATCCTTGTCGGATGCCGCCCGCCCCGGAGCGCACTCGCGCTGGGGCGGACGAGAGGGGTAGCCGCAGGCTCGTGGCCGCCTCCCCGATGCGGTGCGCAGCGGGGATGCGGGCCGGCCTGCAAACGCCGCATGGCCGTTATCGGTCGTGCGGGTTGTGCGGGTTGTGCGACCGCAGGACCGGCGGATCCCACCAGTCGGTTGTGCGGCCGCGCCCCTTATAGGCGCGGCGCAACCAACCGATGGGCCTGGCGGAAATAGCCTCATGCGGACTCCTGGGGCGGTTCTGAGGGGCGGATGGCGGCCGGAAGGCCATAGCGGACAGCTCCGTTCTTGTTCCCTGCACGCGGCGTGTGAGCCAGCTTGCCGGTGCGAACAAGGCCGTCAATGGCCGCGCGAATGGTCTCCCTGGATGCCCGTTTCACCTGGCCGGCCACCTTGGCGACCAGCTCGGTCCGGCCCATGGGTTCGCCCGCTAGAGCAAGGATCGCGGTTTCGCACTCATCCAGGCTTGGTTTGGCCTGTGCTTCGCGGCGACGGTCCTCTGCGCCATACTTGGTCGGCGGCAGATCGTCCGCCAGCTCGAACCGGTGATCGACCCATCGGATGCAAAATGGCGCCACGGGCGGGTAGTTCCGGCACATGGATTCGACCACGGCAGCAGTTTCGGGTTCGTCGCGCTGCGCGGAGAGGGTAAACTTGGCATCGACATCCCGGCCTGCCCATCCTGAACCGCTTCCCCGGTCGGCAACCGATTTCTCGGAGCTGTCGCCTTTGCTGTCGTGATGGACTACCAGTACTGCTGGGCCGTTCTCGGCGATCTCGTCCATCATGGCGAGGATGCCCGCCACACCTTCTCCGGCGTTTTCTGCCTCCCCGGGCAGCTGCAGCTTATAGCGCGGGTCGATGATGACAAGGTCAATATTGTGCTCCTTCAATAAGGCCGCCAATTTTTCCCGGACGACTTGCCCCTTGCCCCGCGCGTTGACGATGAAGAAGCTGTCCCGGACTTCCTCGGGAGAGATTCCGCAAGTTTGGGCGTACCGGAATACCCGGCGGTGGATCCATGCCGGTTTCAGCTCCAGGTTGACGTAGACGACGCGCCGGCGTTTGGGGATCTTCAATCCGAGCCAGTCGGTTCCCATGGCCAGATTGAATGCCAATTCCAGAACGAAGAACGACTTCCTTTGCTTGCTGGCACCAACGACTTCGACCTTGTCACCTCGCTCGAACGCACCGTCAATGATCGGGTCCAGCTCCGGCAACACGGTTTCAATGAGGTCTGCAGCCTCTTCTAAGGCGAGCGCCGGCTCCTTCTCGGGCGTGGTGTCCCGAATCTCCTTCACCTCCAGCATCATGCTGTCCACGGCCCGGTTCATCGGACACCCCCTTTGGGGTCGAGGTAAAGGAGCCGCTGCCAGGCATTCTTGTCGGCCCGGTAGTGCCCGGGCATGCGGGACAGGCGGGATTCATTCCGGCACGCGGGATCGCAGCCCAGCGGGATTAGAACGCGGGGGAACAGCGTTTGTTCGACGTCTCGCTCCCATGCGGCCTGGTCGAGACAGTCCACTCGCAGCCATGCGTGGATGGACTTCCCGCCGCTGTCGATCAGCGCCACGATCGGAGCGGACTCAAAGCCCCACCACAGCCGGAGCTGGTCCACTTTACTCAGGCCGTCGAACTCCGCGACGGCGTAGCGGAAGGACGCGACCGCATCGTCGCATCGAGAGGAAGGCTTGCCGTCCATGGTAAACCCGCCATCTGGCTTCAGTGAATTTGGAATAACGTGCGGCGGCACAGGCTGCCCGGCCTCGAGTTCCGCTTGCCATTCCCGCACCGTTTTAACTTCCTTGCCGTAGGTGTCCCCGAGGTAGAGGACTTCATCGGCCTGCCAGATGGCACCCAGCACGACCTGCGCATCCTTGGCGCTGGGCTCCTGAGGGATAGGAACGGGGGACCGCTTCTGCCAAGCTGCTTCGCTGGCATCTTTGCCCCGGGTGATAAAGGCCCGCTGGGTTTCCGGGAGCATCTCGAATTTTTTTTCACCGGTTCCGGGCTGCCACCCGTCGCCCTGGTAGGCCTTACGGACGGCGTCCTCAACTTCAGTCGCGGGCATCGCCGAGCGAGGCATGGCGGCGGTTATCTGCGCGATTGCCTCCTCCATGGAAAGTCCGGCGTGTCTTGCAAGATTGGCGAGGCGCATGATGTAGCCGTGCACTCCGGTGCCCGGCTTCGGCCACTTCTTCAGAGCCTCGTAGAAACGACTGCGGGCAAGGTAAAAGGGATCCTTGAGCCCCGATCCCACAACACGATCGCGAATGCAGGGCACGATCATGGCACGGCCCTCCCGACAGTGAGCTTTTGCAGCATTCGCTCGATGTCTGCTCGGCGAAAGAGAATCAGTCGCGCCCCGGCGCGAATGTACTTCAATTGGCCGTTGTCCATCCAACGGAACAGGGTCCGCCTCGAGATGGGCAATAGATCGAGGACCCCTTGGGTCCGCAAATATTCGCCCTCGCGCGGCAAAATCTGCTCGGGAGGCGGACCCCCGGGGGGGGGCAAAGGGGCTCCCTTGCCGCCCTCGCGCGGCAAAATCTGCTCGGGAGGCGGACCGGAGCATGCCCTCGGGTTCGGGGGACTTTCCTGGTCCGATTGAATTACATAACGCCCCGCCGCAACTCGTCTAGCGTGAGCGTTGGGGGAACTATCGTCGGTAACCGCCTCCATGTCGGGCGGTCGGCAAGCGTGCTTCGGTTCCGAAAACCGAAAGGTCTCGTTCTGCATAGCAACCTAACTCCATGTTGTTCCCTTCCGGGTGGTTGCGCTGGGCGGGGAGTCCAGCGGCACTAACCTATGGATTGCTTGGCTTCTTGGCTTCTTGGATTGCTATGCTTCTTGGATTTCTAGGATTCTTGGCTTCTTATGACTTTGCAGGAGAAGATGATAGATCTAATTGACCCGAATCTTACCTGCGGTCGATCCTACGCGAGGATCTAGGTCCTTGGCTTCTTGGCTTGCTTGGCTTCTTGGCTTGCTTGGTTTCTCGGCTTCTAAATTTCGTTTTCCCGCGCTGTACAACCATCGGAAGACAGTTTTCAGTCTGCTGGTCCCCCACGCGGGGGCTACGGCAAACAACGGCTCTTAATGTAATCTATGGGTCATCTGGCGTCAAGTAGGCACCTCAAGCCGACACGAAGAACAACACAACCGTCACCGCGGCTTCGCATTAGGTTCAATCTTCCAGAAGCTATCGGCATCAGTCTTGCTCACGGTCGCTGACTTGTAGTGCACCTCGATCTGTCGGCTCATGGCCGAGTGACCCATCATTGCGGCCAACCGGTCGCGATCGCAAAAACGCTTGTAGTGGTACGATGCGAAGGTATGGCGGCAGACATCCGGAGACCATTGTACCTTCTCCATTTTCTCAAGGATGCGGTCACGCGCGCGCCGGAAACTGGTGGGATTGGCGACAACCGGCCCCGCCGGCTTGCGATAACGCCGCAGCCACTGTTCGAGATTCGGCAGGACCTCCACATGCCGGGGCTCCTGAACCTTGGATGTCTCGGCCCTCACGCTGATGAATTTCTCATCGGGGTCGTCGACACAGAGGGCTTTCCCCTCGAGTCCGCGCAGAACTTCCCCGCCGCGCTTAGCCAGGAGCGAGCCCAGCCTGTCCCGCGCAGCTTTCCGCTCCTGGGCCTGTGCCGACGAATTCAATTTCTCCCGATTCACGGCCTGCTTCGGAGTATCGCCGCCACGGCCCCTTACCAAACCGAGGCGCATCTTCTCGGCCTCGTAGTTCGATTTCGCTTCGGCAACCTTTTTCTTGGCCTCGGTGATCTTGGGATCTTCCAGATCGTATTGCCCGGCGAGTTCGGTTGGGCGCAATCCCGCCCACCAGAGGATGGCGAATCCAGCCACCATGGAAGGAGCTTCCGTCTCGGCAATCTTCATGAAGTTTTCAACGTCCGCGACATTCCACACCACCGGAAGCTTGCGCACGTTTCTCGGGACGACAAGCGACAGGGCGGGATTGGTTTTGATGGCTTTGCGGTCTTTCTGACAGTAGTGGAAGAAGGGCGATAGCGCCTTCTTCCATGCACGAACGGACGTTTTCGATCCCCGTCGGCTCGCTAGGAAGCGCTCAAGGTCCCCTTCCCATATCTGGGAAACCGGGGTTGCAGGGCCGACAAACTCGGAAAAAGCAGCTAGTTTCCAGCGCAACTCCCGAATCGTCGCGGGACGGTTCCCCTGCTTTTCCCGAGCTGCGAGGAACGCGGCGATCATCTCTCCAAGATGATGAATCTTCCCGTCATCAGGGTGGCGATCCGCCCAAAACTGAACAATCTCGTCCAGAGATGCTCTGCCGTTGGCCATTTTCACCGCTTTTTGTGCGGCCAACCGAACGCTTTCGTCCAGGGAAAAGGCGGTTCCGAACTGTTCCATTTCCGTGGTTTGCTCAGTGACGTGGCGCAAGGCTTCTTTCTTCGTCGGAAAAGACGCCCGCTTGCGGTCGTTGCGGTCGCAGTTGTCGGCCTGCCAAAACGGCTTCGCATTTGTCGCACCGGGACGGGGCAACACGTACCGGATTTTCCACCCCCGGAAACTCTCCGTCTCGTGGGCTGGATCTTGTTTTGATTTGGGCTTGCTCATATGCGCGGGGTCCTATTCAATTGTCCCCGGCAGTATAAGCGGAAACCGGAAATGTGTCAATTCTGTGTCAATTATTAAAACAAAGAAATGCAGATTACTTTGATTATCAAATGGATAGCGGGTATAGAATTAAGGACTCATAAGCCTTAGGTCACCGGTTCGACCCCGGTTCCCGCCACCACCCTTTCGCCGCGGCGCCCAGCCGCGGCAACCCTCGCGTCCGATGGCTCCACGCCGCGTTGCTCGGCGCGCGTCCAACGCTACGGCAATTGCTGCCCTTCGTAGGGCGTCGCCACGGGCGGACGCAGCGGCAAGGCCACGGGCGGCGGCGGCGGCTGCGGCGGAACGGTCTTGCCGCCGCCCGGCGCCCCGGCCACCGTTTGCATGGCCAAATTGTAGATGTTCCCGAACTCGTTGCCGATATCCACCCCCGCGATCTCGATGACCGCGCGCTGCGTGGCCGACACCGTGGCGGGACTCATGCTGGCGGCGGGACTGGCCGCCACGAATTTGGCCAAGGAGATGGCGAGCGCGCGCCACTGATCGCTGGCCATGGTCGCGAACAGGTAGGCGGCCAGCGATGCGATGCGGCTGTCCCGCTCCACGGGTTTCAAATCCAGCTGGACGATCTGGATGATGACGTCCTTGGCCGTTTCGGCCGCCTGGTCGATCGAGGCGTCCTTCAGCAGATCCACGATCAACGACACTTCCTTCGCCGCCGCCTTCAATTGCTCGCGCGTCGGCTTTTCGAAGGCGCCATAGGCATTCCATGCCGCCACGCAAATCAGCAGCACCACCCACCTGATCTTCGCGTTCATGCCGTTCCTCCCTAATAACGCAGGGTCGCGCCCACGATGATGCGCTGCTCGTCGTAATCCACGAAATCGAAATTCGAATCCACTTCGTCGTAGATCGCTTCCAGGTACAATCGCAGGAATTCGCCGGGCGCGAGGTAATCGATCCGCGCATGGCCCTCGAGGCGATCGTCCTTCCGGTCCTGGGTCACGCCTTCGTGCGTCACCGGGTCGAGGTAATCGTCGTGCCGGTACAGGCCGCGCACCGAAAACGTCGTGCTCGGCTTCCAGCGATAGCCCAATCCCGCCCAGGCGCTGAGGTATTCCATGCCGTTGCCCTGGTAGAACGAAGAAAACTCCGTGCCGTTGTAGCCCCCGCACCGGAACGTCAGCTTTTCGGTCATGTACCAATCCGCCGACGCGTTGAAGTTGAAGGATATCTGGTCGTTGTCGCTCTGGACGCCCTCGTCCGTAACCTGGACGTCGTCGGCATCGACGTCCGCGTCCGCGAACTGCGTCTGGTGCGGGCGGGCATAGTATTCCAGGCCGGCGCCGGCGTTGTACACGAGCTTTTCGGCCCCTTGCATCTGCAAGCCCAGGCGCGCGGTCGTCAACTCGGCGGCGCCGTCCGTTTTTTCCTGGTATTGCAGGCCTTGGCGCAAGGTCAGCAGCAGGTCGGTCTTGTCGGTCACGCCCAAGGCGCCTTGCAGTTGCCAGATGTGCCCGTCCAGGTCCAGCCCTTCCGGAACGTACTCCTCCTGCTTTCGGGCCAGTCGCTCGTGGGTCTCGTTGGGATAATGGACGCCCGAATAGCGATAGGACAACGCCAGATCGAGCTTGTCGGACATGCGCCGCGACAAGGACGCGCCCAGTTGGTGGAGTTCCCGCTCCAAGTCCAGCGCGTTGCTGTCTTCCACCATCTCCCCGGACAGCTGCGACGATTCGATGTCGGACGCATGTCGATCGTTGTCGTCCAAATTGCGATAGCTTTGGACCAACTCGAGCCGGGATTTGCGCCCGTTGCCGATCTGCAGCGTGATGTGGTCGCCGTAGGCGGAGAAATCCCGGTTCGTCTCCGAATCGTAATTTCGGACCGAATAGTAGACGTTCCCCTTGGCGAAAAACATGTTGGTGTCCATGGAGGTGCTGAACCGCAACCCCAATTCCGGCTCGTAATAGGCGTCGTGGATCTTGTTGGTGCCATCCTTGTAGACGTTGGAATCGTCGGTAAAGCTGAAATCCACGTAGGGACTGAAGACCCACGAAGCGATCGTGATGCCGTCGCCGGGTCCGGCCCATGCGGCCGACGACAAGCTCAGAAGTGCGCAAACCCCTATCGCACGCGCATTTTGGATGAAATGGCGCATACCAGCATGAAACACCGTCTTCGTAACCCTGTCAATCCGACGTCGCATTAAAATGCCGTAACTTTTCCGGTGGATCGCCCGCGGCCCTCGCCTGCAAGGCAAACAAGCCGGCATAAACGCCGCCGCTGCGCACAAGGTCATCGTGGGCACCGGATTCCACCAGTCGGCCGTCCTCCAGAACGAAGATCCGATCCGCGGCTTGAACGGTCGAAAAACGATGGCTCACGGTCAATACCGTCTTCCCCTTGCAACCTTCCGCGACCGAGGCCAGCAGCTCGCGCTCCGCCCGGGCATCGAGCGCGCTGCTGGGCTCGTCGAGCATCAGGACCGGCGCATCTCGCAGGAAAGCCCGGGCCAATGCCAAGCGCTGCCATTGTCCTTCGCTCAGTTCCTGTCCATCGCGGAACAACCGTCCCAAGGGAGTGTCCAATCCCTGTGGCAGCCGTTCGATCGCGCCGCCGGCGCCGGCCCGTCGCACCGCCGCGGCGATGCGCGCATCGCCCGGCGGAATCGCCAAGTCGCCCATGCGCACGTTTTCCCCGGCGGTCATCTGATAGCGCACGAAATCTTGGAACAACACGCTGAACAGACGGCGATATTCCTCCGGCTCGAATTCGCGAACGTCGATTCCATCCAGCAGGATCCGGCCTGCGGTCGGATCGTACAAGCGACACAGCAACTTCACCAAGGTCGTCTTGCCCGACCCGTTTTCGCCGACCAAGGCGACGTGCTCGCCCGCCCGGATTTCGCCCGTGACCTCGCGCAACGCATCCCGTTCCGTGCCCGGATAACGAAACGTGACCGCTTCCAGGCGAAACCCACGTTCGACCCGGCGCGGGACCGGTCGGGGCGCCGCCGGCGGACGAACCAAACGCGGCAATCCCAGGAAATCGTAGAAATGGGCGATGAACAAGGAATCCTCGTAAAGCGCGGCCAAGCTGCCGAGCAGCCCCGCGAGCGCCGCCTTGCCTTTCTGGAAACCGCCATACAGCAAGGCGAGATCCCCCATGCTCATGGCATTCCCGGCCATCCGCACGTAGATGATGCCCAGCCCCGCCGCGATGGCCAGGGCGGAAAGCGCATCGGCGGCAATCTCCGCGCCGGCCCGGCGCCGCATGAACGCCAAGCGGCTCCGGCGCAGCCCGTCCCGCAAAGCGCGAAACCGCCGGCGCAATTCGTTTCCCGCGCCCAGCAAGCGGAGTTCCTTCGCGAACGGGAACGAGGTAAGCAGCAAGTGCAAGTAGCCGGCTTGGCGCTCGCGCGGACTTTGGGCGACCCGCCAAGCGTGCCAACGTCGCGAATTCCATGCGCGCGCCAAGGCGCCGGGCAGCGCCGCCGCGAACAGCGCCGCCAACAACACCCCTTGCGAGGCGCCTAAAACGCCGGCCACGGATGCCAAGATCAAGGCTCCGTTGCCCAGTTGGATCAGATTCCGAACGATGGTCACCGGTCGCGCCGCCGCTTCCGATTGCGCCAGACGCATCTGGTCGTGATAGGCCGCCGTTTCGAAATAGGCCAGATCGATCCCGGCGGATTTTTCCTGCAAAGCGGCCTGCACCCGGTCCGAAACCGCTTCGGCCTGCGCTTCGGCGATCCAGCTCGATCCCGCGCGCAGAATCCAACCCGCCACGGCTACCGCTGCCAACCACGGGAGCCAGACGAGCAGCCCGCCGACGTCCTTGGCCCCGGTCGGTTGGGACAAAAAGACGACGACGGCATCCACCGTCGCCCGGGTCAAGTAAAGCGCGGCGATCGGCAACAAGCCCTGCACCGCCATGGCCGCGCCTTGAAGGATCGTCCAGCCCCGCGCGCTTTCCCAAACCAGCTGCGTCGCCTGGCCCAAATGCCGCAACCGTTTTTTCGCCGTCTTCATGAACCCGTCGCCTTGGCGGACAATTTCTCACCCTCCGGCGACAGCGTCAACCGGCGATCGCGACTGCCATGGGCCAGCACGCCCCACGCGAGTCGGAAAGGCCGAGCCAGCGCCAGCAACGGCAGCAGCACATCCGGCCAGCGCCAACGGGCGAGGTCGCCGGCGCCCGGCACGAACAGCAGGCGAATCTCAAAACGCAGGCGATCCCGGATCCGTTCCCGACTCCGCAAGGCGTAGCCGGCTTGACGGACGACCACCGCATGGCGCGGCGCCTCCATGCGCAAGCGATCGGCGGCTTCGCGCGCCAACCGCCGCGCCGCCGGATCCCGCCGCAGCGCTTCCCAAAATGCCGCCGGCGGCTCGAGGCCCAGCAATTCTTCCGCCACGCCGGCGCCGATCAACAACGCCCGCCGCAGGCCCCGCCGCTTCGCGATTTCCAAAAAGCCGCCCCAATCTCGTTCCGCATGCTTCGTCAACAACGCGGCGACGTCCGCCACCGACGACAGCTTGATCCACATCTCGTTGATGCCGTCCAGGCAAACGGCCAGCAACATGGCTTCGGGCCCGGGAACGAACAGGCGATTCTTCTCATCGATCGGCAGCCAACGGCAGGCCTCCGCCATGAAATCGGCGGAATCCGCTCCGCACAACGCATGGGAAATCAGCACCGGCTTGAGGTCGAGCGGCGCTTGGCCGGATTTCGCGAACGACCAGTTTTGCAACGAATCCCGATAGCGGCGCCGGGAAACGCGGGACGACAGCTCGCGCAAGCGATATCCGTCCCGTTCCAGCCACGCGACGGTTCTCAACAGATCGCGACGCCGAACGATGAAATCCAAATCCTCGAATTGCCGCGCCAGAACGTCGCCATGCGCCAGCAGCGCCAACGCAGGTCCCTTGATGGGAATCAACGCGACGCCTTCGGCTTCCAGCCCGCGCTGCAAGCGTTGCGCCGTCGCCAGCGCCCGCAGATTGTAGGCGGCGATGGCCGTGCGCCGCGACCGCAACTGTGTCCACCATTCCGGCGGCACCATGCCGCCGTCCCGCGCGGCGGCTTGCAAGGCCGCGCAGACCAAGGGAATGACGTGGTGATTCGCGGCCAAGGCCACGAAATGCGGCCAGGCGACCGCCGGCTCGCGACGCAGCACCGCCGCCGCCGCCATGCCGGCGTTGGCCGGACGTAGACAGGCGCACAGCAATTCCATTTCCCGACTGGCCCACCCGCCGACTGACGACAATGAATTCATTGCGATGGCGGAAACAACACCAAGTCGTACGGCCGGCGGCATTCCCAACGGCCGGATTGCGGGGCCCAAACCGCCACCGTCTTTCCCCTACGGATGTATTTCGTCAATCGCCCGTCCGGCGTCGCAAAGCGCACGACCAGCATGTCGGGGTGCCAGAAACGAACCGCCACTCGGCTCGAACGCAGCCGACGATATGGCCAACCCAACATCCAGGCCAAGCGAATCCGGAATCGGCTGCATGCACGCAGGATTCGTCCCCGGCGATGGCCCGGCCGCCCGCCGGCCAGCCGCTTGCGTGCGCCGCTGCGCTCGCGGGCCTCGACCTTTCCCAGGAAATTCGCGGCGGTCAGCAGTTCCACGTCCGGTCGACCATTTCCGTCGCCTTGCAGCACGTAACCCGCGGGCTGGCGCGCAACGATCCGGTGTGCGACCACCTGGCTGCCCGCATCCAAGGCGACGACGTCGCCGATTTCCAGCGAATCGAAAGCGATCGGCGCCACCCAAAGACGATCGCCCGCTTTCAGCGTGACCGACATGCTGTCGCCGCGGCAAGGCGCGGAAAGGAACGAAATGCGTTGGGCCGGCTCGCGGGGTTCGGTTGTTTCCATGGGCATGTCAACCCCTCGCCGCACATGCGCCCCAGCGTCGGCACTCCAAACGCCCAGGGGCCGTTTCTCGGACTTGGCGGTCGCTACGGAGACTCCGGTTCGTCGGTTGCAGGCTCGTCGAGAATCGAATCGATCGTGGAGTCGGACGCCCCCATGTCATCGACGGAAGCATCGCTTCCGCCGCCGATGGAATCGCTGTCCATGCCGCTGGGAGAACGCAAGCTGCTGCCGAATCCATCGCCGGTCAGGCAATACACCTGGGCGCCGGATCCCGTCGGCCAGCAAAACGTCCCGGCACTCGACCCCGTGCGGCAATCGTTGTCCGCACTCGATCCCGCCGGCGAACATACCGCCACCACGGCGTTGTTCATGCCGGCCGGGCAATCGGCCGCGCCGTTGCCGACGCTGCACGTGTCGCCCAGAATGGGCGCAACCCGGCCCATGTCGATGCTGACGGGTTTCTCGTACTTCAGACGCGGTTTGTCGGACATGGGTCGTTCCTCTCCACTAAATCCATCCTATCACAAACCGTCCGGACCGCAATCCTAGGGTGGGGCCAATCGCACCCGGATGGTTCCGAACCATGCGCCCGGCGCATTGGTGGCATAGAGGCCCGACCCGCCCCACCCCAGATCGCGCACGATCGTGGGGCTGGACAGATTGGTGGAATATTCCAGCTGGTAAAAGCGGTCCGGGCTGGCGGGGAATTCCATCCGAAGCGCTCCGTTTTCGATTTGGCCCTCGACGGCGAACACCTCGTCGGCATCGTTCGGACTGGTGTCGGCGACGTATTCCTCCCAGGTGGTCCGACCATCGACATCGTCGTCTTCCTGCGACGCGAAGTTCTCGTCCTCCGGGTCCAATCCCTGCTGATGCAACCATTGTCCGAACGGATCGAGAGGCGCGGAAATCACCAGCGTGCCCGAAGCGGATCCCATGTAGTTCGCGTCCGACACGGTGGCCGACACGGCATACTGGCCTTCATCCATCGGAGCGGTATGCCACCCGTCGTAGGTCAGTTCCACGTCCAGTTCCCACGGATCGGTCATGGCGGCCGCGCTTTTCGGCATTCCGTCGTAGGGCTGCGTCAGGTTGTCCAGCATGACCGTCGCCACGGCCTTGGCGACCTCCAGCGTGCCCGTCGCCGAACCCGCATAATTCGCGTCGTGGACCGTAGCGGTCACGGCATAGCTCCCGGCGGCCGTCGGAGGAGTGTCGGAGCCATCATAGGTCAACTCCACGGCCAATCCGGCCGGCATGGTGGTAGCCGCTGCGGACCGGGGCATGCCCTCGTAGGTCTGGGTGAGATCCTCCAGTACCACGGTGGCCGCCGCTTTTGCCACGACCAGCGTGCCCGTGGCGGAACCGGCGTAGTTCGCCTCGTCGATTTCGGCGACCGCCTTGTATGATCCCGCCCCCACCGGGGCCGTGCAATCCCCGTCGTAGGTCCATACGACCGCCAACCCCGCCGGGTCGGTGATCGCGCGTCCGTGCTTCGGTGTCCCGTCGTATACGTGTTCCAAGCCGTCCAGCGCTACGGTCGCCGGGGCCCTCGCCACCACGAACAACCCGGTGGCCGTACCTTCGTGATTGCCGTCCGCCACGGTGCCGACCACCTGGTAGTGTCCTGCCGCCACCGGCGGGGTCGCCGAACCGTTGTAGGTGAACGACACCGCCAGGCCGGCCGGTTCCGTCGTCGCGGCGGCCATCCGTTCCGTTCCGTCGTAGGTTTGCGCCAGATCGTCCAGAACCACGGTTGCCGGGGCCTTCGCCACCACCAACAGGCCCGTCGCGAAGCCTTCATGGCTTGCCGTACCCACCGTGGCCGCGACGGCATAGGTGCCAGCGGCCGTCGGCGGCGCGGTGCTGCCATCGTAGGTGATTCGAACCGCCAGGCCCGCGGGAACCGTCGTGGCCGACACCACGCGCGGCGCGCCGTTGTAGGCCTGCTCCAGATCGGACAGCGTCACGGTCACTTCCGCCGGGGACACGCCGGACGCCTCGTTGCCTGCGATGCGCAGGGCCGGATCGCCAAGCAGGTTGTAGACCGCCAGCGTGTTTTCCGTGAAAACGCGGGGGGGCAGCGCCCGGCGAGCCCGCAGGAAAGCCGGTCCCAGCCGGCCCTCCCCTTCCTGGAAAACGGCGGCGTAGAAGGCCTGGCCCAATTCGGACGCCGGGGCATTAATCGACAAGCCCGAAGGACCCAGAACGGCGACCGCGCCGCCGCCGGCGCGTTGCAGCAGCGCTTCGCCCAGGCTGGATACCGAAGGCACTTCATAGCGCGCCGCCAGGCACGTCAGCGAAACGAGAACCGGCGGACGCAGGGCATTGGTCAGCGCGCCGACGTTTGCGCTGGCCAGCAGATTCGACTTGCCGAGGGTTTTCAGGTCGCCATGGCCGGCGAAATGGATGAAGCCCACGCCGGCATTGAACCAGCTCCGGAAGTTCGTCCGTGCCGGACCAATGGCCATGTCGTCCAGATCGATGCGCGCGGCCACCGCATACGGCTCCGTCGCCAGCGCCGCGAGCCGGTCGTTTTCCGCCGAGAAGTCGCCGACCGGATCGGCCGGATCGGCGGCCAACGAAATCTGGTTCTGCCACGCGGTGCCGAATCCGGCCTCGTAGGCCTGGATCTTCGCGATCATGACCGCCAGTTCCGCCGGAGTCCGCGCGGGCAGGCGTCCGATCGCGACGTCCGGCAGGGCGTCGCCGCCCGTGTCCGCCAGCCGGCCATCCGTCGCGCAAACCCCGGCCGGCGTCTGGACCAACAGCGGCGGCAGATGGTTGGCCTCGCCAGTGTTGGCCTGCAGATAGTCGTAGTGCCCGTTGCCCGTCAGCACCACCATGTCCGGGGATTTCAGCCACGTCGTCGCCGCATGGCGCAGCAAGGCCGGAATCGCCTCGGGCGTGATTTCGCCGCCCGCCAGCAGATCGCAGACGTCTTCGAAGACCGCCACGCCCGAGCGCAGACCTTGGCCCGCGCGGTAATCCGCGAGGTCCTGCGCCGCCGGAGCCAGCGCGCGCGACGCGACCACCAGATAATCGATCTGGTTGGTTTCCGACATGAACCAGGCGTCCGCCGCGGCGGATTCCGGCGCCAGCGTCGAGATGCCGGCCCGCTCCGCCACCACGAAGCGCTCGTCGCCGGCCGAAACGGCCCAGGCTTTGGCGGGCAGTTCGCCGTTCGCGTCGGCGATCCACGTCGGCTGTCCGTCGGCGTCGAGCGCCAATGCGAGGGGTTCCGCGAAGGCGGCCGCGGAAACGGCATCCGCGCCGTCCGCGAAAAAGACCGCCGCCTCCGCGGCGGGCGCCAACGCCCGATCGAACGAGGCTTCGACTCCATCCACCACGAAGAAACTCTCGCTGCGCCCGGCTTGCAATACGCCTTCCACGGACAGGGTATTCACGCCGTTCGACACGGCCGCGGCCGGGATCGTCAGCACGGCTTCGACCGCTTCCTGCCCATCGAAAGCGATCGAACCCACCGCGGTCCCGTTGAACCCGAAGGCCGCCAGATGGTCGGGCTGCTGGGGCGAACTGGACCACCCCATCAGCCGGACGTTCAGCGTCAGGTCGCCGCCGGCATAACCGGTCAGGTCCAGCGGGAAGCGATTCACCGACATCTCGCCGAAGCCGCTCATGACCCCGGCCCAGAAGTAGAAGTCTTCCGGCATCTGGTTCATGCTGAAGAGAAACAGATCCTCCTCGAAGTTCAACCGGACGGGGAAGACGGTCGCGCCGCCGGAGGCGCCGGGTTCGCGCCGCGGCATGGCCAGGCCTGCGCCGGCCGAAATCAGATAGGCCGAGTCGTGCACGTACCAGTTGGGCGCCGGCGCTTCGCCGCGGAACACCAGCCGGCCGCGGACCGCGTCGTAGATCGCCGGCACCGGAACGCCGTGCTTCGTGATCGCCAACCCGTTGGTTTCGGCCAGCGCCTGCACCGCCTCGAACGAAAGGCCCATGCCGTCCGCGAGCGCCTGCAGGTCCACGCCGTAGACCCCATCGTTCCGGACCCGCACTTTCTGCACCGGGGAGGGCCCCGGCGACGCACGGGACGCGGCGCGCGAGGCCGACGGGCCGGCTTCCTCCTGCGCCGCGCCCGTCCGCGCGGACGCCGCCGTCTTCGCCAGAACGTCGAAACGGATTTCATGCGTGCCGAGATCGCGGATTTCGCCCGACAGCTCCTTTTCTTCCAGGCGGTAGGTTCCGGCGTCGCCTTCGCGGACCTCGGGATCCGCCAGGCGGTAGGTCGATCCGCCCTCCCGGAAGGTCGACAGGTGCAGCCGTTCGTTCAAGCGCGTTTCGACGCCCGTTTCCGGATCCACGCGATAGACGAAAAATCCCGCCGTGGAGAATTCCGATTCCGTGCGCCAGACCACGATTCCTTGGTCGCCCGTCCACTCGCCCCACGCCGCCGCCATCTCGGCCCGCGAGGACCCCCGCGTCGTGAGGCCCAGATCGATGGCGTGCGTCGTTTCCCCGCTGGTGACGTCAAACAACGCGGTCCAGGCATAATCGCCCACGTTGCCGGCAATCGCGTCGCTGTCCAGTTCGTCGTCGTCGCCGACCTTGGCGGTGCTGAGGGCCTCGTTGGTGCTGATGGAGGAGAGATCGAACCGCACGAGATAGGTTCCCGGCGGCATGTTCGTGAAGAGATAGTGCCCGTCGGCATCGGTGGCCGTCGCCGCCCTTTCTTTTCCGTTGGCGTCCACCAGCACGACCGGAATGTCCGCGAATACGTTGGTTTCCCCCGTATTCTGGATGCCGTCGCGGTTGGCGTCGAACCAAATCCGGTTGCCGATGTTCACGCCGGGCTTCGGCACGATGACCACGGAACTGGTATCGTTCTCCGGCACGGGGTCGAACAGATCGCGGCCGGTGACGGTGGCGACGTTGGTGACCGGCAGCCCGGACGTTTGCTCGCGGACGGTTACGTTGAAGGTGATCGAGGTGGAGGCGTTCACCGCCAGCGTGCCGATGGTCCATTCGCCGGACTCGACGTCGTACATGCCGTCGGAATGGCTGTTGTATTGCACCTGCGCCGGCAGCAGGTCCGTGAGGACCACCCCCGTCGCCACGGACGGCCCGTTGTTCGACGCCACCAGGGTGTATTCGATGGTCTCCAGCAGGTCCGGCGTGGCGTCCGTGACGGATTTCTCGACGCCGACGTCCGCGGTCGCGACGCAGTTGGTGACCGAGGCCTGGATCGCCGGCTGCCGGGGACTGTAGGCCGTCGCGACGTTGACCAGTTGGGAAACCGTGCCCGGCGCATCCACCGTGGCCTGGAACGTGACCGTCAGGGTCCCGCCCGCGGTCAACGTCTGGCCGGAAAGCATGTTTGGCGGCGCGGAGACGGAATTGGTCGTTGCGCTCTGCCACGTGCTGGAAAATTCGACGTTGTCCAGATAGCCGTATTCCCCGCTTTCCCAGTTTTCGGTCCCCGGCGTGGCCTCGATCCGGATCGTGGTGCCGGTCGAGATATAGGCAGTGACGTCGAAGCTGGCGGCGCCGCTGGCCGTGCCGCCATATTGGCCCAGTTGCGTGAACGGGCCGCCCGGACTCGCGGCGATCTGGACGTCCAGATATTCATTGGCGTCCAGCCCGACCGTTTCCCAATCGAACGACAGCGTGGCGTTGGTCTCGGCGCTCAGGTCGGCCCAGCGCCAAGCGGCTTCGTCACCGACATAGAGGTAGTGCAGCGTCATCCGTCCATTCGCCACGCCGACATAATTGCCTACGGGACCGGCTGTTCCCGCCGGATCGTCCTCCTGCCAATCCACCGCCCAGTTTTCGGTGCCGTCCTGGCCGGAGTAGGACACGGCGTTGAATTCGTCGCGGACCGTGCGGACCGCCGCGTTGCTGGCCACGACCTGCCCCGAATCCGCCACGTAGGTCAGGCCCGGCGGCAGGAGATCTTGCACCGCGATGCCCGTTTGCGCCACGTTGCCGGTGTTCACGACGGTGAGGGTATAGGTGATCGCGTCGCCGGGACTCAGGCAGGAGCCGGCATCGGAGGTCTTGGTCAACCGCAATCCGTACACGATCTCCACCAGCCCCGCATCCCAGCGCAGGTCGTTCGTGCCCGCCGGCAGGAAGAACGGCGCGGTGCGGCCCGAGGCCGGCGCCGCGTCGCTGTCGAGCGCATCGTCGCCGCCCTGGTCCCGCAAGGTGAAATTGAAGTCGGCCGGCGGCGCGAATTCCAGGAAATAGGTCGCCGTCGGAACGCCGTTGAAGCCATAGGCGCCCGTGACGAGGCTGGTCGTGGTCGCCACCAGATTGCTGGCCCCATCGTACAGCCGCACCACCACGCCGGGCATGCCGGTCTCGCTGCCGCCGCTTTGGAGGCCGTCGATGTTCAGATCGCGCCAAACGAAATCGCCGATCGAAGACAAGGGTTGGTAGAAACCCGCGTCGCGGCTCGTGTCGTTCGCCCCGCCTCCCAGCGCGAACGTCGCCGTGCGGCCGGTCGCCGAATCGGCGTCGCTGTCCAGCGCATCGCTGCCCCCCTGGTCCTGCGGCGAGGCCGCGTGGTTCGGGGGCACGTCGAATTCCAGGAAGTACGAGCCCGACGGCAGGTTCGCGAAGGCGTAGGCGCCCGCCACGCCGCTGGTCGTCGTCGCGATCAGGTTGGAGGCGGCGCCGTAGATCCGCACCGTCACGCCCGTCAGCCCCGGCTCCCCGCCGTCCTGGATGCCGTCGCCGTCCGCATCGAACCACGTCCGGTCGCCCACCGCGTTCGCCACCGAGACGTTCGTGACCGACGCCGTCAGCGGCGGCGTCGCCGGATTCGTCGCCAGGGCCACGTTCACGAATTGCGTCGCCACCAGCGGCGCGTCCAGCGTCGCCCGGATGCGCACCGTCACCGCCGTTCCCGCCGCCACGGTATAGTTCGACAACAGGTTGGTCGGCGTCGCCCCCGCCAGATTCGACACCACGGTCACCGCCACGCCGGGCGCATAGGTCGTCGCCGCATTCGTCGCGACGTCGTAGCCCGAATGGGCAATCGTGACGAAATCGAAGCTGATCCGGTCGCTGTTCCCGAAACTGCCTCCGGCGCGCAGCCGCAGGGCCAGGTTGGCGCCCAGGCGGCTGGTGAGGTTGGTGGACACCTGCACGTTGCTCGCGTCGTTTCCCGCGGTGGTCGGCACCGCAAACACCAGGTTCGACTGCCCGACGAACCCGTTGGTGGACACGTAGAACGTGAAGGAATCCCCGCTGTCCCAGTTTTGCCGCCGGTAGGCGAAGCTCAGCGTCAGGTTGGTATAGACCCGTCCAGGAGCCGCGGCCAGGACGTTTGTGCGCGTGACGTAGTCGTTGTCGGCGCTGCTGTTCTCGAACACCAGGGCGTTGGTGCCGCCTGCCACGCGCACCAGCACGCTGCCGCTGGCGGCGGAGGCGTTGTCGCCCACTTCGGCCCAACTGCCCTGCCAGTTGTCCGTACCGTCGTTGTTGGCATAGGACGCCGTCCCGAAGCCGTCCGATACCGTCCCCGCGAAGGGATTCGTCGTCACCGTCGTCATCCGCACGATCTGCGCGCTGCCGGGCACGAAAGACACCCCGGGCGGCAGCAGGTCCGTCAAGGCCACGCCCGCCAGCGCCACCGTGCCGGTGTTCTGCAAGGTGAGATAGTAGTCGTTGGTCTCGCCCAGATTCCAGTTGCCGGACAGGCTGCTCGATTTGAACAGTTTGAGGCTCACGCTCGCGGGATTGTAGAAGCCCGCGTCGATCGTGACGTCCGCCTGCCCGTTCGTCAGGGCGAAGGGCGCCGTGCGGCCCGTCGCCGGATCCGCGTCGCTGTCCGTCGCGTCGGCGCCGAGGTTCGCCGTCGTGAACTGGTAGCCCGCCGGCGGCGCAAACCCGGCGAAATAGGTGCCCGGCGGCAGGTTGGTGAAGGCATAGGCGCCCGCCGCGGAAGACGTCGTCGTGCCCACCACGTTGGACGCGACGTCGTAGAGCGTGACGACCACGTTGGCCAACGCCGGCTCCCCGCCGTCCTGCTGGCCGTCGTAATCGCCGTCCACCCAGGTGCGATCGCCGACCGACGCCGGGAGGACGAATCCCGCGTCCACCGTCAGGTCGTTGTCTCCCCCGGCCAGGACGATGGCGGCCGTGAGGCCGGTCAGGGGATCCGGATCGCTGTCCGTCGCGTCGTTGCCCACGTTGGCCGTCGTGAACTGGTAGCCCGCCGGCGGCGTAAAGCCCACGAAATAGGTGCCCGGCGGCAGATTGGCGAAGGCATAGGCGCCCGCCGCGGAGGATGTCGCCACCCCGACCACGTTGAACGCCTCGTCGTAGAGCGCGACCCCCACATTGGCCAGCGCCGGTTCCCCGACGTCCTGCTGGCCGTTGAAGTCGCTGTCCACCCAGGTATAATCGCCGAGCGACGCCGGTTGGCCGAAGCCCGCATCCGCCGTCAGGTCGGTCTGCCCGCTCGGGAGCAGGAACGGCGCCGTGCGACCCGTGGCCGGATCCGCGTCGCTGTCCGTCGCGTCGTCGCCCACGTTCGCCGACGTGCCGAAGTAGCCGGACGGAGGCGCGAACTCGACGAAATAGATGCCGGGAACCAAATCGGCGAAGGCATACGCCCCGGCCATCGTCGACGTCGTCGTGCCGACCACGTTGGAAGCGGCGTCGTAGAGGGTGACGACCACGTCCGCCAGCGCCGGCTCCCCGCCGTTCTGCTGGCCGTTTCCGTTGGCGTCTTCCCAGGTGAAGTCGCCGAGGCTCGCCAACCGGTAGAACCCTGCGTCCACGGTGAGATTCATCCGGCCGCTGACGAGCCCGACCAGCGCCGTGCGGTTCGTGCCCGGCAGCGGATCGCTGTCCGTTGCGTCCGCCCCCACGTTCGAGGTCGTGAACAAATAGCCCGCCGGCGGCGCAAAGTCCACGAAGTAGCTGGCGCCCGGCAGCAGATTCGTGAAGGCATAGGCGCCGGCCGCGGAAGAGGTCGTCGTCCCGATCACGTTGGACGCCGCGGTGAACAGCCGCACCCCCACGTCCGCCAGCCCCGGCTCCCCGCCGTCCTGCTGGCCGTCGCCGTCGAGATCTTCCCAGACGAAATCGCCGATCGCCGCCCGCCGGTACAAACCCGCATCCAGGGTGAGATTCGTCTGGCCGGTGCCCATCGCAAACGAGGCCGTCAGTCCAGTGGCAAGGTCCGCGTCGCTGTCGATCGCCGGGTCGGACCCGGCGTAGCGCGCCGTGAATTCATATCCATCCGGCAGGAAAAACTTGGCGAAATACGTTCCCGGCCCGTGCCCCTTGGACAACCAGACGCCGTTGGTGTCCGTGCGCAGGACCGCCGCCAGGTTGCTGGCCGCGTCGAACACGTGGACCAGCACGTTGGAAATGCCCGGCTCGCCGACGTCCTGCACGCCGTTGGCGTCGAGATCCTCCCACGCGCGATCGCCCAGCGCCACGTTCAGCGCCTCGTCGTAGAACATCAACCCGCCGCTGATCAGATCCAGGCCGCCGTAGGTGGAATCCGGCGAGGTGTTCGTCGGAAAATAGGCCGGATTGTCGATCTGCGTCCAATAGGCCCCGTTCGTCGTCGTGTCGTTCGCCGCAAGGGCGTAGCCGTAGAACAGGTCGTTCGTCGCCAGCCCCAGCGCCTGCCAGTTCAGGAAAACGCCGGAGAGCGGCTGCGGATCCACGTCGGCCGAGGGATGCTGCGGATCGCCGCTGGCGGTGTAGCCGCGCAGCACGATCGTGTCGAGCGAGATCCCCGACGCCCCCCAGTTCGTTTCCAGCACGCTGACGGCCGGTCCGAAACTGGCCGGCTTGCCGTTCGCGTCCAGGCTCTTGACCGCGGCGATCTTGAACCGGTCGTTGCCGCCGCGGTCCATCACCAGAAACCCGCGCTGCTCCACGTGGCTGTGCACCGGCAAGCCGTCGGGAAACAGGTAGTCGATGCGCTGGATGTTGTTGTTGTTCCCGTTGGAATCGCCCTGGTCGGAAAACACGTTGTCCGCACCGTGGTTGATCAGCCGGGTGCGCAGGGACTCTTCCATCGTCGCCGCGTAGTTCGATTTCAACAAGACGTTGCTGCCCGAATTCGACAGCTGCTCGTAGAGCACGATGTGGTGCAAGCCCATGATGGGTGCGTTGGTAGCGCGGGCGATGTTGATCTGGCCTGCCAAGGCCACCCCGTCGAACGAGCGCGCGCCGACCGTCACCTTGCCGAGAACCATGTGGTTCGACGCCCCTTCGTTGAACCGCATGTTGTAAACCGTGCCCGACGGGAAATAGCTGCTGCCCCCACCCGCCGTCGAATAGTTGTAATTCGTGTTGGCGTAGGTCTCATAGTTCACGGTCGCGCTCGAAATGGCCTGGACCTGGGCCTGGGCCATGGGACTCGCCAAGAGCCAGACGGCCGTCAGCGCAACGCCCTGCGCGCATGGATGAAAATGGATTCTTTTGGCGCTCATCGTGATCTAAAACAGTCGTCCGAAAACGATGTAGACAAACTACACATTGGATCGTGTTTAGTTTTAAGCGACAAGCCTGTACAATAAAAATCATGTTAATTGATTAAGATTGCATTTACCGGAGTCGTTTTACGAGTGCGGCATCGCATGACGCCATCGCACGGGGCATCTTTTGCGAAAAGACCGCGGAGCTAACTTCCGATCCATTCACGACGATTCGGACAGCGTCCGAATCAAGTCGGCGACCCCATCCTTGGAAAACCAAAGATGACCGCCCGGGCATGCTCGCGCCATGTCCGCCGCCCAATGGAACCACCGCCGGCGCATTTCGCGCTCGCGCAGAAGGCGCTCCCCGTCCGACCCGGCTTGCCCTTTGGCGCGCCCCGCCGTGCGCTGTACGTCGATTTCCATCGCCGCATCCATGAGCATGCGCGCAAGCGCGATCGGTTCCAGCGGTTCCGTCCTCACGTGCGGCGCCTTGTGCAGCCTCCAACATCCCCGCACGGGCACGCCGGCGTCGGCCGCCGACCGGAGGCGGACGGAGGCTTGCCAATCGGCAACGCCCCACCCCTGCCCAAATCGAAAACCGCCGTCCACCGCCCGCCACAGGCCGTCGCGCCCCCGCGCCACGAACACCGCATCGTCGGCCAACGTCGGAAACTCTTCCGCCAACATCCGGACGATGGTGCTTTTGCCCGAAGTGGAATGCCCCAGAAACAACATCGCGCCGCCTTCGACGATCGCCGCGGAAGCGTGCAGGAAGAGTTCGGCTGGCGCGGAGGCGGTCACGGGCGGGTTCGTTCCCCGCGCCACGAGATCCGGCGCGTGGCGGGAAAGACGCCGCGGCGCACGGCTTCCGCGCACAGGGGCGACGGCGCCACCAGCTGGCCGCAGGCCTCGTAGTTCTGCGCCAGGCAGTGGGTCAGGCAGCGCCCCGCATGGATGCAGTCGCCGCACACCCCGGGAAAGGGACCGCGCAAATCGGCCCGCATCTGGCGCAACACGGGATGGTGGATCCAGACGTCGCGCAAGCGGTCGCGCCCCAGTTGGCCGAAGCACAGCTCCGGCACGTTGCGCCCGATGCCGCACATCGCCATTTCGCCGGTGCCGAGCAGGCCGAGGATGTGCCGCACGTTGCACCCGGCGCCGTCGCCGCCGTAGCGCAGCAGTTCCTGCACGCTCGCCATGGCCGGCGGCACCATGGCGCTCAAGCGAATCCGCGGATGCCGGTCCTGCAACGGCCCGCGAATGCGGTGGTTCAGGGCCAGCAGTTCGTCGTACGAAAGCCCCAGGCCTTGCCGGTGCAAATCGGCGCCGCGACCGGAAGGCGTCACCGGATTGAATTTCACCGACCGCGCGCCCAAGCGGACGGCCAATTCGATCAAGGCCTCCAGCCGGTCCACGTTTTCCCGGTGGACCGACATGATGATCTGCGGCGGCAAGCCCGCCGCGACCAGGTGGCCGATGCCGCGCACCGCGGCATCGAACGCGCCCTTCCGGCCGCGAAAAGCATCGTGCTGCGCCGCGTCGGGGCTGTCGAGGCTCACCGCCACGCGGGTCAGGTTCGTCTGCTGCCGCAAATGCGTCGCCAACTCCCGATCGATCAGGGTGGCGTTGGTTTCCATGGACAAATCCAGGCCCGCCGCCGTGAGAAAATCGGCGATTTTCCGGAATTCGGGATGCAGCGTCGGTTCGCCGCCGGTCAGCTTGACCGCCGACAGCCCCAGCGGCTTGGCTTCCGCCACCGCCGCCGCCAACAGATCGAACGGCAGGCACTCGCCCGGCACGGGCTGCCCCTGGACGAAGGTCGGCGTGATCCAGCAGTGGCGGCAATGCAGGTTGCACCCCGCCGATAGATACAGATAGAACATCTTCAGCGCCGGCACGTCCCGCGGCAGGTCCGCCGCCGGCGCCGCGCTGGCGGCCAGGCCGTCGCAGGTTTCGGCAGGCTCCGTCACGCGGAGGCCTCCACCACGCCGACGAAGCCCTTTTTCAAAAATGCGGCGATGAATTCGTCCACGTCCCGCGCCACCTGCGCAGGCGGCGCGCCCTGGAACGTCGCGCACAGATGCGCGACGATTTCCGCCTGCGTGCGCGGCGCGGCGAGAAGTTTCCAGATGGCGGTCGCGGTGGGATTGATGACCTCGACGGCGTCGGCCTCCGCATGGAACAGGATGCCGCCTTCGTCGTCCTCCTGCCGGAAGGACACGTCGGGGTTCGCCAGATATTTCGCGTCGTTCATGTGTTCGGGCCTTTCCGTCGTCCAAGTCGCCGCCCGGCGGACGATGCCTAGCATTTCCATTTCCCGCAACGCCGCCGCCACGGTCGCCGGGCCGCCGCCGGCCGGCGCCAACTTCTCGGCAATATCCGCCACCGTCCGCACGCCGTCAAGTTGCGCCAGGATGCGGCGCGAGGCGCCGTTGATTTCGCGCAATTCGAGGGCGTCGCACAGCAGCACCAGCGCCCGCTCGCCGAAGTCCTCGAGGGCGACGTCCGCGCGCAGCGCGTAGCGGAGATCGGCCGCCCCGCTCACGGCAGTTCCCCGCATTCCGCGCGGAACCGCCGATAGCAGCATTCCGGATTCGCCACGTTCATCTCGCCCGTCCGCGTGTATTCGGCCGCGGGGCATCCCCCGCTGCAGTACGGCGCCCATTCGCAGCCGGCGCAGCCGGGCACCTGATCCATCGAAATCTCCCCGCGCCCGCGCATCTCCTTCAACAGCGGATGGTCCTGCCAGATGGACCGGACGGGCGTTTCGCCGATGGTGCCCAGCGCGGCCGCCGCCAGCATGTTGCACGGCACGATCATGCCGTCGTGGTGCACCGCCAGCTTCGCGAACATGCAGCCGCAGGAAGACAGGCAACCCATTTTCCAGCGCCGGGTCTTGCGGCCGGTGGCCTTGGCTTCTTCCATCTCCCGGAACATGTGCCACAAGGCCAGCGATCCCGCGGAAGCCTGGATGCGGCCCGGATATTCCCGCTCGAGCCGGGCCAAGGTCCGCATCGCTTCGGACCGTTGCTCGGGCAGCAACACGATGTCCTCCCGGCGCGCGCAGCCGGCGCCCATCGGCATCGCGTCGTTCGTGCCGACCCGCGCCAGGCCGATTCCGTCCAGCAGCAGCCGGAAGGTGGACTCCAGATCGCCGACGTTGTGCCGGTTGACCGTCACGCGGGCGGTCGCGGGAAAATCCGCCGCTTTTAGCAACCTCAGCCCGCGGATGGCCTTTTCGAAACTGCCGGCGCCGCGCGAGGCGTCGTGGATTTCCGCCCGCGAGCCGTCGATGGAGACCTGGATCGAATCCAGCCGCATGCGGCGCCGGCCTTTCTGCAACAAGGCCACGGTTTCTTCCGTGACAAGCGTGCCGTTGGTCAGGATCGCATAGCGCATGCGCGCCGCGACGAGCGCGTCGAGCAGTTCCCACAAATCCGGCCGCAGGAAGAGTTCGCCGCCGCTCAGCGTCAGGGTGCGGACGGCGAGGCCGTCCAACTCGCGGAAAAAGTCCAGCCAGCGTTTCGCGGGCAAGTCGCGGCGGCCAACCATTTCGTCGGCGTAGAAGCAGTAGGCGCAGCGCAGGTTGCAGCGGCCGGTCAGGGACAGATCCAGCGCGCGCGGCGCTTCATGGAGCCACGAATATTCTTCCGCCGGCAGCGGCGCCGACCGCGGCACGGCCAGCGCCTCGGCGAATCCGTCGCGGAGCAGTTCCTCCGCAAACGCGCAGGCGTCGCCCAGCACGGCGTCCGTCGGCGCGATTTCGTAGCGCCGGGCCAGCGCCTCGCTGAGGTCTTCCGTCCGCGCCGTCCCGTCCATGGCGTCCCAGACGGCGGCCCCGGCGCGGTTGACGACTTTTTCGCGCGCGCGGTCGGAATCGAACAGAATGAGGTTGTCGCCTTCGCGGCAGGCGGAAACGGCCGGCTTCCGGCCCCAGAACACCGGCGTGGAACTCCCGGGCGTCATGCCGGCGCGGAGTGATTGGCCGGTGCGTATTCGGGCACGATTTCCTTGAGCGCGGCCTTGATCCGCTCCGGCTCGAAGGTGGCCGCCGCCGCCGCCAATCGGTCGATCTGCGCCCGAACGTGGCGATCCAATTCCGTCGAGTCCGCCCCGTGGCCGTCGCGCTTGAGCACCATGATCTTTTCGTGCGCCGTCGCCACGATGCCTTCGCCCTGGGTGATCAGCTCTTCGTAGAGCTTTTCGCCCGGCCGCAGGCCCGTGTAGACGATCTGGATATCCTGGTCGGGCACCTTGCCGGACAGCCGGATCATGTCGCGCGCCATGTCGGCGATCTTCACCGGCGTGCCCATCTCCAGGATGAAGATTTCGCCGCCGTCGCCCATCGCGCCCGCTTGCAGGATCAACTGGCAGGCCTCGGGGATCATCATGAAATAACGCGTCATCTCCGGATGCGTCACCGTCACCGGCCCGCCGGCCTGGATCTGTTTCCGGAAGAGCGGGATGACCGAGCCCGAGGAGCCCAGCACGTTGCCGAACCGCACCGCCATGAACCGGGTCTTGCCCGGCGCGCGCGCCTGCAGCGCGATCTCGGCGACGCGCTTGCTGGCGCCCATCACGTTCGTCGGCCGCACCGCCTTGTCCGTCGAAACCAGCACGAACCGTTCGACGCCGAACTCTTCCGCCACGTCCATCAGCACCTCGCTGCCGATGGTGTTGTTGAGGATGCCTTCCCAGGGATTGGTTTCCACCATCGGCACGTGCTTGCACGCGGCGGCATGGAACACGGCGTGGGGGCGGTACTTGTCGAAGACGTTCGCCATCAGCGCCCGGTCCTGCACTCGGCCCATCACCGTGCGCAGAACGTCGGCCCGGCTGTCGCTCAGCAGTTCCCGCTCGATCCGGTAGAGATTGAACTCGTTGGCTTCGATCAGCACCAGCGCCGCCGGCTTGAAGCGCAGGATTTGCCGGCACAGTTCGGAACCGATGGATCCGCCGGCCCCCGTCACGGCCACGGTCTTGCCCGCGAGGTATTTTCCGATCCCGGCGTAGTCCATCTGGACCGGCGGGCGCCCCAGGATGTCTTCGTATTTGACCTCGCGGACGTCGTTCACCGTCACTTTGCCGTCCACCAGGGCGCCCAGCGACGGCAGGGTCTTGAACGGCAGGCCGGACGCCTTGCAGGCCCCGACGATCCGGCGCATTTCCTCGCCGACCACCGACGGCATGGCGATCAGGATTTCCTCGGCTTGGAAGCGGTTCACGAAGAACAGCAGTTTTTCGATCGGTCCGCGCACCGGCACTTCGAGCAGCGTTTGGCCATGCTTGCGGACGTCGTCGTCGATGCAGGCCACCACGTCGTAGTGCGAACGCGAATTGCCTTGGATTTCACGGATGATGCTGGCCGCCGCATCCCCCGCCCCGATGATCAGCAACCGCACGTGGCGCACGGGCAGGCTGTCCTCCTCCCCGCGGTCCCACAGCTTGAGCACCGACTTCTGGCTCGTGCCGACCAGGCGGATGGCGATCCGGAACCCGCCGCAGAAGAACAGCGTGAAAATGCAGTCCGACACGAACACCGCCCGCGAATAGCCCATGAATTGCTGCGTGATCGTCAGCGCCGTCATCAGCGTCAAGGTGGCCAAGATCGACGCCTTGGCAAGCCGCAGGGCGTCGGGAATGCTCGTGTAGCGCCACATCCCGCGATACACGCCCATGAAGTAGAACACCACCGCTTTCGTCGGCAGCAAAAACGGCAGCAGGAACCGGATCCGCGCCCATTCGTCGGCGGGAATCGCCAGGGAAAACCGCAGGCCGTACGCGAAAATCAGCGAGGCCGCAAAGAACGCCAGGTCCGCGCCCAGGATGATGTAGAAATTTCGATTTTTAAGCTGTTGCAACATGGCAGATGGACCGCCGAAGCCACACGGAATCTAGTTGGATTAGTATAGCTCCCCAAGAGACGATGGAAATGCGAAAATCATTTGGATTCGATTTTGGCTCCCCTCGCCATAACCCAATCGGTTGCACTCCACAAAAGCACAACGCCGACCAAATTGGCCCCGGCATCTCCCCAGCTGAAGGCGCGGCCGGCGCCGTTCATCGCGCATTGCAGGCATTCCATCAGCAATCCATAACCCGCTCCGGCCAAAGGCAATCCCCATGCCCGCCACGAAAGTCGGCCCGCCCCCCCCCCCCAGCGCCGCAGCATGCCCAGCCCCCCCTACATCCCCCCGGGAACCCACTTGTGGGTTCCGGGAACCACCGCCCAAGACGGCGGACACAC
>CAYTEK010000019.1:0-28017 GCA_964436715.1 uncultured Verrucomicrobiota bacterium | reverse complement strand
TCCGGAAAAGACCGAAGCCAACGAGCCGGTCGTCTGGTGACCCCGGAGGCGGCCTTGCCGAATCCGCCGTTCCCGCCGCTCGTTTTCCTCCACGTCGACATGGATGCGTTCTACGCCGCCGTCGAGCAGCGCGACCATCCCGAATATCGCGGCCGGCCCGTCGTCGTCGGCGCGCCGCCCGACCAGCGTGGGGTCGTCGCCACGGCGTCCTACGAAGCCCGCGTCTTCGGCATCCATTCCGCCATGCCCTCCCGCGAAGCCGGCCAGCGCTGCCCCCACGCCATCTTCCTCCCGCCCGACATGCCCCGCTACGAAATGGTCTCCGCCCAAGTCTTCGCCATCTTCGACCGCTACACGCCCTACGTCGAAGGCCTGTCCATCGACGAACCCTTCCTCGACGTCTCCGCCTCCCAGCACCGCTACGGCCCCGGCGAGCAAATCGCCCGCCGCATCAAGGACGACGTGCAATCCGAACTCGCGCTCACCTGTTCCGTCGGCGTCGCGCCCAACAAGTTCCTCGCCAAGCTCGGCTCGGAATACCGCAAGCCCGACGGCCTGACCGTCCTGCCGTTCGACCAGAAATCCATCGTCGCCTTCCTGCGGCCCCTGCCCGTCACGCGCCTGTGGGGCGTGGGCAAGGTCACCCGCCAGGCCTTCGACCGCGCCGCCCTCTACACCATCGGCGACGTCCAGGACGCGCCGCTCGCCCTGCTCCAGGGCGTCGTCGGTCCCCACAGCGCCGCCCACCTGCGCGCGCTGGCCTTCGGCGAGGATCCCCGCGACATCGAACTCGACGTCCGCGAGAAAACCATCTCCCGCGAACACACCTTTCTCCACGACGAAAAATCCCGCGCCGCGCTCGACGACGTCCTCTTCGGACTCGTCGAAGACGTCGCCCGGCGCCTGCGCGCCGACGGCCGCCGCGCCCCCGGCGGCCGCCTCAAGATCCGCTGGAAAGACTTCGAAACCTTCACCCGCCAACGCCCCTTCCCGCGCCCCACGCGCGTGGAGGAAGACCTGCAAGCGCTCGCGCAGGCCCTGTTCCGCGACGTCGCCATCGAACAGCCCGTCCGCCTCATCGGCTTCGGCGTCACCGGACTGACCGAACACGACGCCGAGCAGCAACTCGATCTGTTCGACCTGCCCGTCGAGACGCGGTCCAAGAAGGAAACGCTCGCCAACGCCGTCGATCGCATCCGCCAGGAACATGGCCCGGCGGCCATCCGCCGCGCCCGCAACCTGCCGCCCAAGAAGAAGAAATCCTAGTCCCCGATGCGGTTCGGCGCCGTCCGCGACTCCGGCCACAACTATCACTTATTATAATAAGTGATAGTACCGGTCGGTCCAGAAAACCGGACTCCGTTTTGTGCGCGTTTTCCACCCCCCGCTACAATCCGTTCGCTCCAGCGATAAACGGCGGAACGCGGCGCTCACCGCGTCCAGGTCGGCCCCAGCGGCACCTTGCCGCCGCCGCCCGGCCGGTCGAACATGAACAGCGGAATCGCGTAGCCCGTCGTCCGGCCGCACATGCCCCGCAAGATCGCGCGGCCCTTCGCCGGCGTCGAACGCAGGTGCGCGGTGCCGGCGGCCAGATCGCCCTGGTGCAGGTAGTACGGCTTCACGCCCAGCACCAGCAGGCCTTCGTTCAGCCGCAGCAGGGTTTCCAGGTCGTCGTTGATGCCGCGCAGCAGCACGGTCTGGTTCATCAGCGGAATGCCCGCATCCGCCAGCCGGCGGCAGGCGGCCGCCGCGCGCGGCGTCAGCTCGCGCGGATGCGTGAAATGCAGGCTCAACCACAGCGGCCGGTGTTTCTTCAGCAGCTTCGCCAGCGCGGGCGTGATGCGCTGCGGCAACGTGGCCGGCAGCTTCGTGCCGAGGCGGATCAATTCCACGTGCGGAATCGCCCGCAACGCTTGCAGCAGTTCCGCCAGCTTCGCATCGGACAGCGCCAGCGGATCGCCGCCGGACACCAGCACGTCGCGGATTTCCGGCGTGCGGCGCAGCCACGCCAGCGCCGGCGCCCAGCCGGGCGCCGCGCGGCCGGCCGTCCGCGCGCGCGTGCAATAGCGGCAGAAGCAGGCGCAGTCGCTCGTCGCCAGCAGCAGGGCCTTGCGCGGATACGAACGGATCAAGCCCGGCGCCACCTGATGCGCCACCTCGCCCAGCGGATCGCGGAATTCGCCGGCGGCCACGCGCGCCTCGCGCACGTCGGGCAGCAGCGTCCGCCGCAGCGGCCCGTCCGGTTCTTCCGCCGCCAACAGGCCCAGCGCGTACGGCGTCAGCCCCAGCGGCATGCGCCAGGTTTCCGGGTGCGCCAGGCCGGCGCGCTCCCGCGCCGACAGCGCGCCCAAGGCCCGCGCCACGCCCGCCGCCGTCCGCACCCGGTGCCGCAACTGCCAGCGCCAGTCCGCCCAATCCGCGGCCGAGGCCTCCGGAAACGCCCGGCGACGAAACGCGCCTTCGCGGCGCGCGAACGTCTCGGATGGATTCTGCTTCTTCACGAAGGGCCGATATTGCCAAACCGATGCCTTCCGGTAAACTCCCCAACGTGACCGACCCCGTTTCATTCGACAAATCCACCGCGCTGGAGGCCGCGCCGGGCTCGATGCTCGACGCCACCACCGTCGTCGGCGACCCCAGTTCGGCCTCGGAGCCGTCGATCCTGCGCGATCTGGCCCCGCGCGCCGTGGCCGGCGCCGGCGTCGGCAGCCGCCAGCTTGCGGCCAACTACCGCGCCATCCTCGCGGCGCGGGCGGTCTATTACCCCGTCGCGTTCGGTTTGCCGCGCGATCTGGGCCGCGGCCGCCAAGGCATCGTGTATCTCGGCCTGCGCCAAGGCGCGCGCGGCTGCGTCACCCGCCACGCCATCAAGCTGTTCGATCCCTCCATCTATTCCAGCGCCAAGAAGTACTGGACGGACATGGGCCGCATCGCCGCCCAGACGTCCAAGCTCCAGCTGGTCAAGAATCCCGCCCTCGTCGCGCCCGACGTCTACGAGGAAAGCAACGGCATCGGCTACATCCAGATGGAGGTCGTCGATGGCGTTTCCCTGCGCGAACTGCTCGACGGCGTCCATCTCGATCAGGTCCGCGCCCGTTCCTCCGAGGCCGAATGGCGCCGCTTCACCGACGTCATCTTCCGCCTGGAAAACGGCAAGATCATGATCCAGCCGGGCATCGCCCTCTACATTCTCCGCCAGGTCCTGCGCGGCCTCGAAACCCTGCACGAAATGGGCTTCATCCATTCCGACGTCAAGCCGGCCAACATCATGATCGACCGCCTCGGCTACGTGAAGCTGATCGACTACGGCCGCGCCTCGCTCGTCGACGAGAAGATCACCCTGCTGCTCGGCACGCCCGTCTACATGGCCCCCGAGACCCACGAAGAGCGCGTCGCGCGCACGCGTTCCGACATCTACAGCCTCGGTCTCGTCGGCCTCGAAATGCTCTGCGGCGCGCGCCTGTTTCCCGCCGCCATCTCCCAATCCGAGCCGGAGCTGCTCAAGGCCAAGCGCGAACTGCCCGGCCGCCTCTACGACATCCTGCCGAACCACGTTCGCCAGAACGCCCAATTTCTGATCCTGCTCCAGCGCTTCCTCGAGCCGAATCCCGCCGCGCGCTACGCCACGGCCGAAGAAGCCGAAATCGGCGAAAGCGGCCTCGCCATGCTCCACAAGCAGCTCACGCTGGCCGGCAAGGACACCGAATACGGCCGCGAGCTCGAAAACTACCTGTCCAAGATCGTGAATCCGCTCGGTCCCGCGTAGGCGCGCGGCCGGCGGGCGCGCAAGCCGCGCCGGACCGCATGGGGGGCCCCGGAGGGGCTTGGGGTCATTCTTCGTGGAAGACGACGGCTTCGAAAACGGTGAAGCGCGCGCGCGGATCCCGCCAGGCGTTTCCAGGCAGGCCGGCCTTGTAGGCCAGATGCGTCAGCGTGGTTTCCAGGTCCCACCCCTGCTCCGGCGCGACCTGCGGCAAAAACACCGCCGAACGGCCGCCGAGTTCGAGCACCATGCCGTGCCGGCCGATTTCGATGTCCCGGTAGGACGCCACGGGCACCGGCGGCGTCAGCGCGCTGATTTCGATGCGGATGCGCGGGAATTCCTGCGCCGTCAGGGGCGGAAAGCGCGGATCGTCGAAGGCGGCGTCGAGCGCGTGGTCCTGGACGACGTTCACCAGCGGCCGGCGCGGGAAGATTTCGCCGATGCAGCCGCGCAGTTCGCCGCCGATGGTCAGGGTGACGAATCCGCCCATTTTCCGCTTCAGGGCGGGCGTGGGCTTCACGCCGAGTTCTTCGGGATCGGCGGCTGCAGCGCCCTTCAAGGCGCGGGATATGGTTTCGCGCGCAAGCGCCAGCAGGACCCGTTTGTCGTCGGCGGAGAGTTCCGCCGCATTCGCCGCCGGGGCGGCGGCCTTTTTCGCGGGCCGGCCGGCGCCGTAGAAGGCGATGGCTTCATAGCTGACGGAGTTGTTCCAATCGCCGGTGCCGCGGCCGGAGGCGTCGTGGGCGAGTTCGCGCGCGGTGAATTTTTCCGGCAGCATGCGCAGCAGGACGCCGATGGGATCCTGCCCGCAGATGGTCGCGCCGGTTTCGTCGCAGTAGGCGGCGAAGCCGGCGGCGTCGCCGGCGAGGATCTTCGCGACGGCGCCGCCGTCGAGTTTGCGCAGGTTGGCTTCCACGTTCGTGCGGAACGGCACGTATCCGAAATTCGGGCCGTAGTGGGTGAAGTCGGAACTGACGACCAGCGCCGTGCGACCGTCCAGCAGTTCACCCAGCGCCGCGGCGACCTGCGCGCGGGCTTCGTCGTCGAGCTGGCCGAGGGTGACGGGCACCAGCTTCCAGGCGCGGCCGGCCAGCGCCGCCTGCAGCAGCGGAAGTTCCAGTTCGACGCTGTTTTCGCCGCGCCGCGTTTCGGGCCGATCCACGAAGAGCGGATTCTTCAGCAGCGCCGCGATGGCGGCGGCATCCAGCGGCGTTTCGCCGAGCGGCGAGCGGTAGACGGTCTCGCGCCCCGGCACGCTGGCTTGGTTGAGCATGCGCACGTGGTGCGTGAAGCCCAGCACCACCACCCGCTCCAGATCCTTGCGCGCCGCGAGGGCCTGGATGCCGACGGCCGCGCAGGGGCCGGAATAGGCGTAGCCCGCATGCGGCACGATCACGGCAAAAATGGTCGGATCGGCGGCCACCTTCGCTTGGCGGAGATAGCCCTCCAGTTCCGCGCGCAGGCGCTCGGGATTCGCGTCGTACCACGAGCCGGCCAAGGTCGATTCCATGCAGGTCGTTTTCACGGGCACCTCTTCTTCCCGGCCGCACGCGCCGGCCGCCAAGAGCAAACCAATTCCAATCGCGAGGCTTCTATTCATTGCGCAACGCTTCGGCCGGCGGAAGGCGCGCCGCCAACCACGCCGGCCCCGCGGAGCATGATAGCGCAATCACCAAGGCCAGCGCCAAGGGCAAAATCCGCGTTTCGGCGCCGAAATGCACCGGCAGCGGGAAGCGCGCGCCCAGCGCGCGCAGGGCGCCTTCCGCCCCCAGCAGGCCGACCAGCGCCGCAACTCCGGTCAGGATGAGCGCTTCCGCAACGAACAAGGCGGCGATTTCGCGCCGGCGGGCGCCCAAGGCGCGACGCAGACCGATTTCCGGAATCCGTTCCCGTACGCCCGTCAGCAGCATGCCGGCCAGCGTCACCGCGCCCAGCAGCAGGCTCAACGTCCCGCCGGCGCCGGCCGTCCAGCCGATGGATCGCTGCCAGCGGCGCACGTTGCGCAGCAAGGTTTCCGGCGTGGTCCATTCGACGCCTTCCGCACCCACGCCGGGCTGCGCCAGCAGCGCCGCCGCGCGCCGCTGCGCGGCTTCCGGCGCAACGCCCCCCCCGGCCCGGAACAACAGCGCATCCACGCGTTCCCGCGCGTCGGCGGAGCCCGTTTCCAGCGCATCGGCGGTGAATGGAATGAAAACCGTTTCCGGCGCCAGGCCGGGAACGCTTTCCCCGGCATTTTCGAATTCGCCGACGAGACGATAGGGCTCGGGCCCGATGGAAATCGTTTCGCCGACGCGCCAACCCAAGCGACGGCACAAGCCGGCGGGCGCCACGGCGCAGCGCGCGCCTTGGCGCACGTCCAGATCGTCCAGCGCGCGGCCCGCGACGAACCGTCCACTCCGCACGCGCGCCCATTCGGCGTCGGTCGTCGCCACGGAAAAATCCGCGCCGACGATGGCCGGCAGCGCCTTCACGCCCGCCACCCGCGCGACGTCGCCGAGGTTCGCGCGGAAGAAATCCACGTGCCGCCGGCTCCACGCCGGTTCCGCGGAGCGCGTCAGCACGAAGGCGTCCGCGCCGAAGGCATCGACCAAATTCCGCGCTTGGCGCTGCAAGGCGTCCAGCGTCGCCAGCAGAACCGAAACGGCGAACAGGCCCAGCGCCAGGCTGAAGAACGCCAGCCCGGCGCGGGCGGGTCCCGTCCGCAGGCCGGCCCACGCGTCTGCCGCCAGCCGTTTCAAGGCAGCCGCACCTCGTCGCCCTCCGCCAAGCCGGAAACGATTTCCACGCGGGCGGCGTCGGACAGTCCCGTCTGCACCTCCGTTTCGGCGCCGGACGCCGTCGAGACGTAGCTGCGGCCCGCGCGCCAGACGAGCGCTTCGCGCGGCAGCCACAAGGCGTTGGTCGCTTCGCCGGCGAGGACGTCGGCGCGCACGGAAAGACCGACGGGCAACGACTCGGCGATCGGTTCCAGCGCGATCTGCACGGGAAAGAACTTGCGCCACGCAGGCTGGCCGGGACGCGTCTGGGCCATGCCCCCGACGCTTTCGACGCGGCCGACGAGCCGCACGCCCGGAAAGGCCGCCGGCGCGGCTTCGACGGGATGACCGGGCTTGACCCACGGCAATTCGGCTTCGCCCACGTAACCGCGCACGACGTGTTCCGCCGGATCGGGCAGGCACAGGAACGCCTGGTTGCGGAACAGGGTGTCGCCCACGTGGGCGACGCGGTACTCCCCGTCCACCGGCAGCGGCACCAGCGTCGCCGTGCCGGCGACGGGCGCGCGCACGTCGCACAGCGCGAGCTGGCTGGCGGTGAAATCCCGCTGGCGTTCGGCGGCTTCGAGCGCGGCGCGCGCCTTCGCCAGGCGCGCGGCGTGCACGTGCTTTTGCGTCAGTTCGATGCGCACGTCCATCTGTTCCACGCGCGTTTCGAGGCCGGCCACTTTTTGTTCCTGCTGGGCGACTTCGCCCGTGGACATCAAGCCGCGCTCCGCAAGGCCGCGGGCGGATTCGAGAAAGCGCTTTTCGGCCTCCAATTCGTTCCGCGCCTCGAGGCGCTTGGATTCCATGTCGAGCAATTCCAGCGGCAATTCGGCTTTTTCGAGGCTGTCCAGCTCCTGCCGCGCGCGCACGAGTTCGTTTTCCTGCCGGGCCAGATCCTGCGCGATCTGCGAGGAATCGAAGCGCGCGAGCAGGTCGCCCTTTTCCACGCGGGTGCCTTCGGGCACGAGTTCCGCCAGCACGGCGGAGCCTTGCACGCCGACGGCGATCGTCTCCACGCGCCGCGCTTCCAATTCGCCTTGGAACGGGATCTCCATGCGGATCGTCCCGCGCGCGACCGCCGCGGTGCGCAGCACCTCCGCGGCCGGCCGGCCGCAGCCGACCAACGCCAGCGCGCCCAGTCCGCCCGCGCAGGCCCAGCTAATCGTTTTTCGTCGCATGATTCGTTTCCTCGCGCAAGATTTCCCGGGGCGCGGGCAGCAAGGTGCCCAAGACGTGCAGCAGGCGGTAGGCCGCCACGGAGGCATCGCGCCGCGCGGCCAGCTCGCTCAATTCGGCGGCCACGCCGTCGGCTTCGGCGTCGGAGGCGGAGTCGGCGGTGGCCCGGCCGGCGGCGAACAACTCCCGCGCCAGTTCGGCGCGGTTGGCGGCGAGTTCGCGGTTGCGGGCGGCCAGTTCCACTTCGGCGCGCGTGCGGCGATAGGCCGACAGCGCGGCGTTCACTTCGACGGCCAGGCGATTGCGCACGATTTCCGCGACCTGCCGGCCGGCCTCGGCATCCACGCCGGCGCGGGCCACGTCGAGGCGCGCGCCGCGCAGATTCAAGTTCACGTCGGCGGTCAGGCCGACGAACCAATCGTCCTGGTCGAGGCGGCCGGCGTCGCTCCACTCCTCGCCTTCGCCGTAGGTGGTCTGGCGGGCGGCCAGGCGCAGGTCGGGCAGCAGGTTCCGGCGCGCGAGGCGCAACTGGCGATCGGCGGTCTCGACGTCCTGCAGGGCCTGGGCGTAGTCGGGGCGCTCGGCCAGCGCGACGGCCAGCGCGCGTTCGCCGTCGGTCACGTCGAGGTTCAGCAACGGCGGCGGCGACAGCCGGAACGCGGTGTCCAGCGGCAGGCCCAGCCGATCGGCGAATTCCTGGAACCGCACGGCCAGCTGCGCGCGCTCGGTTTCGAGGCGCAGGGCGGCCTCGCCGCGCTGCAGGTCCATGCGCAGGACTTCCGTGCGCGCGGCCCGGCCCTGCGCCTCGCGGGCACCGGCCAGGGCAAAGAGGCGCTCCATGCGGGCGGCGAAGGCTTCGTCGCTTTCGATCTGTCGGCGCAGATAGATCAGGTCCTCGTAGAGTTCGACGACGGAAACGACCAGGGCCGAACGATCGCGCTCCCACGCGCGCCGCGCGGCCAGCAGGGTTTCGTTGGCGGCCACGATGGGTTCGTTCTGGACCAGCGGGCCGAAATTCCGCAGCAGCGGTTGTTCGATCTCCGTCCGCACTTCCTCGCGGCGCGTCGTCGCGGCGCCGTCCACGGCGATTTGACGCGCCGCGGCGGCGACGGCGACGCGCGTGCCGTAGGAACCCGTGGCCTCGGCGCCCAGCCCCGCGTTCCAGTCGTCGCCGTCCGAGCCGGTTTCGGCGCCGCCCGCAGGTACGATCCGAAGACCGCGCGCGGTCTCGCGGGCGCGGTCCGCGGCCAAGCGGCTGCCTTGGACGTCGAGCGCGCCTTTCACGAGATCGCGATTGTGCTCCAAGGCGCGCGCGATGGCGTCGTCCAGCGGCAGCGGCAACGGCTCCGCCGGCGCCTGGGCGCGACCGGGATGCGCCAGCGCGAACGCGGCGACGAACAGGCCGGCCTGGACCACTTTCCTCATGGGGCGCCATCCTACCCGTTTTCCATGGCGCGCCAAAACGTTTTCCGCGGCGCAAAATCGCCGCAGGCGGCGCCTACCCGCATGGGGGGAAAAGGTTGATTCACCGGGGGGCTGTCGGTAAAGTGGCCGCGAAACATGCCATGACCGACGCGGAACCACTAATCGAAGCGGACAACCTGGTCCGGCGCTTCCCGAACTGCGAAGCCTTGGGGGGGGTCACCTTCCAGGTTCGCCGCGGGGAAATCGCGGCCATTCTGGGTCCGAACGGCTCGGGGAAAACGACCACGCTGCGCATCTTGGCGACCTTTCTGGCGCCGACCGCCGGCTGGGCGCGGGTGGCGGGCTACGACACGACGACCCATTCGCTGGAGGCCCGGCGGCGCATCGGCTACCTGCCGGAAAACGTCCCGCTCTATCCCGAGATGCGCGTGGACGAATATCTGGCGTTCCGCGGCCGGCTCAAGGGCTTGCGCGGCGAACGGCTGGAAACGCGCCTGCGCAAGGTGATCGAGCAATGCGGCCTCGGCGACGTTTCCCGGCGCGTCGTCGGCACGCTGTCGCGCGGCTTCCGGCAGCGCACGGGCCTGGCGGACTGCCTGCTGCACGAGCCGGACGTCCTGCTGCTCGACGAACCGCTGGCCGGCCTGGACCCGGCGCAGGTGCGCGGCGTGCGCAAACTGCTGGCGGAATTCGCGCAACGCCGGGCGGTGCTGTTTTCGACGCACGTGCTGGCGGAAGCGGAACAGCTTTGCCACCGCGCGCTGATCCTGAACGCCGGCCGCCTCGCCGCGGCGGATGCGCCCGCGCGGCTGGCGCAGGCCGCCGGCGCCGCCGGCTTCGAAGAAGCCTTCCTGCAGCTGACCACGCCGCTGCCGCTGGTCCGCAATCCCCAGCGGAGGAAAAGCGAATGAACGCGTTCTTCGCCTTGTGGGGCCGGGAAATGGCGGCGTATTTCCGCACGTCCATCGCGTACGTCGCCGGCACGTTCTTTTTGGCCATCGCCGGCTTCAGCCTGTGGATCCTGGCCACGCATCTGGCCCAAGGCGCGACGGAAGGCGATCTGGTCCGGAATCTGTTCGGTTCCTACGGCTATTGGCTGGCGATGCTGGTCGCGACGCCGCTGCTCACCATGCGGCTCTTCGCCGAAGAGCGCCGGACGGGCACGCTGGAAGCGCTGCTGACCGCGCCCGTGACGGAAACCGCCGCGGTGCTGGCCAAGTTCGCGGGCGCCTACGCCACGTTCCTGCTGCTGTGGGCGCCCACGCTCGCCTATGCGGCGCTGCTGCGGCGCTGCGGCGCCCACCTGCCCCCGCTCGACTGGGGCCCCGTGGCGGCGGGCTATCTCGGCACCGCGCTGGTGGGTGCGTTCTTCCTGGCCGTGGGCCTGCTGTGTTCGCTGCTGACGCGCCACCAAGCCGTCGCGGCGATGACGTGCCTGGCGGTGCTGGGCCTGCTGCTGTCCGGCAGCCTGCTGCCGTTCTACGCCCACACCGAACCGCTCCGGGAGCTGGTCCGCGGCGTTTCGGCGCCGCTGCACGTGCAGGATTTCGCCGCCGGCATCGTCGACACGCGCACGGTCGTCTGGTATCTCAGCGCGACCGTGCTGCTGCTGTTCGCGTCCATCCGCATTCTGGAGGCGCGCCGCCTGCGCTGAACCGCGATGGAAACGCCCGTCCTCCAAACGCCTTTTTCCGGCCGGCTCCGGCGCGCGCTGCTGCGCGCCAACCTGCTGGCGGTCATCGCGCTGGCGATCGCCATCTTCGGCATGATCAATTACCTGTCCATCCGCCACTACGCGCGCGTCCACTGGAGCCGCAGCGCCTTCGCGCGGATGTCCGCCGCCACCGGCCGCCTGCTGGACAACGTCGCCGCCGACGTGCGGGTCGTCGCGCTGCTGCGGCCGACGCATGCGGCCTACCGCGGCACGGCGGCGCTGCTGCAGGAGTACGCCGACCGCTCGCCAAGCGTGTCCGTCGAATTCGTCGATCCGGACCGCGACCCGGCGCGCACCGAAGCGCTCGTGCGGCAATACGACCTGGCCGGCGCCGAATGCGTGGTCTTCGACGTCGGCGGCCGGCACCAGGCCGTGCCCGCCGCGGATCTCGTCGAATACGGCTATCCGACGGACGCCGACGAAAATCCGGCCCGGGCCTTCCGCGGCGAACCGCTGTTCGGCAGCGCGCTCTACGCGTTGACCCAGGCGACGCGCCCCGGCGTTTGCTTCCTGCAGGGACACGGCGAGCGTTCGCCCGACGATTTCGACCGGCGCACGGGCTATTCGCGCATCGCCGCGCGCCTGCGCAACCTCAACGTCGACGTCGAACGGCTCGATTTCGGCGAAACCAAGGCGGTGCCGAACCGCTGCGCGCTGATGGTCGTCGCCGGCCCCACCCGGGAATTCGCGCCGTTCGAGATCGCCCTGCTGCGCGATTATCTCGACCGCAAGGGCCGCCTGCTGCTGCTCCTCGACGCCCGGGCGAAGACCGGCCTGGAACCCCTGCTGCAGGACTGGGGCATCCTGCTGGGCGACGACGTCGTGCTGGACGACGCCCGCACCCTCGGCGGTCGCGAACTGCACGTGTCCGCGTATGCGCCGCACGCCATCACCGCTCCCTTGCAGGACTTGGCCAGCGTGTTCTTCCTGCCCCGTTCCGTCCGCATCCGGCCGTCCGAAGGCGGCGCCGACAAGCCGGCCGTCGTGCCGTTGGCCACCTCTTCGGCCACCGGTTGGGCCGAATTCGATCCCGACGATCCCTCCGCGCATTTCGATCCGCAGGTGGACGTTCCCGGCCCCGTCCCCGTCGCGGTCGCCGTGGAGCGCGGGCCCGTGCCGGGCGTGCACGTGCAGATCCTGCCCACCCGCCTGGTGGTCGTCGGCGATTCCGATTTCGCGTCCAATGGCGGCCTGATGGGCGCCAACGCGGATCTGTTCCTGAACGCCGCCAACTGGCTGCTCGACCGCGGCGAACTGCTGTCCGCGCGGCCGGCCGCCGCGTTCGAGGAGTTCCGGCTGGTCATGAATGCCCGCCAACTGCGGCAATTGTTCTGGATCGCGGCGATCGCGCTGCCGGGTCTCGTCGCCGCGGCGGGCTTGGCCATGGCGTGGCGGAGGAGACGCTAGGCATGAGTTTCCGCCTGACCGGCATCCTCGCGCTCGTCGCCGCTTTCCTCGGCATCGTGATCGCGTTCTGGGATCGCGACGAAGACACCGTCCGCGAACGACTGGAACAAGCCCGGCGCGCCTTCCGCTTCGACCCGGCGCGCGTGGACCGCCTGCTCATCGAGAGCGACGACCTCGTGCTCGATTGCCGTCTCGAAGGCCGCCAGTGGCGCCTCGTCCAGCCCATCGCGGCGCGCGCCGATCCCATCGCCATCGAACGCCTGCTCGGCGCCTTGCAGGAACTGCCTCGGGGCGACCTGCTCCTGCCGCCGCGCCGCGGCGACGCCGACGCCTACGCGCCCTACGGCCTCGAGGCCCCGCGCGCGATCCTCTCCCTCGTCGAAGGCGTCGTGACCAACCGCATCTTGATCGGCCATCGCACGCCGCTCGGCGACGGCGTCTACGTTCGCCAATCCGACCAAGCCGGCCTCGCCCGGCTCGATCCGGCCGTGCTCGACCTGCTGCCCGCCAGCGCCGACGCGCTGCGCGACCGCGCCTTGCTGGCCGGCGCGCCGGCGGACGTCGATCGCCTCGACATCCGCACGCCCACCGGCTACCTCCAAGTGTCCCGCTCCGAAGACAACGGCTGGCGGCTTTTCCAGCCCTACGCCGCGCGCGCCGACGCCGCCGTCCTGTCCGCGCTCATCGAACAGCTGCTCGCCTGTTCCGTCGCGCGCTTCGTGCAGGACGGCGTCGGCGACCTCTCTCCCTACGGCCTCGACGGCCAGAACGCCGTCGTGGCCGTGCTGGACACCGCAGCGGGCGAAGGTTCCCAAATGCTCGCGTTCGGCGATCCGCTGCCCGACGATCCGACGCTGGTCTACGCGCGCCTGCAGTCCGAGAAATCCGTCTATGCCGTCCCGGCGGACGTTCGCCAGGCGCTGCTCGTCCAGCCCGACGACCTCCGCGACCGGCGCCTGCCCGGCATCGATCCCGACGACGTCCGCGAAATCCGCATCGAAGCCGGCGAAACCGCGCTCGAACTCCGGCAAGACGACGACGGATCCTGGCACATCGCCGCCCCCGTCCGCGCGCCGGGCGACGCCGAAACCATCCGCGACCTCTTGCGCTCCTGGGCCGACGTGCGCCTCTCCGCCTTCGAATATCCCCCCGCCGACCAGGCGCCGCCGGCCTGGTCCCGCACGGTGCGCCTTGTGCCGCGCGACTCGGCGCGGGAACCCGTGGTCCTGCACCTCGCCGCCGCGGCCGCCGCTTCCAACGCCTGCCGCATCGCCGTCGCGGGCGATTCCGGCGTCGCCCTCGCCGCCCCGCCGTTGCCGCTGGTCTGCGCCCTCGACCCGCTGCTGTACCGCTCGCGCGAAATCCTCTCCATCCCGGCCGACGACGTCGAGCGCCTCCGCGTCGTTTCGGGCTCCCGTTCCATCCAGATCGACCGCGATCCGGCCACCGGCCAATGGGTGCCTGCCGCGCCGTGGGTCGATGGCCTGCTCGCCGCGCTGGCGCCGCTGCGCGCGGAAACGCTCCTGCCTGCGGACCGCGCCGTCGATGGTGCGGAATTCGAACCTCCTTATTTGGAGCTGACGCTCGAACTGCGCGGCCAGAGCGGCATCGCCGCCGCGCTCAAGATCGGCGCCGAACTCGTCCCCGGCGGGGCGCGCATCGCCGCCGTGCGCGGCCGCGATTTCGCGTTCGCCCTCCCGGCCTGGACCGTCGAGGCGTTGACGCCGCCTTTTCCCGAGGAAACGAAATGAAGCCCGTCCGCATCCATCTCGATGCCCACGCCCACGTCTATCCCCTCCACGACGTGCCCCGCCTGCTGCTCGCCGCGCTCGACCACATGCCGCGCACCGCGCCGACCGATCTGCGCGCGCTGCTGCTCGCCGAACGCGCCGATTGCTCGTTTTTCCAGGCCCTCGCGCAGGACGAAATCCGCCTGCCCGGCGACCGCTGGCGCATCGTCGCATGGGATCCCGCCGGCGGCGTGAAGATCCGCCACCTGCCCGACCATCGCGATCTTTGGATCTGCGCCGGACGCCAAATCGTTTCCGCCGAGCGCATCGAGGTGTGCGCCCTGTTCGGCGACGAACCGATCGCGGACGGCCAGCCCGCGCGCGACGTCATCCGCGCCATTCTGGCCAACGGCGCCTTGCCGGCGCTCGACTGGGCGCCGGGCAAGTGGCTGTTCGGCCGCGGCCGCCTCGTGCGCGCGCTCGTGCAGGAATTTTCTCCGGCGGAGCTCGTCTTGATCGACACGTCCCTGCGCCCGCTCGGCTGGCCCGCGCCGCGCCTCTACCGCGCCGCGCGCCGCCAAGGCCGCGCCGTCCTCGCGGGCTCCGATCCGCTGCCGGTCGCCGGCGAAGAAGACGTCGCCGGCGCCTACCATGCCTCCTTCGTTCTGCCCGGCCTCGCCGATCCCACCCGGATCGTCGCGCCGCTCAAGGCCGCGCTGGCGGCGGGCGGTCTCGACATCGCCCGCGGCGGGCGGCGGACGGGACCGCTGGCCGTTTTCCGCCGCCTGCGCCGCCATGCGCAGGAGAAAGCGACGCCATGATTCCCGAAAAGCCGCGCGTCCTGCTGATTTCCCCGCAGCCCTTTTTCGAATGGCGCGGCTCGCCGTTGCGCGTCCGCTTCAACGCCCAGGCGCTCGCGGAACTCGGCTACGACGTCGATCTGCTGGTCATGCCCGTCGGCGCCGACAAGGCCATTCCCGGCGTCGCGTTGCACCGCGCGCCCAACGTCATCCGCGCGAAGAGACTCGCCATCGGCCCCTCCCTGCCCAAAGCCATTCTCGACGTCGCGCTCTTTTTCAAAGCCGCGGCCCTCGCCCGCCGGCGCCACCCCCACGTCATCCACGGCATCGAGGATGCCGGTCCCATCGCGGCGGTGCTTGCGCGCCGGCACGGGGCCAAGATGATCTTCGAAAAGCACTCCGATCCGGCGTCCTACAAGAAGGGCTTCGTCCGCAATCTCGTCATGGCCGCCTATCGGCGCGTCGAACGCTTTTCGATCCGGCGCGCCGACGCCGTCATCGGCACCGGTCCGGCGCTCGTCGAACAAGCCCAGGCCATCGCGCCCGGCAAGCCCGTGCACCACGTCTTCGACATTCCGTCGTCGCTGGTCGAACCCGACCCCGCGCGCGCCGCCGAAGCCCGCGCGCGCCTCGGCCTGCCTGCCGGCGCCGTGCTTGCGCTCTACGTGGGTTCCTTCGCCGTGTACCAAGGCATCGATCTGCTCTTCCGCAGCATTCCGTTGGCGACGCGCCGCAATCCGCACCTGCATTTCGCCATCATCGGCGGCAGCCCGGCGGAAGTGGCCGCGCGCCGGGCGGAACTCGCCGCCGCCGGCTGCGCCGATCGCGTGCTGTTTCTGGGCCACGTCGATCCCGACGAACTGCCGCACGTCCTCGCCGCCGCGGACGTCCTGCTCTCCCCGCGCATCGCCGGCCGCAACACGCCGCTGAAGCTGCTCGATTATCTCAAGATCGGCCGCGCCATCGTCGCCTGCGACAATCCGGCCAACCGCCTCATCCTAGACGACGCCAACGCGCGGCTCGTCGCGCCCGAACCGGACGCCTTCGCCGCCGGCATCGCCGCTCTCGCCGCCGACGCCGCCTTGCGCGAACGGCTCGGCGCCGCCGGCCGCCGGCTGCATCTCGCGACCTACAACTACCGCGAATATCGCCGGCGCCTCGCCGACGTCTACCGGCAGCTGCTCGGTCCCGTCGCCGACGTCTGCCGCTCCCCCGAAGCGCTCCCGTGACGCCATGAAAGGATCCGCCCCCATGAATCTGCCCGCCTGGTTTTTCTGGGCCCTGCTCTCCGCGTTGTTCGCCGCCGGCACGGCCATCTTCGCCAAGATCGGCATCCGCGGCGTCGATTCCGACCTCGCGACGCTCGTGCGGACGTTCATCATCTTCTTCGTCCTGGTCGCCTACGTCGCCGCGATGGGCAAATGGAGCAATCCCCTGCACCTGCCCGGCAAGACCTGGGCGTTCCTGACGCTGTCCGCGCTCGCGACCGGCGCCTCGTGGGTGTGCTACTTCCGGGCGCTGCAGATCGGCGCCGCCTCCAAGGTCGCGCCCGTGGACAAGCTGAGCGTCGTGCTCGTCGCGCTGTTCGCCTTCGTGTTCCTGGGCGAACGCCCCAGCCTGCGCGAATGGTCGGGCATCGCCTGCGTCGCGCTCGGCGTCGTCATTCTCGCCCTGAAGAAGTGATCCGGCACCCGGCGCCGTTTGCGATTTTCTAGAGCAAGCCGGCCTGGCGCAGCAGCGCTTCGGCCTTGGGCACGTCGGCCGGCGAATCCACGCCGATGCCGAACGCCTCGCCGTCCAGCACCGCCATGCGGCAGCCGAGCGTCAGCGCGCGCAGCTGCTCGAGCTTTTCGAGGTTTTCCAGCGCGCAGGGCGGCTCCCGCACCAGCCGCTCCAGGAAGGCGCGGCGGTAGCCGTAGAGGCCGATGTGCCGGAAATGCTGCCCGGCCACGGGCGGATGGTTCGCCGCCGCGCCCCGCACGTGCGGAATGACCGACCGCGAAAAATACAGCGCGCGCCCGGCGCGGTCGCGCACCACCTTCACGACGTCGGGATTGTGCAGCTCTTCCGCCGAACGGATCGGCGCCGCCGCCGTCGCCATGTCCCAGTCCGCGCCGTCGGCCAGCGTCGCCGCCACCTGGTCGATCAGGCCGGGATCGATCAGCGGTTCGTCGCCCTGCACGTTCACCACCACGTCGGCCGGAACGTTCCGGATGGCTTCCGCGATCCGATCCGTGCCGGACGGATGGTCCGGGCTCGTCAACGCCACGGCGGCGCCGAACGACCGCGCCGCCGCCGCGATGCGCTCGTCGTCCGTCGCCACGAGGATTTCGTCGAGGCGCCGCGCCTGCCGCGCGCGCGCCACCACCCAGGCCAGCAGGGGCTTGCCGCCCACCGACGCCAGGCTCTTGCCCGGAAACCGGGTGGAACCCCAGCGGGACGGAATCACGCCGACGACCCGCGCGCTCATTCCGCCGCGCTCCGCATGTGGTTCAACAGTTCTTCCGGCGCGCAGGAAGCGGTCCCCAGCTTGCCCACCACGACGCCCGCCGCGACGTTCGCCAGTTCCGCCGCTTCGATGAATTTCGCGCCGGCCGCCAAGGCCGTCACGCAAGCCGCGATGACCGTGTCGCCGGCGCCGCTGACGTCGAATACCTCGCGGGCGCGCGTCGGCACGTGGCGCGGCGCCTGCCCGCGCGACAGCAGGTACATGCCCTGCGCGCCCAGCGTGATGGCCAGGTTTTCGGCGGCCCACTTGGCCATCAGGATTTCGCCGGTCTTGCGCAGCGCCTTGTCGGCCAGCGGATCGGCCTTTGCGCCGGGATCGACCACGCCCGCGATGGCGAAGGCCTCCTTGCGGTTCGGCGTGGCGACCGTGATGCCTTGAAACGCCAGTTCGTGGCCGTCCTTGGGATCCAGTCCCACCGGCAGGCCCCGTTTGGCGGCTTTCGCCAGCACGAGATCCACCACGGCCTGCGTCACGGCGCCCTTGCCGTAATCCTCGATGATCACGCCGTCCGCCCGGTCCAGTTCCAGCGCGAGCAGGGCGAGGAATTTATCGCTTTGGCGCGGCGTCCACGCCGTGGCGCGCTCGAAATCGACGCGCACCACCTGCTGCCGTTCGGCGATGATGCGTTCCTTCACGATGGTGCCGGCGCCGGCGAACATCATCGCGCATTCCACGTCCACGCCCGCATGCGTCAGCAGCCAGCGCAGTTCCACGCCCGCGGCATCCTTGCCGATCATGCCGGCGACGGCCGCCTGGCCGCCCAGCGCGCGGATGTTGCCGGCCACGTTGCTGGCGCCGCCGGGCATGCTGGTTTCCCGGACGACCTTCACCACCGGCACCGGCGCTTCCGGCGAAATCCGCGTCACGGATCCGTAGACGTAGCGGTCCAGCATCAGGTCGCCCACGACCAGCACGCGCCGGCGCGCGAATTTCTTCAGGAGCTGCGCAGCTCTTTTCCGGGTGATGTTCATGTCGTTTCCTTCCTCACGATTTCTTCGGCGGCTTCGTCCAAAAATCGTCGCCCGGTCCGCGCACCCGCTTCAGGACGATCTTGATGCTGGCCACCGGCACGCTGGCGGTCGCGCGGCAGATCGTGTAGCGCGCATCGTCCGAAATCCACAGGAACATCCGGCCCTTGCGGACGAACATGCCGTTGAACTTGCCCTTGGGTTCCATCTTGATGCAGGTCACCTTGCCGTAGCCGTCGAGCTTCAGTTCTTCCTTCTTCCCGGCCGCGACGATGAGCTCGTACATCTTTTCGTCCGTCATCATCCAGTAGTTCCGGGTCTCGCCGGCGGCGATGGGTTCCTTGCGAATCCAGTACATCAGCCCCATCAGGTCCCGCGTGTCGGCCTCGATGTCGAAATCCTTCCGCTTGTCCTTCAGCAGCGAGCGCCAGTGGCCTTTCCGGGCCGCATGGTCGAACGTGGTGAGCTCGTGGTGGTGGTGGCGGCCTTCGTGGCTATCCTTCTCGAAGCTCAGCGGCAGGAAGGTGGTCGGATCCAAGATCGTCTGCATCCGTTCCTTCACCGGATACAGCTTCTCCACGATGCCGTTCGATTCGGCCTGCATCGACAGGGACAGCAACCGCCGGCCCTCGCGCTGGATCCATTCGGCCTTGGCCGTCGCCTCGCCCACCATGAAGATGCCCCAATACACCTCGTAGTCGATTTCTTCGCCGACCGGGAACCACAATTCCGGCGGCGGATCGTCCCACGACAAGCCCGGCGGCGAAACCTCGGCCCTCGCCGCCCCCGCCAGGCCGTACCAGGCCAAGACGATCCCCAGGCCGCAGCGGCGGCCGATGCGCGCGAAATTGGAAAATGCCTCAGGCATGCGCGGTCGTTTCGGCGGCAGGCGGAACGGCGGACGCGCCCTTCCCGGGCGGCGGCGGGATGCCGAGGAGTTCCATGACTTCCCGCTGCACGGTTTCGATTTCCCGCAAACGCAGTTGGGGGTCGGGCACCACGAAACTTTCGCCGGTCTGCTTGTGTTCGTACACGCGGATCTTCGTGCCGGTGCCGGCCGGCATCTGGACTTCCTTTTCCACCAGGATCCGGCGCCGCTCGAGCATCACGGCCAGGATGAAAATGACGTTCCGCTTCGCCGGATCGTCGGTTTCCATCAGCTCGCGCAGCAGCGATTCGGCCGTTTCCTTCTTCAGGGGTTCGGGCGCCCTGGGCGCGGGCGCATTCCACGCGGCGGACCAGACGCTGACTTCGCCCGCGGTCGCGCGCGCGGGCCAGCAGGCCGCGCAGAAATCCTCGCGCACGTAGCCTTCCTCCGCGAAGCGCAGGCGCGACGACAAGGTTTCCTTGTCCGCGAATTTCTTCTGGCAGGCGACGCATTGGTCGGCGCAGGAGCGGATGTTCCATTCGGAGTTCACGGCAGACCTTCTTCCACTTGCTTGGCGAATCCCGAATCGGGATAGCGCTCCTTCAATTCCTTCCACGCGCTGGCCTGTTCGGCCTTCCGGCCGATCTGGCCGAAGAGCCGGCCGGCGCGGAACAAGCCGTGCGGCGACCATTCGGGATCGTCGAACAGCACGGCGACGCTCAGGAAATGGCGCGCGGCGGCTTCGGTGCGGCCGGCGGCCTCGGCGGTTTCGCCCAAGCCGAAGTAGGCGCGCGCGCGCAGGTCCAGCGCATCGTCGCCGGCGGCGCTCTGGGCGGCGGCCGCATAGCGCTCTTCCGCCTGCGCGAAGCGGCCATTTTTCAGTTCCAAGCCGGCCAGCAGCAACTGGGATTCCGCGCCCTCGCGCGTGTCCGCTTTTTCCGCAACGGCTTTTTCATAGGCGGCCAAGGCGTCGGTTTCGCGGCCGAGCTGCATCAGGCTGGACCCCGCCCAATGCCAGCCGATCTGGCGCCAAGCGGGTTCCGCGGCATGTCGGGCGAGGGCTTGGGCCGCCTGCAACGCCCGCTCGTACCGGCCTTGGTCGAAATACCGCCGCGCGGCCCATTCCACCAGCGCCGGATTCTCGGCGACCAAGCGGGCGTCGTCCAGCAGCGGATCGATCTGGTCGGCGGCTTCGTCCATGCGGTCCTGCCGCTGCAGCACCACCGCCAGCCGCAAGCGGGCCAGCGCCGCGGTCGCGGCGTCCGGCGTGGCGGCCAAGCAGGCGCGCAAAGCGGTTTCCGCATCCGCCCACTTCGACTTCTCGGCCAGCACCGTGCCGCGCCAATACTGGGCGCGCGCGGCCTGATCGCCGCCCGGCCGATCCGCGAGCAATTCATCCAGCGCGGCCAAGGCCTCCGTCGTTTTCTTGAGTTCGATCAGCACCAGCGCCTTTTGGAGCCGGGCTTCGGCGGCGAGCGCCGCATCCGTCTTGCGCGCCAGCAAGGCGTCCCACTCCGCCAAGGCGCCTTTGGCATCGCCCGCGCGCATGCGCGCCAGCGCGGCGGCCTTCAGGGCCTCGGCGACCGCCTCGCTCTTCGGATATTCGACGGCGACGCGACCGAAGTAGCCGGCGGCGTCTTCCAGTCGGCCGGCCGCGCGCGCCATTTCGCCCAAACGCAGCAGCGCCGGCGCCGCCTGGGCCGATTTCGGGAAATCCCGCAGCAACGCTTCGTAGCGCCCGCGGGCGTCGTCCCTGCGGCCGAGTTCGCGCTCGGATTCGGCCCGCATCCACAGCACGTCCGCTTCGTTGGCGGAATCCGCCTGCGCGGGCGCCGCCAGCAAGGTCTTTTCGTATTCACCGCGCTTGAAATGGGTGACCATGATTTCGTAGGCGGCGCGCCCGGCGAACCGGGTGCCGGGATAGTCTTTCGCGACGCTTTCATAATCCGCGAGCGCCTCGCCGTCGCGATTCATCTTGCGCAGGCAATTGGCGCGCAGATAGACGCCGGAAGCCGCCGTCTCGGCGTCGGCGGCGTCCGCTTCCAGCTTCTCGGCCAGCGCCATCGCTTCGGGCACGCGCTCCAGGTAATACAGGCTCCACGCCGCCGCCAACCGCGCATCGCGGGCGCGACGCTCGTCGGGATGTTCCACGAGCAGCGACTGGAGGACGTCGGCGGCCTGCTGATAGTTTTCCCGGCGGTAGGCCCAATCGCCCCAGCGAAACAAGGCCTCGGCCTTGGCGGCGGGCGTGGCGGCGGCCGCGAGCGCCTGTTCGAACCACGCCGTCATCTGTTCGTCGTTGTTCCGTTCGCCGGCATGCAGCGCAGCGAGATCAAGCGCGGCGTAGGCGGCGTAGGTCGAATCGCCGTGCGTTTTCAGCAATTGCTCGTAAGCCGCGCCGGCGCCTTTTTCGTCGCCCGCCTTCAGGCGGCTGTAGCCGAGATAATACGAAGCCGCCGCCGCCGTGTCCGGCGCCGGCTGGCCGGCCAGCAAGGCTTTCAACACGTCGGCGGCTTCCGCGTAGCGCTCGTCGGCGATGGCCGCCTCCGCGCGGCGCAATTCGGCGCGCGGCGCCGGTTCGCTCTGCGGGAACTCGGCCGCCACCCGCTTGTAGAAGCGTTCGGCGCCCGCGCGGTTGCCCATCTGGCGATAGCATTCGCCGGCGCGATAGAGCGCCGCGGGCACGTGCGCGCCTTCCGGATGGTCGCGCAGCAGCACGAGGTATTCCCCGACGGCCGTCTCGTAGAAGCCGCGGAGGTAGATGCCGTCGGCGAAGCGCATCTGTTCGTCGGCGGTCAGCGCCCAGGCGGCGCCGGAAACCGCGCACAGGATGGCGAACAGAAGCCGCTTCATCACGAACCCGGAGCCAGCGTGGCGAACGAAATGTTCCAGATGTCGGCCTGCCGGCAGGTGTCCAGCACCCGCACCACGTGCTCGTAGGCGGTCGTCTTGTCCGCGCGCAGCAGCACCGGTTGGCCCGGAAACAGCTGCACCAGGCGATCCATCATGGCGCGCAGCTGGGCGTCGTCCAAGACTTGGCCGTTGACCACCGTCGCGCCGTCGGCCCGCACGTTGACGATCACCTCGCCCGGCAGCCGCTGCGGCGCGCCGCCGGTCGCGGCCGTGGGCAGCGCGACGTCGATTTCCGTTTCCCATTGCGCGAAGATCTGGCTCGTGACGAAGAAACAGAGCAGCAAGAAGACCACGTCGATCATCGGCGTCAGCGGCACGCCGGGATTTTCGGGGAACAGCTTCTTCTTCTGGAAGTTCATCTAGCCCTCGCGGTTCTCGAGGATCGCGAGCAGGTCGGTGGCGGCCTCTTCCAGCTGGCCGGTCAGCTTGATCACGCGGCCGCGGAACCACGAATAGGCCATCATGGCCGGAATCGCCACGATCAGGCCGGCGATGGTGGTGATGAGCGCCTGCGCCACGCCGCCCGCCAATTCCATCGGCCGGGCCTTGGCCAGGTCGAACGCCACGGTGTTGAACGCCTTGAGCATGCCGATGACGGTGCCCAGCAGTCCGACCATGGGCGCGACGGCGGACAGGTCGAGCAGGTAGTGGATCATGTTCTGCAGGCGGCCCGCCTGGCGCGCACCCTCGCTCTCCATGATTTCCTTGAGCATGTTCGGCGCCGCCCGGGGATTTTCCTTATGTAAATCCAGAACGACGGCGACGACGGCGGCCAGCGCCGTCGGCTGCTGGGCGCACAGCTCGCGGGCCTCCTGCCCGCGGCGTTCCTTGAGCAGGCCGCGCAGCCGCAGCGCCTGCGGCGCCGGCGCGATGGTCCGCGCGCGCAGCACCAGCGCGTAGTACACGATCAGCGCCAACCCCAGCACCGACAAGGCCGCCAGCAGGTACATCAACCAGCCGCCCATCCGCATCAGGTCCGCCAGCGTCAGCAGGCCCGCCGCCGGAGCCGCCGCGGCTTCGCCCTGGGCCCAACCGGACGTCGCCGGCAACAGTCCGGCGACCCAAATCCATTTCCACGTCTTGTTCATGATGTTCCTCTCTGCTTGCGGGCGCCCGCGGCGCCCCGTCCTACATTTCCGCCGTCACCAGATCCAAGTGATCGGCAAAGTACTTCCAGCCCGAAAACAGCGTGATCAGCACCACCAGCGTGGACAGGATCCACGACGTGATCACGAACGCCGCGTCGTATTCCCGCAGGAAGGTTTCCGGCAGGTGCAGATACGGCATCAGGTCCGTGCGCACCGCCAGCAACACGAACGTCGCGATGATGGCGATCATCTGCCAGACCGTTTTCAGCTTGCCCCAGTTGCCCGCGCTGATGATCCGCTGGCGATCCGCCGCCGCCGCCAGCAGCCGCAAGCCCGTCACCGCGAATTCGCGGGCGATGATCACCACCACGACCCACGCCGGCACCAGCGAATAGACCGGTTCGAATTCCAAGCGGATGCCGACGAAGCTCACCAGCGCCGCGCACACCAGCACCTTGTCGGCCAGCGGATCCATCAATTTGCCGAACGCCGTCACGCCGTAGTGCATCCGCGCCAGCTTTCCGTCCCAGTAGTCCGTGATGCTCGCCGCGACGAACACGACGAACGCCAGCGTCGTGGAAAACGGAATCGGCAGCGCCATCGCCAGCATCACCACCACGGCGGCGATCAGCCGACTCACGGTCAAGGTATTGGGCAGATTCATCGGGTCCTCAATCCAGGTAGGGTTCGGGCGCCGGACGGCATGGATCGGTCAGAGGCGCCGTCGCCGCCGGCGCGGGCGGCGCGGCCGATTTCGATTTCGCGCAGGCGCGGGCGATGCCAAACGCCAACAAGATCACGACGACCAAGCCGGCCAACGTGCGCCACACCTGCCACGGGATCGCGGCAAAACGGGCGCGCAACGCCGTGAAGGCGCGGGCGCAGCGGGCGCGCAGCGGCACGGCCGGCGCCTTGGGCGGCGCGGCGGGAGACGGGAGCGGCGCGGCGGCGGGCGGCCCCACGCGGATGGATTTCTTGTCGGCCTGGGCGCGCGCGGCGTCGGCTTCCCGGCGCCGGCGGTCTTCGTCCGCCCGCTGGCGCGCTTCTTCCTGCCGCAGCCGCTGCTGTTCGGCCAACGACTGGGCTGCGGCCGCGTTGGCCGCTTCCAATTCCTGCAGGCGCCGCAATTGCTCCTGGCGCTCCTGGGCGCGCTGGGTCTCCTCGCGCTGGAGGCGTCGCGCCTCTTCCTGCTTGTGGATGGCGATGCGCTCTTCTTCGCGGCGCGCGAATTCCGCCGCCACGCGCGCTTCGGCCTCCGCGCGGGCGCGCTGGGCGGCTTCTTCGCGGGCGCGGGCCAGTTCTTCCGCATGGCGCTTGCGCACGTCTTCCTCGCTGGACGTCCGCTCGGCGCTCTCGCGGGCGCGGCGTTCTTCGGCTTCGCGCATCAGGCGCTCGATTTCCTCGCGCGCCAGCGCCACTTCCCGTTCCTTGGCCCGCAGCGTCTCTTCCATCTGGCGCCGGCGGTCTTCGGCTTTCTGGACCTTGTCTTCCGCTTCGGCGCGCGCCTTGGCTTCGGCTTCCAGCCGCAGCGCCAATTCGCGTTCGGCTTCCGCCCGATGCTGCGCTTCTTCCTGAATCTTGCGTTCGGATTCCGCGCGCACGCGCAAGGCTTCCTCTTCGCGGCGCGCCAGTTCTTCTTCCAGCTGGAGCCGGCGCTGTTCTTCCGCCCGGAAGCGCTCCGCGGCGGCTTCGCGTTCGGCCTGCTCGGCTTGTTCGCGCGCCTGGCGTTCCGCCGCTTCCCGCGCGCGGGTTTCCGCTTCGGCGTTGGCGCGCAGCACGACTTCCGCGCGCGCCTGCCGCGCTTCGTCCTCGCGGCTCCGCAATTCTTCGGCCAATTGGGCGATGCGGTCTTCCGCCTCGCGCATCTTGCGCTCGGCCTCGTCGCGGACGGCCTGTTCGGCCTGTTCGCGCGCCTGGCGTTCGGCTTCCTGCCGGGCCCGGAAAGCGGCCTCTTCCGCCGCCTTGGCTTCCGCGGCTTCGCGGGCCAACACCACTTCGCGCTCCTTTTCCCGCAACTGTTCCTCCAGCTTGCGGCGGCGTTCTTCGATCTTCTGCGCTTCTTTTTCGGCGGCCGCGCGGGCTTCCCGCTCGGCTTCCGCGCGGCGCTGGTGCTCGGCCTCCATCTGGGCGCGACGTTCGGCTTCCGCGCGCGCCTGCTGTTCGGCTTCCGCGCGCGCCCGCCGCGCTTCTTCCGCGCGCCGTTCCATTTCCTTTTCGAGTTCGGCCAGACGTTCCTCGGAAATCCGCACCTTCAGTTCGGCATCGGCGCGCGCCTGGCGTTCCGCTTCGCCTTGGGCCTGCAGTTCCGCCTCCACCCGCGCCCGCTGCGCCGCTTCTTCGCGGGCGCGGCGTTCCGCCTCCTCGCGGGCCTGGCGCGCCGTTTCCTCGCGCTGCTCCAGCTCCCGTTCCAGTTCCTGCAGCTTGGCGGCCGCCGCGCGGGCCTGTTGATCGTATTCCTCGCGCGCGCGCCGGGCGGCCTGCTCGCGTTCCTTCAGTTCTTCCTCGACGCGGGCGCGATGGTCGCTTTCTTCCTGGATGCGCTGTTCCAGCTCTTCGCGCGCCTGCCGGGCTTCTTCCTCGCGCGCGACGAGTTCGTCCTCCAGGTCCCGCAGCTTGGTCGCGGTCAGTTGGGCCTGGCGTTCGACTTCCGCGCGAGCCTGGCGCTCGGCTTCTTCGCGCGCCTGCCATTCCGCCTCCACCTGCGCGCGGCGTTCCGCCTCCTCGCGGGCCTTGCGTTCGGCTTCCTCGCGCGCCGCGACGGCCTCCTGTTCGCGCCGCCGCAGCTCCGCTTCGAGTTCCTGCAGGCGCGCGCCGGCCGTCTGCACCTGGAGCTCCACTTCCTCGCGCGCCTTGCGCTCGGCCTCTTCGCGCGCTTGCCATTCCGCCTCCACCTGCGCGCGGCGTTCGACTTCCTCCTGCATGCGCCGTTCCGCCTCTGCCCGGGCGGCGGCGGCCTCTTCCTCGCGCCGCTGGAGTTCGATTTCCAGCGCGCGGCGGCGTTCCTCGACTTCGCGCACCTTGTGTTCGGCGGCTTCGCGGGTCTGGCGATTGGATTCCTCGTGCAGGCGCACGGCCTCTTCGCGCGCGATGCGCACTTCCACTTCACGGCGCTGGAATTCCTCCTGCAGCTGGCGCTGGCGGCCTTCGGCTTCCTCGCGGGCCAGCCGTTCGGCTTCCTCGCGGGCGGCGTGTTCCTGCTCCATCTGCGCGCGGCGTTCGGCCGCCTCCCGCAACAGGGCTTCCAGTTTTTCGCGCTCCTGCTGGGCCAGATCTTCCTGGCGTCGCAGTTCGGCCTCCAGCTGCCGCCGGCGCTCTTCGATTTCCTGCGCCTGGCGTTCGGCTTCCTCGCGGGCCAGCCGTTCGGCTTCTTCGCGGGCGTGCGGTTCCGCTTCCGCTTGCGCGCGCAGTTCGGCGTCTTCCTGGGCGCGGCGTTCGGCGGCTTCCTGGGGTTGGCGGGCGTCTTCCTCGTGGCGGCGCAGTTCGTCTTCCAGCTGGCGGCGGCGTTCTTCGGTCTCGCGCACTTTTTCCTCGGCCGCCTCGCGGGCCTGGCGTTCGGCTTCTTCGCGCGCCTGGAGTTCCGCCTCGACCTGCGCCCGATGATCGGCCTCTTCCTGGGCGCGCCGCTCGGCTTCGAGCTGCGCCAACCGGGCCTCTTCCTCGCGCCGATGCAGCTCTTCTTCGAGCTGGCGCCGACGGTCTTCCGTTTCGATCGCCTGCTGTTCGGCCGCCTCGCGCGCCTGGCGTTCGGCCTCGCCGCGCGCCTGGAGTTCCGCCTCGATCTGGGCCCGGCGCTGCGCCTCGAGCTGGGCCTGGCGTTCGGCCTCGATGCGAGCCAAGCGGGTTTCTTCTTCGCGGCGCTTGAGTTCCTCTTCCAGCTGGCGGCGGCGTTCTTCGGTTTCGCGCACCTGTTGTTCCACGGCCAAGCGGGCCTGGCGTTCGGCCTCTTCGCGGGCTTCCTGTTCGGCTTTCTCTTGCGCCCGCTGTTCGGCCGCTTCGCGCGCTTGGCGCTCGGCCTCCGCGCGGGCCAGGCGCGCCTCTTCCTCGCGCCGCCGCAATTCTTCTTCCAGCTGCTTGCGCTTGGCTTCGGTCGTCTCGACCTGGCGCTCGGCCTTTTCGCGGGCCTTGCGCTCGGCGGTTTCGCGGGCCTTGCGTTCCGCCTCCTCGCGGGCGCGCACTTCGGCATCCTCGCGCGCGCGCTGTTCGGCGGCCTCGCGCGCGCGCCGGGCGTTGTCCTCGAACTGGCGCAGCTCTTCTTCCAGCTGGCGCCGGCGCTCTTCGGTTTCCTGCGCCTTCCGTTCGGCGGCTTCGCGGGCCTGCCGTTCGGCCTCTTCCCGCGCCTTCTGTTCCGCTTCCGCCTGGGCGCGCTTGGCTTCCTCTTCCTGCCAGAGGCGCTCGACGGCTTCGCGTTCGAGCCGGGCCGCTTCTTCGCGGCGCTTCAGTTCCTGTTCCAATCGAATGCGTTGTTCTTCGATTTCGCGGATGCGCCGTTCGGCTTCCATCCGGGCTTGGCGCTCGGCTTCTTCGCGCGCCAGCAGTTCGGCTTCTTCCTGCGCGCGGCGTTCGGCTTCTTCGCGCAGCCGGCGTTCGGCGTCTTCGCGGGCCCGGTGCTCGGCGAGTTCGGGCGTCTGGCGTTGCGTGCGCGCGGCGTGCGACTTCCTCGCGGGGGCGGCGGTCGGCGTCTTCGCGGGCGCGCTGGGCTTCTTCCTCGGATTGCCGCAGGGCTTCTTCCAGCTGCCGCCGGCGTTCTTCCGCCTGGCGCGCGCGTTCTTCCGCTTCCTCGCGCGGCGACGTCGTCGCCTTCTTCTTGCCCCCGGCGCGAACGCGCCGGACTTCACCGTCTTCCGCCGGCCGCGCCGGCGGCGGCGGCGGAACCACGGCCTGGGCTTCCGCCGGC
>CAYTEK010000018.1:256-28176 GCA_964436715.1 uncultured Verrucomicrobiota bacterium | reverse complement strand
ATAAAGCCGACTTCGGCGGCAGGCGGAATGTTGGGCCGGACTGGGCGGGCGTGGCGACGGGGCGTGAGAAGGTTCCCCGATTTGAAACGCGGGCGCGTGGGGCGCACGCGAAGCGGGACTTGCAAGCTCAAGCCGCGCCTTGTGCATATTCATCTTCGGAGCGGCGTCTATTGGGGAAGCGGAGGTCTGTCCAGAAGTTCGGCGATCTGGGCGGGAGTCAGGCGCGTCAAGTGCTGTCCGTTCTCCGTGCCGTTGGTCTGGTATTCGTACTCGGTCTCGAACAGATAGCCCGCGCCGCAATGGGGACAGCGCAGGAGTTGCCGTTGGCGTTCGGCGCCGGGATGAAAATCCTTCGCGACCACCAATTGCCGGACGGCCGGCGGCAGATCGACGTCGTGCTCGGGCCAGCCGAACTTCTGGCGGCCCTCTTCGCGGTCGGCGAGGACGGAACAAAGGGGGCAGGGCGTCATGGTTTCAGCGGCCGGACTTCGTATTCGTCGAAATCGGGCCAACGGGGCGTGGTGGCGGGGTCTTTGAGTTTTTCCGCATGGAAAGCCCGGGCTTCGGCCTCGGTGGCGAAGGTGGCCGCGATTTCCTCGAAGGCGACGTCGCCTTTGGAAATGCGGTAGTGCACGACCGCAAAACGCCTGGGTGCGGACTCGTTCATGGACCGCATCATACGGGAAACGCCGCGCGAAAGAAGCAAAACCGCCGCGCGGCGTTCCTAGCCGAGGGGCCAGGCGAGATCGAGGGCCAGGCCTTTGCGCGTGGGGAACGAGTAGTCCTTGCCGGCGAAGGTCAGCGTGGCGGCGTCGCCGGCGGCCTTCAGGGCGAAGGGCGCGTCGGGGGCGCGGGCGTGCAAGATCGCGGCGAGGGCGACGGCTTTTTCGAAGCCATCGCCGCGGCGGGCGTTCCAGACTTCGTCGGGCTGGGCGGCGCGGGTGGAATCGTAGATGGATTCATCGGCCATTTCGCGCAGGCAGGCGACGATCATGGGCACTTCCATGGTCTTGGCGGCCTCGATGCAGACCGGCGAGCGCTCGATGGCGGCCTTGAAGTAGGGCCGCGGATCGACGCGGGACAAGTCGCGGAAGGCGTGGAAGGCCAGGTCGGCGACGGGGTTCGAGTCGCGGATGGCTTCGAGGGCGGCGATGATTTCCTCGCGGGCGAGGCCGGGTTTCAGATCGATGCCGGGAGCGCGGACGAAGTGCTTGGGGCCGGCGTCGGGCCAGCGGGGTTCGAGGTGGCAGAAGGCGCGGAGTTCCTTGATGATCTCGCAGGCGCCGGCGTGGTAGCAGTTCACTTCGCGGGCGAGGCGCTGGATGTCCTCCTCCTTGTCGAGATCGACGTGGCCTTGCTTGAAGAATTCGTCGAACTTGTTGAGGGGGATGCGGTCGGAAAGCGGTTCGGCGAAGAAGTCGTCCTCGTCCATTTCGTCGAGGAGCTTGGCGCGGGTGGCGTCGGAAACCTTGAAGGAGCAGGAGTTTTCGAAGGCGTAGGCGCGTTCGGCGGGGATCCAGCGGCGCTTGCCGCCGCACGCGTGCTCGATCTGGAAGCATTTCTGGCGCTCGGGGCTTTGCCGCAGGAAATTGAACAGGATTTCCGAGGTGACGGGCGTCTTGACGAAGGCGCCGAGCTTCTGCCGGAAGCGCGCGTAGGCGGCATGGTCGATGCTGGCTTCGGGGTAGACGACGTGGACCCAGCCGGTGCAGTGGGAGACGATGGTGACCTGCTCGTTTTCCAGGGCGCGCCGGGCCTTGGCGGAGAGCGCGGTGCCGTTGAACCACATGGCCTGGGTGACGAGGCGCCGGTTGTTGGTGAGGATGCCGTCGTGGACGTCGACGAAGTTCTGCGAGTGGAGCGGGGTGGCGATGAGGAAGATGTCGGCGAGGGAAATGCCGCACAGGACGTAGAGCGCGGCGGCGTAGAGGGTGGAGAGGGAGACGCATTCGCCGGCGCCTTGGTTTTCGTGGCCGGGCTTGAAGCGGAAGGCGTCCATGGCCTCGACGGTTTCGGTCTTCCAGTACGGGATGACGTCGGCGTCGTATTTGTCGAGGCCGAAGTGGCGCCGGATGTCGAGGGAGAAGTAGAACTTGTCGCCCTGGTAGCCGAAGAGGGCGTTGCGCTGGGCGAGGGGTTCGGGGGCGATGAAGGGGGCGAAGCGGGCGATTGCGCGCGCCTGGGTGGTCAGGCCCCAGGTCGCGAGGTCGAGGTTGAAGGCGTAGTGGTCCATGACGTACTGCTTGAGGCGCAGGATGCGGCGGTACGGGGTGAGCTTGGCGAAGTTGGCGAACCAAGGATCGTCGCGCCACTTCCAGATGACGGGCGACATGAGGTTGGCGAGGACGAGGGGGTAGAGCAGGGACGGAAAGACGAAGATTTCCATGTCGGAGAGCGTGTAGGCCGAGGAAACTTCCTCGAGGCGCTCGGCGGGGACGAGGCGTGCATTCATGCGCCGCAAGATAGCGCCGAAGTTGCGCGGCGGCAACCATTTTGGGGTTGCGGCGAAGAAGCGCTTCGGGAACAATCGCGCGGCATATGGAAGCAGAACGAAAAGCGGCGCCGGCGGATCGCGCCTGGCGCTGGGGACATTTCGCGCTGGCGGCGGCGGTGCTCGCCGCCTGGGCCGCGCTGTCGGGCCTGAACGTCTGGATGGGCGAGCTGAACCAGGACGAAGGCTGGTATCTCAACGCGGCGAAGATGATGGCCGACGGACACCTGCCGTACCGCGATTTCGCGTTCACGCAGGCGCCGATGCTGCCGCTGGTCTATTCGTGGGTGTATCCGTGGATCGCCGAATACGGCCTGCTGGGGGGGCGATTGGTCACCTGGGGCTTCGGCACGCTGGGACTCCTGTTCGCGACGTGGTTGGCGATGCGCGCCGGTCCGCGCCAGGCGCAGCGCTTCACCGGCGGGCTGGGCTTCACGCTGATCGCCCTGAACGTCTACCAGTCGTACTTCACGACGGTGGTGAAGACCTACGCCTTGGCGAGTCTGTTCCTGAGCGCGGGGCTGCTGGCGCTGGCGTTCATCGGGCCCAAGCGGGGCTTCCGGGCGGCGGTGCTGGGCGGTTTCCTGCTGGCGTGCGCGGCGGCCACGCGGATTTCGCTGGGGGCGGCGCTGGCGATCGCGGGGCTGTACCTGCTGATCTTCCGCCGGCGCCTGAAGGCGTGGGTGTGGCTGGATTTCGGCCTGGGCGGCCTGCTGGGGCTGGCGGCGACGCTGCTGCCGTTCATGGCGCTGGGGCGCGACGGGTTCCAGTTCGGCGTGATCGAATACCATTCGCTGCGCGAGGCCGGGCCGGCGTTCGCGCAGATCGCCTACAAGATCGGCTGCCTGTCGCGCCTGGCGCACGCGTATTTTCCCGCGGCGCTCGGCGGCCTGGTCCTGCTGATCTTGGCGGGGCGCTACCTGCTGCTGCGGAATGCGCCGGTCGAGGGCTCCGAGCTTTCGCCGGAGCACCCCGGGCCGGGCGACATCGCGCCGCGCTTCAACATGTTCCTGTGGACGCTGGTCATCGTGCTGGCGCTGGTGCACGTCGCCGCGCCGTTCCCGTACGACGACTACCAGGTGCCCGTCTATCCCGTCTTCTGCGCGGCGCTGGCCGCGACGGCCGCGCGCTGGTGGCTGCGCGAGGAGCAGCGCCGCTACGCCGGCTCGCCGCAGCTGCGCGGCGCGCGGCGCCTGGCCATCCTCGCCGTGGCCTGGCTGACGTGCGGCCTCTACGCGTTTTCCACGCCGCTGGCGCAGAGCTGGTTCGTGCAGGGCCGCGACCGCATCTGGTGGCGCCTGCGCAAGGAGAGCCCCATCGCCCAGCTGCGCGACACCGCGCAGTGGGTCCGCGACCTCAACGCGCCCGCCGGCGGCACGCACCTGCTGACCCAGGACACCTATCTGGCGGTGGAAGCCGGCCTGCCGGTCCCGCACGGCCTCGAAATGGGCCCGTTCAGCTACTATCCCGACTGGGAGCGCGAAAAGGCCGAACGCCTCGGCGTGATGAATCGCGACATGCTGCTCGAACTGCTTGCGACGGAAACCAACGCGCCCATCGCGGCCTTCAGCGGCTACAGCCTCAGCATCCGCTGCCCCGAAGTCGAGGAGGTCATCCACGAAGACCAGGTGGCTTTCGACGAAATCCTCGATGCGCGCTTCGAGCGCGTGGAAACCGTGCCCCATTTCGGACAGGCGGGCACGCCGCTGGTCCTCTGGCGCCTGAAGCCGGACATCCCGGTTTGGAATCCGCCCGCGGAGACGCCGGAAGAATGAAGCTCTCGATCGTCGTTCCGGCGTACAACGAGGAAGACCGCATCGGCAAGATGCTCGCGGCCTACCTGCCGCATTTCGCGGAACGCTACGGGAACGACTTCGAGATCGTCGTGGCGGTGAACGGTTCGACGGACCGCACGGAAGGCGTGGTGCGGGCGCTGCAGCCGCGCTTTCCGCAATTGCGGGTGATCGTGGAACCGCGGCCCATCGGCAAGGGCGGGGCGGTGATGGCCGGCGGCGCAGTGGCGCAGGGCGACCTGATCGGCTTCGTGGACGCGGACGGCGCGACGCCGCCGGCCGCGTTCGACGACCTGGTGCGGAACATCGGTTCCGCGGGCTTGATCATCGCCTCGCGGCGGCTGCCGGGCTCGGTGATTTCGCCGCGGCAGCCGTGGCCGCGGCGCGTGGCGTCGCGGATCTTCAATTTCCTCGTGCGCTGGCTGTTCAAGCTGCGCATCACCGACACGCAATGCGGCGCCAAGCTGATGACGGCGGAAGCCTGGCGGGCCATCGTGCCGAACATCGGCCTGACCAAGTGGGCGTTCGACGTCGACATGCTGTTCAAGACCCGGCGCGCGCACTACGAAATTCGGGAGATTCCGACGACCTGGCGCGACGTCACCGGCTCGAAGCTGCGGGTGGGGCCGGTGTCGTTCCAGATGTTCCTGGCCATTTGCCGCCTGCGCCTGCTGTATTCGCCCTTCGCCTGGATCGTGACGCTCTACGACCGGCTGCTCGGCCGCGTGATCGAACTGGAGCCGCGCACGCGATGAAGCTGCCCCTCCTGGGCCGGGACGAAGGCGGGCTGATCCGGCACGGCGCCATGCTGGTGGTCGGCACGTTCGTCGGTGCGCTGTGCAACGCGGGCTTCCATGCCGTGGTGGGCCGGACGCTGCCGAACGCGGAATACGGGTCGCTGGTCGCGATGCTGGGGATCATCTTGGCGACGACGACGCCGATGCTGGCGGTGCAGAACACGCTCGCGCACTACATTTCGGCGTTCGTCCACGACGGGCGCCGCGCGGAAATCCGGCCGCTGTTCCGGCACTGGCTGCGGATCTTCGCGGCGCTGTCCGGAGCAATCGCGCTCGGCGCATTCGGGCTGCGCGAGCCGCTGGCCGCGTTCTGGCGGGTGGAGCCGGCGCTGATCGCGCTGACCTTCCTGGTGCTCGCCGCGAGCCTGTGGATGAACCTGTATTACGGCCTGCTGCAGGGCATGCAGTCGTTCGGCTGGCTGTCCTGGGCGCCGCAAGCGTGGGGCTCGGTCCGCCTGCTGCTGGGGTGGGTGCTGACGGCGACGGTGGCCGCGCGGGCCCTGCTGGCAGTGGGCGCGCAGGGCGTCGGCGTGCTGGCGGTCTTGGCGCTGTGCGCGTTCGCCGCGGCGGGCCTGCGCGTGCGCCGGGGGGGTCCGGCGCCGGCGGGCGGGCGTGGCGGCGGCGCCGCCGCGCGGGACCTACCGCTATCTGGGCTCGGCGCTGGGCTGCCTGGCCGGCTACGCGATGCTGATGAACCTCGATACCGCCTTGGCCAAGCACTACTTCGATGCCGAAACCACCGGCCTGTTCTCCAAGGCCGCGACGATCGCGCGCACGGCGGTGTTCCTGCCCGTGCCCATCGCCACCGCGCTGTTTCCCAAGGTGACTTCGACCGGCGAACTCACCGACGCGAGCTGGGGCCTGCTGGGCCGGGCGCTGGCGTTCGCAGGTTTGTTGATCGCCGCGACGGCGGGCGTATGCCTGGCGTTTCCGCAACTGCCGTGGACGATCCTCTACCGCGCGTGGCCGGCCGCCGACGCGGCCTTGGCCGCGCAGCTCACGCGCGCCATGGTGCTGGCGATGAGCCCGCTGGCGCTGGCCTATCTGCTGCTCAACTTCGAGATGGCCCAGCGCCGCTTCGCCTGGTGCTATGGCCTGGTGCCGTGTGGCGCGGCCTACGTCTTCGGCGTCGCCCGTTTCCACGCGCACCCGGCGCAGATCGCGGTCGTGGTCGCGCGCTGAACTGCGTGGCCGTCGCGCTGCTGCTGGCGAGCATCTGCGCCCAGCGCCGCCGGGGCTGAGGCGGCGCCTTCCCATGCGTTTCGGCGCCGCGTGGGCGCCGGCGAAACTTTTTCCACTCCGTGGAAAATCGCCGCAAATCTTTTCCACTCCGTGGAAAAACCGGCTAGGATGGGGGCGTGAAGAAGGCGCTGGCATTTTCGTACCTGGCGTTGGGCATCACCTCGGTCGTGGCGCAGGTGCTGTTGATCCGCGAACTGCTGGTCGCGTTCGGCGGCAACGAGTTTTTCATCGGCTGGACGCTGTTCGCGTGGCTGTTCTGGACGGGGCGCGGGGCGCGGGCGGGCGGGCGGTTCGGCGCCGGGGCGGGAACGAGCCATCGGCCGCTGGTCGCGTGCCATGCGTGCGCGGCGGCGCTGCTGCCGGCGCTGCTGGTCGCGGTGCGCTGCGGCCGGACGCTGCTGGGGACGGTGCCCGGCGCGGCGCCGGATCTGGGCCCCGCCGCGGCCTTCGCCTTCGTCGGACTGGCGCCGCTGGGGCTCGCGCTGGGCGCGCAATTCGCGCTGGGGTTGCGGCCGTGGCGCGCGCGGACGGACGCGGAGCGGGCGCCGGGGCGCGCCTACGCGCTGGAAACGCTTGGGTTCGCGGTCGGGGGCGGACTGTTTGCGGCATGGTTCGCCGTCGCGAACGAATTCCGCGTCGTCGGTTGGCTGGGCGGCCTGAACGTGCTGGCGGGGTTCGCGCTCTGCGCCGGATTCCGCGACCGTTCGGCGGCGTTCCGGCTGGTGTTGCTGGTGGCGCTGGCCGCGGTCGCGCCGGCGTGGCTGAAAGCGGCGCGCCTGGAGCGATGGACGGATGCGCGGCGCTTTCCCGGCCAGTTCCTCGTCGAAACGCGCCGGTCGATCTACGGCCACCTGGCCGTTGTCGCGACCGACCGCCAGTTGGCGTACTTCGAGAACGGCTTGCTGCTCGGCGCGGAAGACGAACCGCAGGCCAGCGAGACCTTCGCGCATTTTTCCCTGCTGGCCCATCCGGCGCCGAAACGCATCCTGCTGATCGGAAACGGATTCAACGGCGTGCTGGGCGAAATCCTGAAGCACGCGCCGGAGCGGGTGGACTACGTCGAACTCGATCCCGAGCTGATCGCGCTGGCGCGCAAGCATGCCGCGCCGGTCCGCCGCGCGGCGCTGGACGATCCGCGCGTGCGCGTCGAGTGCGGCGACGGGCGTCGGTTCCTCGCGCGGCGCGCGGCGGATCCGGCCGCGGCGCCGTACGACGCGGTGCTGGTCAATCTGCCCGCGCCCGGCACGGCGCTTCTCAACCGCTTCTACACGCGCGAATTCTTCCGCGCAGCGCGGCGCCAACTGGCGCCGGGCGGGTTGCTGGCGGTGCGGCTGCCGTTTTCGCCGGATTACGTGGGCCCCGAACTCGAAAACCTGGGCGCATCGCTCGAACGGACGCTGCGCGCGGAATTCGCGACGACGACGATCCTGCCGGATTACGACGTTTTGTATCTCGCGTCCGACGTCGCGCCGCCGGCGGCGCCGGAGGAATGGATCGCCCGCAGCGCGGCGCGCGGGCTGCGGAACGATTTCGCGGTGCCGCCGGCCATCGCGGAGCGGCTGACGACCGACCGCATCGGACAGGTGCGCGCGGCGTTCGCCGCCAACCGGACGGCGCAGATCAACCGCGACGAGCGGCCGATCGCCTGCGCCTACGTGGGCGCCTATTGGCTGCGCGCGCATCATCCCGGCGCGGCGGCATTCGCGACGCGCCTCGCCGAGGCGCGCTGGCCGTGGGGCGCCGCCGGCGCCGCGCTGGCGGCGGCGGGCATGGCGTGGGCGACGCGCGGCCGCCGGACGCGCCGGATCGGACCGTGGGCGCTGGGGATCGGCAGCTTTTCGCTCATGGCGATCGAAATGATCCTGCTGCTCGCGTTCCAGTCGTTCTGCGGCTACCTGTACCATTGGCTGGCGCTGATCCTGGCCGCGCTGATGCTCGGCATGGCGGCGGGGACGGCGCTGGGCGCGCGCGCGAATCGTCGCGGGCTGGTGGTGCTTCATGGATTGCTCGCGCTGGTGTCCGTCGCACTCGCGTTTTTCCTGCACGCCTTGGCGGCGCAGGACGCATGGGCGACGGCGCGCGGCGCCGAATGGATTTTCCTGGCGTGGGCGGCGCTGGCCGGAGGCGTGGTGGGTGCGGAATTTCCGGCGGCGAATCGCGTCTATGCCGCGAATGCGGCGGACGCCGCGGAAGCGGCGGGCGTCGTCTATGCCGCGGATCTCGCGGGATCCTGCCTCGGCGCATTGTGGATAAGTCTTTGGTCGTTGCCGGTGTTAGGGACGGGGCCGACGCTGGCGATTCTGGCCGGACTGAACATCGCCGCGGCGTTCATCGCGGGACGCCAGATTAACGAAGATTAATATTGGGCATCGGGCGCAAGGGGAGGGCTCGATGCATCGCATCTCGTTGCGCTCCATCAGGTGTGGATGATATCGAAGCGTCCGATTCATCAACAATTAAGGTGATATTACGATTTGCGGGAATCTCAAAACCGTAATACATTCATAACAGAAGAAGAACGGTAACGGAACGATAGCGACAAGAGAACGCCGCGAAAAATTTAGACCGGATGTTGAATCCGCTGGGCCAACGAGGCCTGCGATGAATCACATGCGAAACAAATGCCGCCCCTGGATCAAAGGACTTCTCCTTGCGGGGGCGTTTTTATTTGCGCTGGAGAGCCGGGGCGGAATCGTGGGGTCGCTGTACGTGGGCAATGTGGTGCCGGTGATGGACGAATTCGGCCGGCCGATGCGGGGCTCGCCGCTGCCGGCGGAAGCCGCGAATCGCTGCCGCATCGAGATCCGCACGACGACGACCGGCATCGTGTATGCGCCGGGCACGAACGGCGCGTCCAGTCCGTACAATCCGCTGCTGGCGACGAACAGCGTGGGCGGCATGGGCGAGAACGCGGAGGTCGCGGACAGCGGCCTGTTCTGCCTGTCGTTTGCGGATCGCCCGGCGACGGGCACCCGGATCTTCGCGCGGATCTACGATGCGCCGACGGCGGCGGAAGCGGCGTTCTACGTCGATTCCGCGTTGGCGACGGTGACGTCCAACGGCGCCTCGCTGGTGCTGGCGTTCGGCGAGGTTCGGCCGCTGGACGCGGGCGACGACGATGGCGACGGGCTGAACAATTCCTGGGAGCGCGCGCTGGGCACCTACGGCCGGCCGACGGCGGACTACGACGAGGACACCATGAGCGATCTGCACGAAATGCTGGCGGGCACGGATCCGACCGACGCCACGTCGCTGCTGGAGCTGCGTGGCGCGTGGTCCGAAAACCACGTGGCGGGCTACGATCCGCAGACGCGTCTGCTGCACGTGCGCTGGCCGGCGGTGCCGGGCAAGAGCTACCAACTGGAAGCCGCCGCGCGGCTCGCGGCCGATCCGACGACCGGCGCACCGCCCGAGTTCCTGCCGGTGGGCGGCGTCCTGACCGCGGGCGCGGATGAAACCGCGCTGGACGTCTGGGTGGACATTTCGGGGGGCGACGTGAAACAATTGTATCGGATCCGGATCGCGGAGTCGGAAGCGCAATGAAATCGATCGGGCAAGGCCGGTTCTCGCGGGGACTGGCGTTTTCGCTGGTGGCGGGCGCGCTGGGCGGGCTGGGCGCCGGCACGCCGGCGACGGCCCAGGTGCGGCCCGTCACGGGCATCATGGCCGAGTACGACAACCTCGACGACACCAACGGCGATTATGCCGTGCGCGGCGGCGGCAGCGGCGATTACCCGACGAGTTCGGTCTACAACCTGCGCTTCAACGTGGGCGACCAGAACAATCTGCTCATCCGCGGCTTCGAGACCGGCACGAACGTCTACAACTACGTCCAGCTCGCGCAGCGGATCAACATCGTGCGGGTGGACAATCCGACGACCACGGGGCTGCACAACATCGTGTTCTTCGAGGAGTCGGCGGTGTCGGGCACGAACGTCGACCTGAAGCCCTCGCTGGTGAGCACGATGGTGGAATCGCTGCGCAGCGACCTGGTGAACCGCGGCGCGGACAACGTGTTCGCCAACCAGGGCGACGGCAACGGCAACAACAACAACATCGAACGCATCGACTACATCTTCAACGCGGGTTTCCCGTACTACAACTTCACGGACCAGCGCGGCTTCCTGGTGATGGATCGCGGCGGCAACGACCGATTCAAGATCGCGGTGATCACCGCCGTGGACGCCAATGGCCTGCCGACCGCCTTCAGCCGCCCGGCGTCGGTGCTGGAGTCCGATTGGGGGCCTTCGGGCATCACGCTGGCGACCACGGTGATGCGCGGCTACACCGAAGACGGCAGTCCGCTGCGACCTTCGGCGCGAACCACCTCGCAGTCGCTTTCCGGCGTGTATCTGAGCTGGGACCAATTCGGCCTGACGACCAACGACATGGTGTACGGCTATTCGCTGGCGGCCAACGACGTGACCACGAACGGGGCGCTGTGGCTGCAGGTGACGAATCCGGCGTGCTTCCCGACCAACACCACGGTGGAATCCCAATACGGCGGACTGGACCTGATCAGCGGCGGCGCCATGTTCTTCGACGAAGTGCTGGAAGTGGGCGTTGGCGATCGGGTGTGGGAAGACTGGGACGGGGACGGCATCCAGGACGACGGCGAACCGGGCCTGAGCAACGTGCTGGTGCACGTCTACACCAGCAACGACGTGCTCGCGGCGACCGCGCGGTCGGACGAATCCGGCCGGTATTTCGCGCAAGGCATGGGGCCGGGCTCCTACGTGGTGCAATTCTTCCCGCCGGACGGCTACCAGTTCAGCCCGCAATACGCGCGCACCGATCCGAGCCTGGACAGCGATCCCGATTCGCTGAGCGGCATCACCGACCCCTGCGTCCTGGGTTCCGGCGAGACCAACCTGAACGTGGACGCCGGCCTCTACCTGACTCCCGGCAATTTGCGGCTGAGCAAGACGGCGGCGCCGACGAACGTCAACGTCGGCGCGGAGGTCGTGTTCACCTTGGCGGTCACCAACGTCGGCACGCCGACCACCGCCCTGATCCAAGTGACCGACCACCTGCCGGCGGCCTTCCTCTATTCGGGCTCCGGCGCGACGGCCGGCGCCTACGACCCGGACGCGGGCCTTTGGGACGTGGGGACGCTCGCGCCCGGCGGCGTCGCCTGCTTGGCGATCACGGGCACCGTCGCCGCGGGCTCCGGCGGCAGCGTGGTGCTGAATCGCTCGTCGATCAGCCGGATGAACCGACCGGACACCAACGCGGCGGACAACAGCGCTTCCGCGATCTTCACCGTGGAAAGCGCCGACTTGGCGGTCGCCAAGATCGCCGACAAAACGGCGATCGAAGAAGAAGAGGACGTGCGGTTCACGATCTTCGTGACCAACCAAGGGCCCAACGCGGTCCACGACGTGCGGATCAACGACCCGCTGCCGGCGGGTTTGACGCTGAACGCCGCGACGCCGAGCCAAGGCGTCTACACCAATGCCACCGGCGCCTGGGCCGTGGGCAGCTTGGCCGTCGGCGCGTCGGCCAGCCTGGTGCTCGATGCGGTCGCGGACGTCGGCAGCGGCGGGCGCTTCCTCACCAACGTCGCCGCGATCGCCGCCTGCAGCCACGAAGATCCCATCGCCGCCAACAACGGCGCTGCGGCGGTCGTGATGGTCTACGGCGCGGATTTGTCCATCGCCAAGACGGCGGACCCCTTGGTCGCCGTCGAAGGCCAGACCGTGACGTACGTGCTGACGGTGACCAATCCCGGACCTTCGGAGGCGACGGGCGTCCAAGTCGTGGAACCCCTGACCAACGGCTTGTTCTATGCCGGCCACGACGCGTCCCAAGGCACCTACAGCGGCGTGTCGGGCCTGTGGCAGGTGGGCGCGCTGGGCGTGCATTCGGCGGCCACGCTTCGCATCCAGGCGACCGTGGGCGAAGAAACCATGGACACCGCGCTCACGAACCGCGCGCGCATCGTCGCGACCGACCTGCCCGATCCGGACGCCGCCAACGACGAAGCGACGGCGACGGTGCAGATCAGTTCCCTGGTGCTGACCAAGGCGTCGGACGTGGCCGTGTCCGTCCATCCGGGCGACGTCGTCACCTACGTGGTCGTCGCCAGCAACGCCGGCGGGGCGGCGCATGCGGACGTGGACTTGGCGGACGCGGTTCCGGCAGGCGCCACCTACGTGCCCGGCAGCCTGACCGTGGTGCTGACCCCGGCCAGTTCCACCACGGTGGTCTACACCAGCTCGGCGACGTTCTCCGTGCCGGCCGGCGTGACCAGCGTGCTGGTCGAGGCGTGGGGCGGCGGCGGCGGCGGCGGCCGGGCCCGCGGCAATCCGGCGACGGGCGGCGGCGGCGCCGGCGGCGCCTATGCCCGCAAGACCGTGGCGGTCGTGCCGGAACAAGACTACGCGGTCACGGTCGGCGCCGGCGGCATCGGCGGCAACGGCACCGGCACCGACACCCAGCATGGCCGCGTCGGCGGTCCCAGCTGGTTTGCCGCGACCAACGTCGTCTATGCCGAAGGCGGCGCCCGGGGCTTGAGCGACGGCAACGTCAGTTATTCCAACGGCAAGCCCGGGCTGGGATCGTCGGCGTATTCCGTCGGCGACGCGGTCTACCGCGGCGGCAACGGCTCGACCGGCGTCTACACGTCCGGCACCAGCTACCGGTCCGGCGCGGGCGGCGGCGGTGCCGGATCGACCGGGGTCGGCGACCATGCCGCGGCGAACGGCACCGGCGGCGCAGGGGCTTCGTTGTACGGCGGCGATGGGGCGGACGGCGTGACCAACAATCGGGCCGGCTTGAACGGTTCCACCTATGGCGGCGGCGGTTCCGGCGGCAAGGCCAACACCAGCACGGACCGCAACGGCGGCGGCGGTGCCGCCGGCCTGGTGCGCATCACCTATGAAACCCACGGCGCGATCGCCGATCCGCCGGCGCTTGCGTCCGATTGGACGCTGGCGCCCGGCCAATGGTTGGAAGCGACGTTCCAGGTCCAGATCGATGATCCACTGGCCATGATGGCCATCACCAACGTGGCCACCGCCACCAGTTCGCGGCAGACCCTGCCCATTTCCGCCACGGTGGTGGATCCCGTGATCCACGTGGATCTCGCCGTGGCCAAGCAAGCCAGCGCGAGCGAAATCGCGGAAGGCGCCGCCGTGACTTTCCTCGTGGCGGTGTCCAATCTCAGCGCGGAGGAAGAGGCCACGGGCGTGGCCGTGGCCGATCCGCTGCCGGCGGGTTTCGATTTCGACGGCGCCACCGCCAGCCAAGGTTCCTACGATGCCGGTTCCGGCGCGTGGACCATCGGCGCGCTGGCGCCGGGCGCGGCGGCGACCTTGGAACTGGCTGCCACGGCGGCCGCCGGCGCGGGCGGCTTCCGCTGGACCAACGTGGCGGCCATCGCCGCTTGCGACCAGGTGGACACGGATGCCGGCAACGACGTCGCCCGCGCGGAAGTGCTGGTGGTGGGCGCCGACCTCGGCCTGACCAAGACCATCGACAACCCAACGCCGAACGAAAACGCGACGGTGGTTTTCGCGATGGGCCTGACGAATTCCGGGCCTTCCGCCGCGACCGGCGTCGCCGTCGCGGATCCGCTGACGAACGGGTTCGTTTTCGCGTCGAGTTCCGCCAGCCAAGGCAGCTACGACGCCGGCAGCGGCCTCTGGACCGTGGGCGATCTGGCGGTCGGCGCCGCCGCGACCTTGGAACTGACCGCGACCGTGGCGACCAACACGCTGGGCCGCACGCTCACCAATCGCGGCTGGGTTGCCGCCGCCGATTTGCCGGATCCCGTCGCGGAGAACGACGCGGCCGAGGCCGCGGCGGTGGTGGCCGGCTTGCGGATTTTCAAGACGTCGGACGTGGCCGGCGAGGCGCGCCCAGGCGACGTCGTCACGTACACGATCGGGGTCACCAACCTGACCGACGTCGTCCATACGGGCATTCGGATCGAAGACCTGCTGCCGACGGGCACGCTGTACGTGGCGGACAGCGCCTGGATCGTCGGTCCCGGGACGAACGCGGCGGCCGGCCACGAACCGCCGTGGCTGGCCACGAACCGCACCTTGGCCGCGGGCGAGGCGCTGACGATCACGTTCGCGGCGCTCGTCGTGAACCCCGGCTCGCGCACGCAGCTGCTGAACGTGGCGGCGGCGACGTGCGACCAGCAGCCGACGCCGGTGGTCGCCGCGGTGACGAACCGCGTGATCCATTCCGATCTGGCGGTGTACAAGACCGTGGACGACGCCCATCCCGACGAGGGCGACGTCGTGACCTACGCGGTGGTCGCGACGAACCTCGGGCCGAACGTCGTCACCAACGTCGTGATCGCGGACGCCTTGACCGACGGGCTGAGCTATGCGTCGCACGACGCGGAAGCCGGCGCGTACGATCCCGCCACCGGCGCCTGGAGCCTGGACGCCTTGGCCGTCGGCGCCGCCGTCCAATTGCGGATTTCGGCGACGGTGGACGTGGGCACCGCCGGCGCCGCGCTCACCAACCGCGCCGCCATCGCCGCGGCCGGCGCCGCCGACTTGGTCGTCGACAACAACGCGGCGGAAGCGGTGGCGACGGTGGTCAGCGTGGATGTGGGGTTGGGCATGGGCGTCGCGCCGAGCGCGCCCGCCGAGCGGGGCCTGTTGGTCTACACCGTCTACGCCACCAATTTCGGTCCCGACGTGGCCACCGGCATTTCGATCCAAGACGCGTTGCCCGCCGGCATCACCTACATCTCGCACGTGGCCGAGCAGGGGAGCTACGACGCCGGAACCGGCCTCTGGACCGTGGGCGCGCTGGCGCGGACCCAAACGACGTCCTTGGCCATCACAACGATGGTGAACACCAACACCGCCGGCCAGGCCATCACGAATGCGGCTTCCGTCGCCGGCGTGGACCAAGTGGACGTCCGTTCGGCCAACGATGCCGTCCAAACGGTGGTCGTGCCGGGCACCTCGTTCCTGACCATTCGCAAGACCGCGTCGCCCGCCGGCCCCGTGTGGGGCGGCGACGTCGTCACCTACGCGTTGGCCGTCACCAACCGCAGCGGAACGACGCAAACCAACGTGACGGTCGCCGATCCGCTGCCGGCCGGCACCGTCTACGTCGCGGACAGCTGCCAGGTGAACGCGCCGGCGACGGTCACCGAAACCTTCGGCGACCAGTTCAGCCGCCGGGTCTATTCGAACAACGACGGCACGGAAACCTGGGCCAGCGACTGGATCGAAAGCGAAAGCAACGGTCCCACGGCCGGCTACATCCAGATCCAGTTCGACAACGGCGTGGACGAAACCTACACGCTGAAATTCACGGGCGGCAGCCAAACGATCAAGCGCGCGGCGGATTTATCCACCTACACGAGCGCCCGGCTGGAATTCGACTACCAGCGCATCGGGCTGGACAGCACCAACGAATACGTCGCCATCCAGATCTCCACCAACGGCGCCACGGGGTGGACGGAACTCGGTCGCTTCCGCGGGCCGACGAACGACTTGGACTATCTGCATTTCGATGCCGACGTCACCGCCTACATGTCCACCGGCACGACGATTCGCTTCTCCAGCCCGGCCGGCATGGACGGCACGGACGTCGTCTGGATCGACGACGTGCTGATCACCGGCACCCGGCGCGCCAACGTGATCGCGGCCGGCGGCGCGCCGCCCGTTTTGGCCTCCGGCTACGTGCTGGAAGCGGGCGAATCCCTGGCCGTCCAATTCGCGGTTTGGGTGGACAATCCGGCTTTGTACACCCAAATCGTCAACCAGGCGTCTTTGACCAGCGACCAGATGCCCGATCCGCAGGTCGACACGGCGACGACGCCGGTGGCGGCGTGCTTCACCCTGGCCCCGACCGGCTTGCGCGCCGATCCCACCAACGTCGCGTCGTTCGTCGCCCAATGGGACGAGGTGGACGGCTGCTTCGGCTACCGGCTCGACGTGGCCACCGATCCGGCGTTCGCCGCGTCCGACTGCGTGCCCGGCTATTCCAACCGCGCGGTCGCCGGCACGTTCCAGCAGGTCACGGGCCTGACCCACGACGTGCTGTATTACTTCCGGGTGCGGGCGGAGTGGGATCAATATTGCACCAGCGCGAATTCGGCCACCCAGCTCGTGCGCACCTTGGGGATTCCGACCATCGCGGTCTTCCCGGAGGAATTGGACTTCGGCACGGTCGACGTCGGGACGACGTCCAATCTCGTGCTGACGGTCACGAACAGCGGCAGCGTCGCCTTGAACGTCGCGTCCATCGAATTCGTCGGCGGCGGCAACAACCATTTCACCACGTGGCCGACCCAGGCCGTTCTCGCCGCGAGCAACGGGCTGGAGCTGACGGTGACGTATGCGCCCATCGTCGGCGGCACGAACGACGTGATCCTGATCCTCCACAACGACTCCGTCGATCGCCCGGAGGTGGAAGTGCCGGTGCGCGGCTACTGTTTCGATCCGGCGGCGCAACCGCCCGAGCTGCTGACGTTCCTCGTGACAGATCCCGCGGGGCACACGAACGAAGTGACCGACCGTGCGCTGGGCGGCGAAATGGCCACCGTGCGCGTGGCCGCCTACCACTTCACGGGCATCGCCTTGGCCGGCGCCACGTTCGACCTGCTGAATCCGGATGGAACGGAAGCCCTGACCGACGCCGCGTTCGCGGACGTGGCGCCGATCGAACTGGAAGGGCGCGCCTGCCAGGAATTGTCCGCGACCATCCCGCGGTTCTTCCCGGCCGTGCTCGGCACCTATGCGATGCGCGTCACGCTGTCCAGTTCCAACGGCCTGTGGGTGACCGACGCGACCAATTACGCGGAAGTGGCCGCCGGAACCGCCGTGCCCGTTTTGCTGGACAATTTCGCGCGCGCCGACGTGGCGAACGACGTCGGGGAAGGGTGGATCTCGAACCTGACCGGGCCCGTGCCCGGCAACGTCCAGATCCGCAACCGCGTGCTGCAATTGTACGGTCCCGGCGGCACGGGCGGCACCAACGGCCGCATTTCCATCGTCCGCGACCTGTCGTCCCGCTGCGATCCGGTCTGGACCAACAACGCCGGCACGATGACCTGGGCGTTCAATTTCTATTCCGGCCGGCCCGTGCAGGCCGGCCAGGCGCCCGGCGCCTATGGCGCGGTCTTCGTGCTCGGCTCGGATTCCGCGGATTGGGTGACCGGCGCCGGCAACGGCTACGCCGTGCGGATCTGCAGCAACGAGGTGGCGCTGGCGGCGTTCGCGGGCGGTCTGAACCTCGACTCCGACCTCGCCATGATCGGCACGCCGGCCGCCTTGGGTTCCGCGACCTCGTCGGTGGCCGTGCTGGTGGATCTGGAAGTGGCCACCGGCACGTGGCGGCTGTACGTGCATCCCTGGAGCGGTTCCGGCATCGGCGCGTTCGGCAATCCGCTGGACGGGATCGGCGATTACTTCGTCATGGCCGCGACCAACGACCTGCACCTGCACCGTTCGCTGCCCTACGTCGGTTGCGTCTGGAACCACGGCAATGCGGCGGTCGCCACCAACACGGCGGCGTTCTTCGACGATCTCTACGCGCCCTACGTGCTGCGCGAAAGCGAGCCGATGAGCTTCGGCGCGCTCGACAACGACATCATGCTGCCGACCTCGCTGGGCAACGTCCGCGTCAACGAGGAAGACGTGCCGGAAGAGGTGCCCGACCGGTTGGAAGTCGTTTGGACCAACGCGCCCGATTTCGTGGTCACCTTCGATCCGCTGGCCAGCGACCAAGATCCCGGCTATTCCATCCCGACCATCCAGCGCGACGTGCGCGGCATCGGCGAGTACCGGGTTTCGCCCGATCCGGTCAACGTCCTGAGCGCGTCGAACCGCGGCGTCCGCGGCTTGCCGTTCCCCGTGGTCACGACCAACGGCGCGCTGGCCAACTACGGCTTCGAGATGATCACGGACGGCGGCGATTGGAAGCTGGACGACGCCTGTTCCTTCCAGAGCAAGGCGTCTTCGGCGGAATGGGTCTACGAGGGTACCAACAGCCTGCGCCAAGCGGCCGGCGGGCAGGCGTACCAGACCTTCGAGTTCCACAACGCGTCCGGCACGACGCCGCAAGTGGGCTTCATCGGCTGGCATCGGGGCGGGGCGGGCCAGGTGGCCATCGCCGCCTACGCGACCAACGACCTCGAGCAGCCGACGGAAACCCTCGTCGTCGCCGTCGCGGCGACGACGAACTGGGAATCCTTCGCGCTGGCGCCGCAGGGCGTCGGCGCCGGCGATACGGAATTCCTGCGCGTCACGGTGGCGACGACGAACTCGGTCGCCTTTTGGGACAACTTGAACCTCGCCATCGACATCGGCACCAATCGATCCTCCATGCGGTTCCACGCCGGCGCCGAAAACCAAGGCTTGGTGCCGCAGTACATCTACGCCGTGGACGCCGATTACAACCGCGGCGGCGATCGACTGGGCGGCACGACCAAGTTCTTCTACATTCCCTTCGACGTGACGCCGCCGGCGCCCGTGCCCATGCCCCTCGGCGGCACCGGCGCGATCAGCGAAACCGTGGACGATCCCACGTCGCAGTTCGACCTGCAATGGAGCACCAACGGCCTGGGGCCCGACGATCCCGCCGCGCCGGAGCATCCGACCAAGAACGCCGCCGACGTCGACATCCTGTCCCAATGGCACGCCTACCGGATCTATTACGGCACCTACGATTCCCAGTACGTGCCGCTGGACGACGATCCGACGTCCACCAACGGCTACGTCTACCGCACGTTCGTGCGCAACGGCGCGTACCGGTCCTGGCCGCACGTCGATGCGGACACGCCCATCGCCGATCCGTCGGCGCCGGCCTACCAGGCGGACTACCGCTCCATGACGAACATGGGCACGACCCACGTCCGCCTCTACGATCTGGATTACGACCAGGAATACGTCGTCGTGGTCGTCGGCGTGGACAAGGCCGGCAACGTGGGCAACGCCGGCGTGCAAAGCTGGGCCACCAACAACACCATCAAGTTCGCCTTGATCCGCGGCGAGACCATGGACAAGGCCGCCGCCCGCCAAGCCTTCCCCGCGGCCCAGCTCGACAACACCAACGCGCCGACCGCGGCGGCGCTGCGCTGGATCGCTTCCGGACCGACCAACGAACAGGGCGAATACGTGTCCATCTCCAAGGATTACGACTTGATCAGCTGGGACGCGTTCCGTTTCCAGGAATACAGCAACAATTCGTGGAAACTGGTGAACACGGTGCGCTCCAACTGGTTCGTCGACGACGGCGGCCAAATGAAGCCGCGCGGGTATCTGCGCTTCTACCGCGCGTCGTACAAGAACCGCTGGCGGAAAACCAACGAACTCGGCCTGGTTCAACGGCCCATGGCGAGCGAAGAGGTCTACGCCTTGCACAACGTGGTGCTGTCCGGCGGCCCCAACTTCGTGGCGCTGCATGGCGTGCCGTACACCAACACCATGGAAGGCGTGTTCGGCGGACTGGAGAATTTCCCCGGCGGCGCCTCCGCCTTGCCGGAGGCGGGCTCGACGCGCGTGGAATTCTATTCCGCCAGCACCAACGCCATGGCCACGGACCAGTACTGGCTGAACAGCAGCGGCCGGTGGATCCAGGTGGGCGGAACCGACGTCACGACCAACGACATGGGGTCGGCGTTCTTCAACCGCGGATTTTCGATCACGCTGCCCGATCCGCTGCCGACGAACTACGTCACCACCACGGCGTGGGATTACAACCAACTCGACACGAACGACCGTCCGATCCAGGTGGCGGCCATGGTCTGGTCGCCCATCCTGCAGGTGCCGACCAACGGCTTCAGCCAGACCATCTACACCGGCAGCCGCAGCAGCCGCACGGCGCGCCTGATGTTCAACGTGGTGGCGCTGCGCCTGCCCGTCGCGGCCCATCCCAGCCAGATGCACCTGCTCGAAAGCGGTTTCGTGAACGGCACGCGCGGCGCCGGCGCCGAAATCTACACGATGAACACCGCCACCAAGACCGTGCTGGACGGCAGCACGATCTATTGCGACGCCCAAGGCGTCTGGCGCTTCATGACGAACGACAATCTCGTGCCGGCGGAATATTTCCGGCCCAACGACATCCTCGTCATCGTCTCGCGCAACTGGGTGGGGAACGGCAGTTGGACCTGGACCTACCATCCGTCCCAATTCTACGCGTTGCCGACGCGCTGGCTGGGCAACTGAACCCGGTCCGGCGGGCTACCGCCACACGCCGGGAATCGTCTCGCCGTCCGGCGCGACGCCGTTCTCCAGCCAATTGCGCACCACGTGGTAGCCTTGGCGCTCGATGACGACTTGGCCGGTGCGGGGAGAGAAAGTCGAATCGCCGGGCGAGGGCGGCACGTTGCCGACGTAGACGTACTTCAGCCCTTCGGCGCGGGCGATTTCGCGAGCGCGCTGCACGCGCTCGACGGGCGTCGGCGGCAGGTTCAGCAGCTTGTGCATCGGCTGGAAGCGCGAAAAATGCAGCGGCACGTCGTCGCCGAGGTTGTCCTTCACCCAGCGCGCCAAGGCGCGCACTTCGTCTTCGCCGTCGTTGCGGTCGGTGACGAGCAGGTTGACGATTTCGAGCCAGACGCCCGCGGCGCGGATGGCCTTCATCGTTTGCAGTATGGGCTCCCGGCTGCCGCCGGTCAGCTCCGCGTAGAATTTCGGATTGAACGCCTTGAAGTCCACCTTGTAGGCATCGATGAACGGCAGCAACGCGGCCAGCGGCTCGGGCTGGATGTAGCCGTTGCTGACCACGAGCGTTTTCAGGCCCTTGGCCTTGGCGAGTTTCGCGACGTCCAGCATGAATTCGTAGAAGATGGTCGGCTCGCTGTAGGTGAAGGCGATGGCGGCGGCGCCGCTGCGCAGCGCGGCCGCGACCACCTGCTCCGGCGTCGTCGGCGTCGTGGCGACTTGCCAGGGATAGGATTGGGAGATTTCCCAGTTCTGGCAGAACAGGCAGCGCATGTTGCAACCCGGCGTCGCCAGCGAATAGGCTTTCGCTCCCGGCAGGACGTGGAAGAAGGGCTTCTTCTCGATGGGATCGACGTGGACGGCCGCGACTTGGCCATAGACCAGCGAATACAGCGCGCCGCCGACGTTCTGGCGCGCGCGGCACAGTCCGATCCGACCTTCCGGCAGGCGGCAGGAATTCGGGCACAGCCGGCAATGGACCATGCCGCCGGCCAATTTATCGTACCACTGCGCTTCGTGGAGTCCGTTGGTGCCGGCGGCGCCGGGGCCCGGCGCCGCGGCGACCGCGCCGGCCGCCCGCGCCCGCGCGCCGCGCGCCAGCGCCGCCGCCCCGACGATGGCCAGCAGGAACAGGAATGCCCACGCGCGCTTCACGCCTTCAATATACCATACGCGAGAAACAGGACGCCGACCGCCGCCGCGCTGAGCCGGGCCGCCCGGCGGAACTCCGGCCAACGCCCCAGCCAGCCGACGCCGAGCAACGGCACGAGATAGACGCTCGTGGCGCAAAAGAAGATCAGGAAATAGACGAGCCCCCGGAGCGCGCTGTGCAGCGTGAACACGTAGGCGGCGGACATGAGCACCGGCGGGCAGGCTTGGAATCCCGTCGCAAAACCCAGCCAGATCGGCGTCGCGCCGCCGCGCCGCGTGCCGGCCGCGCAAAACGACCAGGCGGGCTTGCGAAACCCGACCGCGTAGAAGATGAGGACCAGCGCCATGGCGATCATCGCCGCGTTGGCGGTCGCCGCCAGCCACGGCGCGTCGCCGCGTTCGCCGAGCCAGCCGAACGCCGCGCCGAGGACCAGATAGCCCGCCAACCGTCCCCCGAGGAATCGCAGCCAAACGCCCAGCGTTTCGCGCGCCCGGCGTTGTTCCGCCGCGAAAATCGGCGCGAGTGCCGGCAGGCACGATGCGCAGCAGAACAATCCGGCCGAAAATCCCGCCAGCAGCGGTTCTAGAAGCACGCCTTGCATGGTTCGAAGCATGGCACCCCGGAGAGGGATCGAACCTCCGACCTACAGTTTAGGAAACTGCCGCTCTGTCCAACTGAGCTACCGGGGCACGAAAGCCTTCAACCACAAAACGTCGCGCCGTTCAAGTCCCCTGTTGCGGGAGAACGAGAAAGACCGTAGATTGCCCCCACATTCCCCGGAGTCCGCCATGAGTTTTCAATACCTGCCCGTCGCCTCGAAATTGCATGATCGCCGGAGCCTGTCGGCGCTGCTGGCGGAACACGAGAAGGCCTTGGCGGCCATCGGCGGCCAGCGCAGCGACGGCGACGTGGCCGATGCGCCCGGCGTGCCGTTCTATTTCGTCCAGACGGGCGGCACCGAAAACGAGGTGATTCGGCGCCATCGTTCGCGTCTCCAGCAGGGCAAGGGCGGACCGCTGCTGCTGATCGCGCACCCGGCGCACAATTCCTTGCCCGCGGCGCTGGAAATCCTGGCGCAAAGCCGGCAGGAAAACGCGCCGGGCCGCATCTACCTGATGCGGGGCACGGACGATGCCGCGACGCTGGCGGCGATCGCGCAGACGGCGCGCTGCGTGGAGGCGAACGCGCGCCTGGCGCAAGACCGGCTGGGCCGGATCGGCGAAAGTTCGGATTGGCTGGTGGCGAGTTCGCACCAGCCGGAAATCGTTTTCAAGCGGTTCGGCATGAAAGTGATTCCGCTTTCCGTGGCGGAATTGCGGACGCACGTGGCCAAGGATCCGGCGCCGGCGAATGGACCGGAATTCGCCGCCTGGGAGCAAGCCGCCGGCGCCGACGGCGTGACGCGCGAGGCGTTCGCCCGGGCTGCCGGCGTTTACCGGGGGTTGCAGGCGCTGGTGCGGCAATACGCGCTGACCGCCGTGACGGTGCGCTGCTTCGATCTGGTGACCGGCGACGGCACCACGGGCTGCCTGGCGCTTTCGCGCCTGGCGGACGAAGGCATCGCGGCCGGTTGCGAGGGCGACATTCCGTCCGCGGTGATGTTGCGCTGGGTGGGACATCTGACGGGCAAGCCGGCGTGGATGGCAAATCCCTCGGATCTGGATGCGCGCACCGGCGAAATTCTGCTGGCGCATTGCACGGTGCCGCTCGCGCTGGTCGGCGCGCACCGCCTGAAGACGCATTTCGAATCGGGGCTGGGCGTGGGCATCGACGGCACCTTCGCGCCGGGACCGGTGACGCTGCTGCGGCTGGGCGGCGTCCAGCTCGACCGCTGGTGGGGCGCGGAAGGCCATTTGTTCGAAGATCGCCACGCGCCCGATCTCTGTCGCACGCAGGTCCGCGTGCGGATCCCGCCCGCGCGGGCGGCGGAGCTGCTGGAAGCGCCGCTGGGCAACCACGTGGTGCTGGCTCCGGGACACGTCCTGGCGCTCTTTCGAGAGGCCTTCGAATGGGTCGGAGCGGCGCGTTAGCCCTTGCGGACGAGATGCCGGGCGGGTAAGATTCGCCTCATGAAACAGTCGGTCTTCATGCTGGTCGCGTGCTTGGGCGCCGCGGTGTCCGCGGCGCCGACGGCCGTGAAGCCCTTTTCGGATTATCAAGTCATTTTGGACCGCAAGCCTTTCGGCGCGCCGCCGGATGCCTCCCAGATCCCGGAACGCGTGATTCCGGTGGCCGAATCGTTCGCCGCGTCCTTGCAGCTGTCGGGCATCTACGAACTGGACGACGGCAACCTGCGCGTGGCCGTCACGGACAAGAAGGACAACAGCTATTTCTCGCTGGTGCTGGGCGAAAAAGACGAAGCCTCGGGCATCGAACTGATCGACGCCGACTACGACGAGGAAAAGGCCACCTTGCAGAAGGACGACCAAGTCGTGGTGCTGTCCATGCGCGATTCCGCGGGCGGCCAGGTGCTGTCCGTCGCGGAAAGCCAAGAACGGGTGAAGGAAGCGGCCGAACGCCGCACCTCGTATGCGGAAAGGCGCCGCTTGCGGATGCTGGAACGCCAGAAACCCGTCGAAGTGCCCAAGCCGATCTACACCGGCGAAGAACTCGAAAAGCATCTCCAAGAATACCAGATGGAAGTCATCCGCAGCGGCAACTTGCCGCCGCTGCCGGTGCAGCTCACGCCGGAAAACGACGCCAAGCTCGTCGCCGAAGGCGTGCTGCCGCCGGTCGACGACGCCGGCTATGAACTCGTGCCCGAAGACGAGGCCGGCGAAGAAGAATACTACGAGGAAGGCGCCGAATAGAGCCCATCGCCGAGATGCGCGGGGCGGGCGGCCGGAATCTTCCGGCCGCTTTTCGTTAGTCCAGCTCGAAGGTGACGACGATGTCCACCGGCCGCCGATGGCCGACGGGGAGCGGGGGCAGGGCGGTGACGGAATTCACCGCCTTCATGACCGAGTCGTCCATCAGGGCGTTGCCGGAGCTGCGCGTCTTGGTGCGGCCGGGGATGCGGCCGCCCGGCTCGACCGTGATGCGCACGTCGGCGCTGAGACCGGGCAGGCTGGCCAATTGCGAGGGCTGCTGCCAAACGGCGTACAGGCGTTCGCGCACGCCGTTGAAGTAGGCGCCGAGCGACAGTTGGCCTTCGTCCGGAATGCTCGTGGTGTCTGAAATGCGCGCGCCCATCTTGAGCAGGCGGGCGATTTCGGCTTCGGAGGGCGGCTTGTCCTTCGGCGGCGGCGCCTTGAAATCCTTGCGGGCCACCCGATTGGTCTGGCGGATGTCCTTGGGCGGTTTGGGTGGTTCCGGCTTCTTGACCGCCTGGGGATCGGGCACCGGGATGTCCTCGGACTTCGGTTCCGGCTTGGGCGGTTCGGGCGTCGGCGGTTCCGGCACGTCCGGCGCGGGCGGCGGCGGCACGGAGACCGTGAATTCGACGAACGTGAGCTGCTCGTTCGGCCGGTGCCGGTTGCACGCCCGGAACACGAATGGCCAGACCAGCATCAGGACCAGCACGATGCCGTGCATCGTCAAGCTGATCTTGAATCCCTGGCGCTGGTACTCGCGCGGTTTCATTTGGCGGGATCGGTGACGAGCGCCATGCGGGAAATTTCGGCGTCGTGCATCAGGCGCAAGACCGCGACGACCTTGCCGTAGGCGATGGCCTCATCGGCGCGGACGAGCACCGTGAGGTCGGGATTTTCCTGCGCCTTGGACTTGAGCGTGGCGCCGAGGGCTTCCAGCGTGGTGGCCACGTTGTCCAGGTACAGTTCGCCCTTGTCGTTGATGGCGATGGCCAGGCTGTTCTGGACGTCTTCGAGCGAGGACGTCTGGCCCTTGGGCAGCCGGACCTGGATGCCTTGCTCGATGTTCGGGAACGTGATCATGAACGTCAGCAGCAAGAGGAACGTGAGGTCCATGATGGACGTCATGTTCAGCTCGCTGATCAGGCGCGAGTTCGTCAGCGACGTGCGGCGGGCCATGGCCGGCTCCTACTCGTAGAGGAACGATTGCTGCAGGCGGGTCGCGAACTTCTCGATGAAGTTCTCCAGCTGGATGCTCAGGAAGCGGATCTTCTCGTTGAGCTTGTTGCAGCCGTACGCGGAGGGCATGGCGACGATCAGGCCGACGATCGTGGTCAGCAGCGCGCTGGAAATGCCCGGCGCGGCCTCGGACAGGTTGGCCGAGCCTTGCTTGGCCATCTGCTCGAACGACACCGAAATGCCCCACACCGTGCCGAACAGGCCCAGCATCGGCGCGATCGTGTAGGTGGACCCCAGCATGGACATCTGCGTTTCCAGCAGCAGAATCTGGTCGGCCACGGCGCATTCGGCCACCTTGCGGATGGCGTCGATCTGCAGCGCGCTCAGGCGTTCCTGCGAAAGGTCGATCTGGCTGATGGCGCGGTGCTGCTTGTGGGCCTGGGCCTCGAATTCGCGCTTCACCGCCACGCAGGCCGCCGCGTAGACCTTGGCCATCGGGCTGTCCGGATGCGCCGGCCCGCGCACGAAGATTTCCAGCGGGTTCTCCTGCCGCTCGAACGCGTGCGCGAAATTCTGGTCGGCCCGCTCCACCTTGCGCAGCTCGAGATACTTGGCGAGCATGATGCTCCACGCCAAGATCGACGCGCCGATCAGCACCAGCACGATCAGCTTGCCGATCGGATCCGAAATGTTGAACGCCCACAGGACGCCGGCGACGGGCAGCGCCCCGGCCACGAAATTCATGAACATGGTTTCCTCGCGAAGAATCGGGTTGAAAAACGGGCGCATCATACGGCAAGGCAGGATGGGGGTCAACCTCGCCGGGCGCGGTCTGGCCATCGCGCGCAAACGGCACGTGGACAACCCCGCAACCCGCTGTCCGGCAGGCAACGGCGCGCGCGCACGGAAGGATTGCGGGATGGGCCTCGCCATGGGATACTTCGCCCGATTTTGTTTTGGGAGACGAGCGATGGCGAAAAAGACGAATGCGGCGGAAACGGCCGAGAGCATGGCCAAGCGGCAGCGGGAAATCTCGGTGTCCGAGTTTTTCCTGAAAAACCGGCACCTGCTGGGCTTCGACAGCCCGCGCAAGGCGATCATGACCGCCGTGAAGGAGGCCGTGGACAACTCGCTCGACGCGTGCGAAGAGGCGGGCATCCTGCCGGAAATCGCGGTCGAACTGAAGCAGGCCGCGGACAACCGATTCCTGGTGACGGTGACCGACAACGGCCCGGGCATCATGCGGGCGCAGATTCCCAAGGTGTTCGCCAAGCTGCTCTACGGCTCCAAGTTCCATCGCCTGCGGATGTCCCGCGGCCAGCAGGGCATCGGCATCAGCGCCGCCGGCATGTATGGCCAACTGACGACCGGCGCGGCCACGGTCATCCTGTCCAAGACGAAGAATTCGCCCAAGGCGCACCGGATCGCCGTGCAGATCGACACGCGCGCCAACAAGCCCGCCGTCCTGTCCGACGAGGAAGCCGACTGGCGGCCCGAATTTCCACCGGAGGAAGCCGGCAAAGAGCCGGCCTCCTTCGCCCACGGCACGCAGGTGGCCATCGAAATGACGGCCCAGTACGTGCGCGGCCGGCTGTCCGTGGACGAATACCTGAAACAATGCGCCGTGGCGAATCCGCACCTGCGCCTGCATTTCAAGACGACGTTGCTCAAGAAGGGCAACGAACCCGGCGTGGAGGAAAGCCCGTGGCTGACCTATGCGCGCGCCGTGAAGACGCTGCCGCCGCCGACCGAAGCCATCCAGCCGCACCCGCACGGCGTGGAGCTGGGCGTCCTGATGCAGATGCTCAAGGACAGCACCTCGCGCACGCTGAAGGGCGCGCTGGAGCAGGATTTCTCGCGCGTCAGTTCGCGCGTGGCGCAGGAAATCTGCGAAAAGGCCGGCCTGAACCCGAAGGCGAACCCGACCCGCGTGGCGCACCAGGAGATCGAGGCGCTCTACAAGGCCATCCAGGAAACCAAGCTGATGCGGCCGCCGACGGATTGCCTGGCGCCGATCGGCGAGGAGCAGATCCTGGCCGGCCTGAAGAAGGAATATCCCGCCGACTTCTACGCCGCGGTGACGCGGGCGCCGGAAGTCTACCGCGGCAATCCGTTCCAAGTCGAAGTCGGCGTGGCCTACGCCAAGCCCGGCGAAAACGCGGAACTCGGCGCCGAAGAACCCGTGCGCGTGATGCGCTTCGCCAACCGTGCGCCGCTGCTCTACATGGGCGGGGCCTGCGCGATGACCGAGGCGATGGAAAGCGTGAACTGGAAAGCCTACGGCCTGCAGCAGCCCAAGGGCGGCCTG
>CAYTEK010000018.1:0-246 GCA_964436715.1 uncultured Verrucomicrobiota bacterium | reverse complement strand
GGTGCCATTCACCAGCGAGCTCAAGGACGCCATCGCGCTCTATCCCGAAATCCTGCGCGAGCTGACCTTCGCCTTGCAGGAGGCCGGGCGCCAGCTCTCGGTCTTCCTGAGCAAGCGGCGCCGGCTGGCGGAGGCCGACCGCAAGCGCAGCTACATCGAGAAGTACATTCCGCACCAGGCCCTGGGCCTGAAGGACAATTTGGCGCAGTCGGACAAGCAGAAGGAAAAGCACGAGGACGACCTGAC
>CAYTEK010000017.1:1757-29206 GCA_964436715.1 uncultured Verrucomicrobiota bacterium | reverse complement strand
CGGCCGGCACGGAGCGTCGAACCGGAACGTGCAGGAAGAACCGCGCTCGGGACGATGGTGCCGGTGCGGCGGGTGGGCCGAAGCCGCCAGCGGCGCGGCCAGTGCGGCGAGGACGGCCAAGGCGAGAATTTTGTGGACGGCGTTTGTTTTCATGGCTTTTCCTTTGCGGATTTCCTCTGTCATGATCTTTAGTCGCTGACCGTTTCCCATCGGTTACAGGGGCCGGCGAAAAGGAGGACTTGACCGCGCCGGGAGGCTTCCGCAGAATGCGCCCGATCCTTTTCCGCGGGCGTAGCTCAATGGTAGAGCTCCAGCCTTCCAAGCTGGCTACGTGGGTTCGATTCCCATCGCCCGCTCCAATCCTTCGGCGGCGCAATCCCATGTCGATCCGGCTCAAAAACCAGACCTCCGCCGAATTGCAGGCCGCCTTGGCTCCGCTGGGCGTTTCGCTGCGGCTGGCGCGGCGGTTGCAGGCGGCCGTGCTGCGAAACGACAAGTTTCCGAAGAGCTTGCCCGAGGTGTCCGCCAAGTTGTTGGAACGGATCCGCGCCGCGGTGGAATTGCCGCGGCTGGAGCGGCTGGACAAGCGCACGTCGGCGCGGGACGGGTTCACCAAGTATCTGTTTCGCGGCGCGGGGCCGGAACCGTTCGAAGCGGTGCGGATTCCGCTGCTGCATCGGGCGGGCGCCGAGAAAACCATCGCGTGCGTGAGTTCGCAGGTGGGCTGCGCGATGGGGTGCGCGTTTTGCGCGACCGGCCGCATGGGCTTCGTGCGCAACCTCGCGGCATGGGAAATGGTGGATCAAGTCGTGCGCATCGCGCAGGATGCGGAACATCCCGTGCGGGGCGTGGTGTTCATGGGCATGGGCGAGCCGCTGCTGAACCTCGACGAAGTGGTGCGCGCGGCGCGCATCCTGAGCGAACCGTGCGGCCTGGCCATCGCGGCCAAGGCGATCAGCATTTCGACGGCGGGCGTGGCGCCGGGCATCCGGCGCTTGGCGGCGGAGCGGTGGCCGTTCCGGCTGGTGGTGTCGTTGACGAGCGCCGATCCCGAACGGCGCCGGGCCCTCATGCCGGCGGCGACCCCGTTGCCGGAACTCATGGACGCCCTCCGCGAATACCAGGCGGCGATGGGGCGGCGGGTCACGCTGGCGTGGACGATGATCTCGGGCTTGAACGTGGGCGAATCGGACGCCATCCAATTGGCCCGGCTGACGGCCGGCCTGCCGATCACGCTGGACTTGATCGACGTGAACGATGCTTCGGGGCGGTTCCAGCCGCCGACGCCGGACGAGTTGGCGGCGTTTCGGGATGCGTTGCGGAAGCACGTGGGGATGCCCGTGGCGCGCCGCTACAGCGGCGGAGCGGACATCCATGCCGCGTGCGGCATGCTGGCCGGCGGGGGCCGTCCGGGCGCAAGCGGCGCCTAACCGCATGGGAAGGCCAAAAGGCTGGCACGCCGTCCCGAGAAGCCGTAGGATGCTGGACGAACGATGAAAGCGTGGCTGACAGACTACACGACCTTCCGCCTGGGCGGGCCCTGTCGCGAACTGGTCGCGGTGCAGGACGTCGAAAGCGCCGCGGAAATCATTCGCGAGTGGAACGCGCAGGAAATTCCCTGGCGCGTCATGGGCGGCGGTTCCAACGTGCTGGTGGCGGATGCCGGCATTCCGGAAGCGGTGCTGCGGATCGCGTCGGAGCGGCCGGATTGCCGCGTGGAGGGGGCGACGATCTGCGCGACGGCCGCGACGGCGCTCGACGCGCTGGCGCGTTTCGCGGCGGAAGAAGGTCGTTCCGGCTTGGCGTTCGGAACGGGCATTCCCGGCACCGTCGGCGGCGGCGTCTGCGGCAACGCGGGGGCTTTCGGGCGGCAACTGGGCGACGTCTTGGAGCGGGTGGAAGTCCTGACGCGCGCGGGAGCGAAGAAAATCGTGCCGCGGGCCGAATTGGATTTCGCGTATCGCGCGTCGTCGCTCCAGCGCACGGGCGACGTCGTGCTGCGGGCCTGGTTTCGCGTCGCGGCGGACGACCGCGAGCGCTTGTTGGCGGAACGGGCGGAAATCCTGGCCGCGCGGCGGGCGAAGCATCCGGATTGGCGCGAGGAGCCGACGGCGGGGAGCTTTTTCAAGAATCTGCCGGCCGAGACCGACGGCGGCCGGCGGCGTTCCGCCGGAATCTACCTGGAGCAAGCTGGGGCCAAACAGATGCGGGAAGGCGCCGCCTACGTGTTCGCCAAGCACGCGAACATCGTGATCGCGGGTCCGGGCGCGACGGCGCGGGACGTGGCCCAACTGGCCGTGCGAATGGCCGCGGCGGTGAAGGAAAAATTCGGTTTCAAGCTGGAACCGGAAGTGCGTTATTGGGGCGACGTGGCCGGAGCGGGTTGAAGCCAGGAGGTGCGGCATGAAGCGCAGGAGCGGGTGTTGGCTGGCACTGGCGTTGGGTTGGGCGGCGACGGGCGTTTCGGCGGCGGACGTGGCCTCCCTGGTGCAAGGCAACACGGCCTTTGCCTTGGAGCTGCATGCGCAATTGCGGCAGGCGGAGGGAAATCTCTTTTTCTCGCCCTACAGCATCTCGTCGGCGCTGGCGATGACGTATGCCGGAGCGCGGGCGAACACCGCCGCGGAAATGGAGAACGCGCTGCATTTCGGCCTAGGCCAGGCAGGCGCGCACGCGGCCTTTGCGGAGCTGCAGGCGAAGTTGGCGGCGGCGGAAAAGACCGGCGGCATCCAGCTGGCGATCGCCAATTCGCTCTGGCCGCAAAAAGGATATCCGTTCCTGCCGGATTATCTGGACACGGTGAAGGCGGCATACGATTCGGCCATCACGCCGCTGGATTTTCAAGGCGACGCCGAGGGGGCGCGGCAGACGATCAACGCATGGGTGGCGCGCAAAACCCAGGACAAGATCCGGGATTTGATCGGGCGGGGCGGCTTGGACGCGCTGACCCGGCTGGTGCTGGTGAACGCCATCTATTTCAAGGGGAACTGGGCCAGTCCGTTCCAGGAGGCGCAGACGGCGCCGACGGACTTCTTCGTGACGCCGGAGGCGCCGGTGCCGGCGTCGCTGATGGCGCAAACGCGGAAGGTTCCCTATGCCGAATTCGACGACTGCCAGATCGTGAAACTGCCCTATGCCGGCAACGGGCTGTCCATGGTGGTCGTGCTGCCGAAGGCGAAGGACGGGCTCGCGGCGTTGGAATCGCAACTGACGCCGGAACGGCTGGCCGAGTGGCGCGGGCGCCTCGACGAGCGGCAAGTCCGCGTGCACCTGCCGAAGTTCAAGTTGACCTGGGGGGCGACCGAACTCAACCTGCCGCTGCGGGCGCTGGGGATGGCATCGGCGTTCGACGCGGAAACCGCCGATTTCTCGGGCATGGACGGCCAGTTGCACTGGCTGTACGTCGGCTTGGTCCTGCACAAGGCCTTCGTGGAAGTCAACGAAGAAGGGACCGAGGCGGCCGCTGCAACGGCGGTCGTGATGAAGGCGCGGGCGATGCGTCCGGCGGCGCCGGCGGAATTCCGGGCGGATCATCCGTTCCTGTTCCTGATCCAGGAAGAGGAGACGGGGGCGATCCTGTTCCTGGGACGAATGGTCGATCCGACGAAGACCGAATGAGGCGCGGTCAACCGCGAATCTGCGCGAGCACTTCGTCGCGCCGGGCTTCCATTTCGGCCTGCGTCTTGGCCTCGAGGTTGAGGCGGACGAGCGGTTCCGTGTTGGAGCAGCGGACGTTGAACCACCACGTGGGGTATTCGAAGCTCAAGCCGTCGAGCTCGAGGATGGATGCGTCCGCGTACTTCGCGCGCAGCTTCTTCAGGACGGCGGGCGCGTCGGCCACGGTGGAATTGATTTCGCCGCTGGCGAAATAGCGCCGGATGGGCGCGATGAGCTGCGACAGCGGCTGGTTCGACTGCGACACGAGATTGGCGATGAACAGGACGGCCAGCGCGGACGATTCGGCGAACGAATTTTCCTTGAAGTAGTAGTGGCCGGAAAGTTCGCCGGCGAAGAGGGCGTCCTTTTCGCGCATCTGGGCCTTGATGAAGGCGTGGCCGACGCGGCTCTGGTTGGGCACGCCGCCGTTTTCGAGGATGACCTCCTTGACGGCCCACGACGAACGCAAATCGTAGAAAATGTTGGCGCCGGGATTCTTCGCGAGGAGCGTCTGGGCGATGAGCGCGGTGATCATGTCCATCGGGATGATGTCGCCCTTTTCGTCGAGGAAGCCGACGCGGTCGGCGTCGCCGTCGAAGCACGCGGCGAAATCGAACCGGCCCGCGCGGACGGCTTTCTGGGCGGCGGCGAGGGTGTGGGTGTCGAGGGGGTTGGCCTCGTGGTTGGGGAAGGTGCCGTCGAGCACGTCGAACAACGGCGCGACGTCGAACAAGCCTTGGAAGACCTTGGCTTCGACGATGCCCATGGCGTTGGCGTAATCGACGAGGACCTTCAGGGGGCGGCGCACGTCGGCAAAGGCGCGGAAATGCTCGACGTAGGCCGGCACGACGTCGTAGGCGACGACGCGCCCCTTGGCGGGGGCGACGGGGGCGAAATCCTCGTCGCGAACGATGCGCTCGACGTCCAGGATGCCGGTGGCGCCGGAGAGGGGGATGGCGCCGGCGCGGCAGATCTTGAAGCCGTTCCAAGGGCCGGGATTGTGGGAAGCGGTGATCATGACGGACGCGTCGGCGCCGAGGAGCTTGTTGGCGTAGTAGGACATCGGCGTGGAGCACATGCCGAGGTCCACGACCTCGGCGCCGTGCAGCACCAAGCCGCGGGCGAGGGCGTCGAACAGCGGCTTGGAATGCGGGCGCATGTCGCGGCCGACGACGACCTTGCGGCAGCCGAGGAACGTGAAGATGGCCCGCCCGATCTTGAAGGCGATTTCGTCCGTCAGGGATTCGCCGTAGATGCCGCGGATGTCGTATGCCTTGAAAATGCCTGCCATGATCCTCGCCTCGTTTGTGATGGGAAGCGACTTTAGCGGGACGCGCAGCGGGGGAAAAGACAAATCGTCGCGCCCGAACTCCGCATCCCTTTTGTCGGGGCGGAGTGCGGGGAAACGGCCGGCGCGCGCGACTTATTCGAAGTCGACCTGCAGGCGATAGAAGACGGTGCCGTCCGCGACGATGGAATTCGTGAAGTACTTCACGGATCCGTCGCCATGCACGACGTACGCGGGGACGGTCGCCCACGAACTCAAGTTGGTGCTGTTCATCACCATGTAGACGCGCCCGGTGGCCGAAAGCCAGCGGAAGAGATAATCGCCGGCGTCGTCCAGCGCCTTCGGCGTCAAATCCAGATGAACGTCGCCGTCGTCTCCGCCGGTGCCGGCAACCCATTCCGACCGGTCGTCGTAGCCATCGCCGTCGGTGTCTGCCAGAGCCGGATTCAGGCCCAGTTGCGCTTCCTGGGCGGTGGTCAGGTCGTCCTGATCCGGATCCGAGGCGCCATCGTTGGCCAACGAGGCGAAGCAGCGGATTTCCCAAACGTCTTCAAGGCCATCCGCATCGGAATCGGTGGTCAAGGAACCGAGGGCGGCGATTTCGTTCAGCGCCGCGCCGTCGGCAGTTTGACCGTCGAGCGCCACGAGCTTGACATAGCGGCAAACGACGTCGCCCGCATCCCATTCCTGCGGCTCGGCGCCGGTCGCCAAGCTGTCCGCGACGCAGGTGGCGTATTGGACGCCGTCCAAAGAGGTCTCGATCCGAAAGGACCGGAGGGCGGCGCCATCCGCGCTGCCGGAATTGAGGAAGGCAAATCGATCGAGGACGGCCACTTCGGCGTTGGTGAAGGCGAAGACGAATTCCTGCGGCAGTCCAGCGGCCGCGCTGCGCCAACAGCTGTTGTCGTTGCCGTCGGCCGCATGGCGCGGCGGATTCGCGGTTTCGCCGCCGCCGGCGGTCAACGCGCAGCCGTGTTGCGGCAACAGGAGATTGGGATTGCCGGCCAAGCGGACTTCGCACGAGCCCGCGATTTCGGTGCGCACCCGATTGTTGAGAACGTCGATGTCGCTGCGATTGGCTTTTTGCCAAGCTTGGTCGGGCCCGGTCCGGACGTAGGCGTCCAAGGTCGCTTCCGGAATCCACGTGCCGTCCACGAGGCCGTCGTCGTCCGCATCGGCGTAGGGGATGACGAGCTGCAAGGCCTGATTGAACGCCTTCGATCCATAGTCGATCGCGTAGCTTTGCGGCAGGAACGACCGGCCGGCCGCCGACGCGGTTCGCGCCCCGCGGATGGAGGCGGATGACGTGATCGTCAACAGGCCGTCGGCATCGACCGTCATGGGCGTGACGGAAAAACCGAAGCCGTCGGCTTGGTCGTAGGTGCAGCGTTGCGCCGCATCGACGGCGCATTGGATTTGGTCGTCGGAGGCCTGCACGGCGCCGGGATGGCCGGCGATGGAGGACTGAATCTGGATTTGGACGGTGTCGGAGATGACTTGGACGTCGGCGGTGTCGCGCGCCACGGCGCGCAGGAAGACGATGGTGCCATCGGTGAAAGCCGACGTGTCCCATTCCTGCTGGAAGGAGTATGGCGGCGGTTCGATCCAGCTGCCGATGTCCTGCCATTCGGAGGAATCGGAAACGCGGCATTGGAAGCGGACGGCGCCCGTCAGGTTGCCCGGGGCCGTGTTGGCGTGCAGCGCGAGGGCGCTGCCCGAAACCACTTGGCCGTCCTTGGGTTGCGAGATCCAGACCTTGAGGCCCGAACTTTCGGACACTTGCAGCAAGTTGGACAGGACGATCGCGGCGCCGTCGTCGAAAACGACGCTGGCCGTGGGCCAGTACTTGCCCGGTTCCGCGTACAGGTGCGCATTCGAGGAAGAACCCGTGATCTCGTCCACGAGGCCATCGCCGTCGAAATCCCACGCGATTTCGCGGAAGCCGCAAGCGCCGGCTCCCAGGACGCACAAATCGACCGCGAGCGGGGAGAAGCCGGTGTGGGGGAAGAATTCCAGCGCCGGCGAGCAAACGGGCGGAGTGCCGGACTCCGCGACGGTCACGGTGCATTCGGCTTGGCTGCCGACGCCGGCGGCATCGAGCACGGAAACGCGCGCAACGAACGCGCCTTCCTCGCCATACACGTGCGAGCAGGTTGGGCCGTCCGTGAGCGCATCCGCCGTGCCGTCGCCGTCGAAATCCCATTCGTAGGAAACGATCGGGACGTTCGTGGAGACCGGCGCGACTTGCGCGGTGAAGGTCACGGTCAAGGGCGCGGAACCCTGGTCCGGGTCGGCGGAAAGCACGACGCCCGGCGCTTGGCCGTCCACCGCGATCTGGACCGCGCACGTGGCCATGGCGCCGAAATTGTCCACCACCCGCAGGCCCGTGAGATATTCGCCGGGGCGGAGATAATCGACGGACAACCGGCCGGCGCCGGCGACCGCCTGCTCGAAAAGCCCGTCGTTTTCCTGATCCACTTCGCTGCGCACGATCCAGCCGTCGGGGTCGTGGGATTCCGCGAAGTCGAACGTGATCTTGCAGGGCGCGACGCCGCCGGTCGGGTCGACGGCCACCGAGATGAACGGCGCTTGGTTCACGACGCCGCCGGCGTCGGCGACGTAGTTTTCCCAGACGGAGTTGGAGGAAAGGGCGCAGCGGAAGATTTTCACTTCGTCGATCTTGCCGTTGAAGCCGCGATCGAAAAAGAGGTTGCGCAGGCCGAGCAACACGTTGGTGGCGTCGTTGTAGGGCGCCGGGGCCGCGTGCGCGACGTCGCGATAGGACTCGACGCCGTCGAAATAGAACACGTTTTCGCCAGGGCGATAGGTGCACGTCAGCTGATGCCATTCGCCGACCGTCGGCGTGTGCACGGCCGTGTCTTCGTAATGGTCGTCCAGCCAATATAGAAAGGCGCTGTTGGTCAGGGCAATCGAGATGCCCCGCCCCCAGGTGTTGTTGTCCGTGCTGAACAGCATGGCATAGTAAGGGCCCGGCTGGGTGCCCGTGATTTGGAACCACAGGGAGTAGGAGAGTTCTTCGCAGGCGTTGAGATCCACCGGCAGCGATATCCAGTTGTCCCCGGTGAACGCATAGCAGGCGCCCGCCACCGCATCGGTGGCGACGTTCGCTCCGCAGACCACGCCGTCGTAGGCGTTGCCGCTGGCGTCGCACGCATTGCCGTCCAGCGGATAGTAGGCCAACAGGCAATCGGAATCGTCCGTCTTCAGCGCGACTTCGTGCAGCGCCGACGTGGCGACGCCGGAGGCATGCGCGTAAAGCGCGTAGACGTGGAACGTCGTTTCGGTCTCCGCCGGTCCGACGTGCAGGACGTTGCCGACGAACCAGGCGACGTTCGTGGCCGTTTCCGGCTCGATCCGGAATTCCGCGCTGCCGGTGACGTCCAGCATTTGGCCGTCGGCCGTGCCCGCTTGGCACGCGAAGGCGGACGTCCGCTCCGGCTTGATAGCGGAGGTGCCGGACACGACGATGCCGGTGACCGTCAGACCCAGGTCGAAGATCGATTGCATTTCGTTGGACGACAGCGCCTGATTGTAGATGCGCAATTCGTCGATCGAGAAATCGGCGCCGCGATCGCAGAACAGATTCCGGATGCCGAGCGTGACGTCGGTGGCGTCGTTGTAGGGCGGCAGGCCGGCGTGTTCGGTATTCACGTGGACGAGTTGGCCGTCAACGTAGAAGCAGGCGCGCCCGGGTTCATAGGTCATGCCGACGTGCCGCCAGACGCCGACTTCCGGAACGCGCTCGTCGAGATATTCGTAGCCGTCGTCGTACCAGACCATGAAGCGATTGTCGTCGGCGTTCACGCCGAGGCCGCGACCGTAGGTGTTGTTGTCCGTGCTGAAGAACATGCCGTAGTCGCAATTTCCGCTGGCCAGCGGACCGTTGATCTTCATCCAGAACGAAAAGCTGATGGAGCCATAGGAATTCAAATCGACGGGCAGCCGGACGTACGGTTCCGGGGGCAGCACGAGCCCGCGGCCATGGATGCTGTCTTCGTAGACCATGTCGGTCGAGGGGACGCCGTGGAAGGCGTTCGGGGAAGAATCGAGCACGTCGTTTTCGAACTTGTAATGGGCCAGCAGCGTTTGGTCGCCGTAGACCAAGCCGGACACTTCATCGGCGCCGATGGCGCGATCGAAGATTTCCAATTCGTCGATCGAGGCATTCGCGCCCCGATCGAAGAACAAGTTACGCAAACCGACCAGGAGGTTGGTGCTGTCCCCGAACGGCAACGCGTTCGTGTAGCCTTCGTAGACGTAGGCCGTCTGGCCGTTGAGATAGAGAACGACTTGGCCGGGGGCATACGTGACGCACACGTGCTGCCACTGGCCGACTTCCGGAGGCGGAATGCCCGTATCGACCGTGCGGTCGTCCAGCCAGATCTGGCAGTCGTCGTTTTCCAGGCTGATGGCATAGCCGCGCCCGTAGGTGTCGGCGTCGCTGCTGAGCAGCATGGCGTAGTAGGGACCCGGCTGCGCACCTTCCAGTTTCATCCAGAAGGCGAAGCTCAGTTCGGCCGTTTGGTTGAAATCGAGCGGCAGATCGACGAAGTCCGAACCCGTGAAGCGCGCGCAAGTACCCTTGTGGCCTGCGACGAAGATCACGCCGGGCGAGGCGAATCCCGCTTGGCCATTGGGGCCGATATCGACGCAATCGCCGTCGAACGGATAATGCCAATGATTGGTCTGAGCGCCGACGGGCAACGCGGCGAGCAGCAGTAGGCCACTCGCGATCGGATTCAACAAACGTTTCATGGTGCTCTCCTTGTGCATAGCATTTACTATCTGAATTAAAGCGTTTGCGAAGGAAACTGTCAACTTCGCCGGCGGCGCAAAACACCCCGTCCACGGGCGGCGCCGAATGTCGCAATCTGCTGGACTAGAAGACAATGCGTGCATAATCGGATCATGCCGGGAAAACGGACGAAAATTTATTCAATAATTCATTGACGATTTTTGCCGGAACTCGCGGCGCGCGGGGCATCCGGCGCGGATGTGCGAATCGACGCGCCGAACGTTGTCGGTCGGCGCTGGTTTCGAACGGGGAAATGTGCTTGCCATGCCCCATGAAAACGGGGAAGGTGAAATCAAATGGAACCGTTTGGTGTTGCATGAAATCCGCTAAATCCGTCCCTTCTTCTTCGGTCCCGATCGAACCGGCGGCCAGCGTCGAGAATCCCGCGCGCTTGGACTGGGTGCGTTGGGCCGTGGGCCGCTGGTTGTCCGTCCATTTGCTGGTGGCGATTTCCATGATCGTCAACCACGTGAGCCGGCCGGAGATCGTGGCTGGTTCGGACGGCTGGCACATGCAGTATTTCCACCAATTCGCGGAAGGCGGCCATTGCTACTATCCCCGCAACGACGTCGAACACGTGACGGACGCCTACACTCCGTTGGCGTCGGAGATCTTCGGCTGGACGATCAAGATTTTCGGCACCGACATCCGCTGGGTGCGCCTGGTGGCCGCCCTGTTTGGCTTGGGGGGGATCTGGCTCGTGGGGGCGTGCGTCAAGAAGCGGACGACCGAACTGTTCCTGGGCTATGGGGCGGCGGCGCTGGGGGCCGGGATGGATGCCAACTGGTTTCGGGTCCCGGGGCCGAACACCGTGCACGTGACATTTTCGCTGCTGGCGCTGTATTTTTTCCTGCGCGATCCCGCCCTGTCCTGGAAAACGCTCGTCGCCGCCGGCCTGGCGCTGTTCGCGTCGTTCTGGAGCAAGCAACTGGGGTTGGCCTACATGGCGGCGGGAACGGTCTACGTGCTGGCGCACAACTGGCGCAAGGGACTGTGGTTCGGCGGGGGGCTGGCGGCGCTGTCCTTGATCGGCATCCTTCATTATCAAGGGCTGGAAAATTCGCTTTTCACGTATTGGGTGTTCGAGATGCCGCAGCACCAACCGCTGATCTGGTCCCGGCTCTGGACGGTGCTGGTCGCGGAAGTGCTCGCGCGGAAGTTCGCCGTTTCCGTGGGGTTCGTGATCGCCGGCCTGCTCGTGTACGAACGCTCATGGCGCGGCTTGTTCCGCCCGGAGCTGCTGTTGCTGGGCGCGGCGGCGGTCGCCGGCGGGTTTGCGAACAACAAATACGGGTCCGGTCCTTCGCAGATGTGGGTCTTCTACCAGTTGCTGATCATCGTGGGCCTGACCTACGCGTGGCGCTTCCGGCAGGATCGCCGGGCGGCGTGGCCCGTGCTCGGCGTGTTCATCGCCATGCAGGGGCTGGCCTTGGCCGACGACCCCCGGCCGTACTACATCAACGACGAAGACGCCGGTCGCTATCGCCAGCTCATGGCGCTTCTGCGGGATCCCGCCAAGAGCACGTATTTCATCAATCGCGGCTACATGAGTCTGCTGGCGGGCAAGCCGGCCTGGCCGCAGGCGGGCGAGGATTCGTGGTACAAGGGCCAGTTCGACCGCAACCAGCTTTCGGCCGAACGGCGCGCGTTCCTGGCGCGCGATCCCTGGGACGTCGTGATCATCGACGTGCCGCTGGAAGACAACTCCTACGCCTTGTACGAACGCTTGGACCAAGCCTACCGGCCGCTGTACGAGATCCCGGCCGCGACGCGCTTCGCGAACACCTACGACCTGCGCTACAAGAAGATCGTGTTCGAAAAGAAAAAATAGGCGCCCTCAGCGGCGCCGCTGGTAGTCGCCGCGCGACAGCTTGCGCTCCAGCCACACGTAGAGCACGATGAACAGATAGCGGCTGCCCATTTCCTTGATTTTCAGCTTGGATTCGCCCGCGACCCGGTTGGTCCAGGAAATCGGAATCGTCTTGAAGGAATAGCCGCGCACGATGGCCTTGAGGGGCATTTCCACCGTCAGGTTGAAATGGGGCGACAACAAGGGCTGGATGCCGTCGATCACCTCGCGGCGATAGCACTTGAAGGCGTTCGTGAGGTCGTTGTGGGGGATGCGGAACAAGAAACGGATGAATCCGTTGGCCAGCCGGTTCACCCACAGCTTGTGCGGCGGATAGTCGATCACCCGCGAACCCTTGATGAACCGGGACCCGAACACGCACTCGGCGCCCGCCTTCATCTCGCGGTAGTAGGCGAGGATGTCGTCGGGCGAATCGGACAGGTCTCCCATGACGATGCAGGCGCATTGGCCGGCATACGCCTCCAGCCCTTTGCGGACGGCATAACCGAATCCGTTGGGCGGCGAGTTGTTGACGTGGCGGACGAACGGGATGCGGGCGGCGAGCTCCCGCAGGACGTCTTCCGTGCGGTCGCGGCTGTTGTCGTTCACCACGCAGATTTCGTAATCGACGATCGCCTCGCGCGCGAACCGCGCGGCGATCGCTTCGCACGTCGAGGCGATGCAGGCTTCCTCGTCGTGAGCGGGAATGACGATCGAGAAGAATGGCGCGGCGGGGCTCATGTCGGACCGACGGCGGCGGCGGCCGGGGCGGTTTTGCAAGCGATCACCAGGAATTGGCGGCCGACCCAAGGCCAGACCGCCGGCAGGCGCAGGTAGGCGCGCACCAGGCCCAGCGGCGGATTGAAGCCGGTGGACATGGAGTAGGGCATGAACCGCGCCACCTGGCGCTGGATGGAAAAACCGTGCAGCCGCAGCAGCTCAGCCAGCGACTGTTCGGTCAGGGGCACGTAGTGGTCCCAGAAATCCCAATAGGCGCCGGGCAGGTATTTGACGTTGGGGCCCATGCAAATCAAGCGCCCGCCGGGCTTCAGGGCGCGCCCGGCTTCCTTCACGGTCTGTTCCACGCTGGCCTTGTCGGGCAAATGCTCCAGGAAATTGCTCGTGAACACGACGTCCAGCGATTCCGCCGGCACGTCCCAGGGCCGGGAGCAATCCTGCTGCAGGAAGCGCACGTCGGCCGCCAGCAACCGGCCGCTTTCCGGATTCAGATCCATGCCGTACTTGCGCGCGGCCTGGATGTGGTTGATGAATTCGCCCCAGCCGCAGCCCAGGTCCAGCACGGTCGCGTCGGCGGCGATGAACCGCTGGAAAAAATCGCGGCACAGGATGCGCCACAGCGCGTGGCGATAGTCCGAATTGTCGGAAAACCGCAGTTGGTATTCGTTTTCCAGCGTCTGCGCTTTGTCGGCCATGGGACGGATTCCTTCGGGGTTCACGGATTCAGGGCGGCGAGCATTTCGGGGCGCTCCCGGAGCCAGTCGCGGACGTCGCGGAGCACGTCGGCGGCCGTGCGCGTCGGCGCCCAGCCCAGCCGCGCGGTCGTGGGCCGGTTGTCGGTCACGAACCAGATCACGTCGGCCGGACGGTTTTCGGGCCGCGCGCCGATCGGGATTTCGTTGCCGGTCAGGCGTTGGCACAGCGCGGTGGCTTCCTGCAGGGACAGATTGGAATGCGTGGAACCGCCGGCCGGAAAGACGTCGCCGCGGAATTCCGCGATCCGCCGGCTTTGCAGGAGGACCAGATCGACGAGGTCGTCGATGTGGAGAACGTCGCGCACCTGCTTGCCTTGGCCGCCGAAGCCGATGTAGGCGAGCGGCCGCTTCAGCAGGTGCGACACGAGCCAGTAGGTGAACACGCCTTGGTCCTGCTTGCCGAGCTGCCACGGCCCGGCGATCACGCCGCAGCGGTCGATGACGGCGGGCAGGTCGTATTGGCGGCTGTATTCCTGCAGCATGATTTCCGACGCCAGCTTGGTCGCGCCGTAGAGGGACCGCGCGCCGGCGAGGGGAAAATCCAGACCGACGCCTTCGGGGCCGAATCCGGCGCTCGTGCGGACGGGCACGAACCGCGTGGCCTCTTCGCGGTATTCCTGGCGGTTGAGCGCATCGTAGGGATAGACGCGCGACGTGGACAGGAAGATGACCGCCGCGCGCCGCCGCCGCGCGAATTCGAAGCAATGGAGCGAGCCCACGAGGTTGTTCTGCACCATGAATTCGGCGTCGGCGCCGTTCACGCCGACGAGCACGGACGGTTCCGCGCTGCATTCGATCAGCAGATCGATCGCCCCGGACACCTGTTCGAGATCGGCCGGATTCCGGACGTCGCCGCGCACGAATTCGACGCCGGCGCCGCGGATGCGCTCCAGCAGGATTTCCGAGCCGCGCCGGGAAAGATTGTCCAGCGCAATCACGCGCTCGCCCTGCCGCCGGAACGCCAAGGCGAGATTCGAGCCGACAAAGCCGCAGCCGCCTGTGATCAAGATCGTCGCCATGATGTGCGGATGGTGGAACAGGCCAAAAATAAACGCAAGCGCGAAGAAGTTGCGCGCGTTTCGGATGGCGGGAATCCGGCGGGGCGCGTAAGGTGGGGCCGTGAATCGCGCAGGCACCATCTGGACGCTGGCCGGCCTCGTCGCCGGTTTCGCCGCCGGCGCCGCCGGCCAAAAGGCGGAGCCGACGCCGCTCCCGACGGCCGCGGCGGCGGCCGCGCCGCTGCGGTTGACGCTCGGCACAGCGCCGTTGCGGGCCACCATGGAACGTTGGCGCGTGTCCTGGCTCTATCCCGCCTCGCTGCCCGACGTCCGCCTGAAAGTGGATCGCCCCGTCTGGACGGACCTCTCCGAAAAGGAATCGGAATCCCGGCTGCGCGCCGTGGAATTTCGCCTGCCGCTGGAGGGCTGGTGGGTGGGCTACGAAACGCCGTCCGAAGGCGAAGATCCGCGCGCGACGTTTTCGATCCAGCAGAAGTTCTAGGAATTCACCACCGCTCGCGGTGGACGCGGGCGGCGGAGAATCGGGTGCGCGGCTCCGGACGTTCGGCCGGATAGCCGGCGGCGACGACGCCGAGGGGCAGCACGTGTTCCGGCAGCTGGAACAGCTTGGTCAGATGGGCGATGCGGTCTTCCCGCGGATGCACGCCCAGCCAGACGCCGCCCAAACCCAGCATCGCCAGCGCCAGCAACAGGTTTTCGATGCAGGCCGAACAATCCTGCAGCAGGTAGGAGAGGTGCTGCCCATTCGCGCGCCGGAGGTCGCCGCAGACGACGAACCCGATGGGTGCGCCGACGAGCATCTGGCCGTAGGGCAAGCCGGCGGCGAGGCGCGCCAGCGTGTCGGGATTTTCCACGACGATGATTTCCCACGGATCCTTGGCGTTGGCGGAGGGAGCGGCCATGGCGGCTTCGAGCACGTCTTGGACGACGCTCGCCGGCACGGGCCTGGCTTGGTACTTGCGCACGCTGCGGCGCGCGAAAAGCGGGGCAAGGGAGGGATTCATGGCCTCTCCTGGGTTCAGCCGGCGCCGAGCTTTTCCCGCGTTTCGGCTTCCAGATTCCGGAGCTTGGCGCGAATCGCGAGCTTCTTGACGTAGGTGAAGCGATCGACGAACAACTTGCCGGCCAGGTGGTCCATTTCATGCTGGGCGGCGCGCGCATAGAAACCGTTCAGCCGCGTTTGCTGCGGCCGGCCGTCGAGGTCGAGATGGGCCACGACGATGCTCCAGGCGCGCTCGACGTTGCCGCGGACGTCCGGAAAGCTGAGGCAGCCCTCTTCCATGCTGCACGTCTCGTCGGATTGCTCGACAATGCGCGGATTGACGAGGGCGAGGGACAACGGCACGTCGGGATTGAGGCGCGGCCCGTTTTCATCTTCCACGTCGTAGCTTTCCGGCAATTCCAGCACGCAGACGGCTTCCGTGCGGCCGACCTGCTGGGCGGCGAGGCCCACGCCTTGCGAGGCGCGCATCGTCGCGAACATGTCGGCGATCAGGGTCCGGATTTCGGGCGTGATGGCGGCGACGGGCTGGGCGGGTTTCCGCAGGATCGGATCCCCGTAGGTGTGGATGGCGAGAAGGGAACTCATGGCGCAACGAAGATACCGCAAGAAAGCTCGAACTCAACCGGAAAAACTTGCGGGAGGTCGGGGGGCGGCTAGAATGCGCACCGATATGGAACCTCTTGGCAATCGCCGGATTTCGTTTGCCTGGACGGCGGCGGCGTGGGTGGCGCTGGTCGCCGTGCTCGCGGGCGGCGCGCTGGTCGTGCTGCACCGTTGGCACAACCAGGCGGCGCACCAGGCCGCCGCCCAGGCCGTGGCCGAGCGCGGCCAATGGCTGGCGATGAGCTTGGCGTTGCGCGCGGCCGCCGCGGCGGCCGCGGGCGATGCGGAGGCCTGGCGCGAGGGTTCGGGTTGGCTGCGCTCGCTGCGCGAAATGGAGGGGGAACTGGAATACGTGGCCGTGCGCCAAGGCGGCGTGACCCTCTTCCAGGAACACGCCGGCGATTTGGGCGCGGGGGCGGAGCAAGAGGAGTACCACTTCGCGGGGCCCGTGGAAATCGGCCGTCAAATGCTTTCCGCGGGCGACGCCTCCATTCCGGTGGTGACCTTTTCCGTGGCGGTGACCAATCCCGGCGCCGCGGCCGTCGCGCTGGAATTGGGCTTGCGGCGCGGCGCGGTGGAGCGCGAGGAGTGGCCGGCCGCGCGCGCGATCGATTCCCTGTATCGCCTCAGCCTGGCGACGATCCTGGGCTGTTTCGCCGCCTGCCTGGCGCTGGTCGCGGGCGTGGCGCATCGCGAAGAACGGCGCGAAAAAGCGCGCCGGCGCGAAGAACATCTGGCCTTTTCCGGCATGTTGGCCAACGGCATCGTGCACGATTTCCGTAATCCGATGTCGAGCCTGCGGCTGGATGCGCAGATGCTGGAAAAGGAAGCCGCGCGCGGCGCCGAGGCGCGCGCGGAACGGCTGGCCGGGCTGGCCGGCCGGATGCGCCACACGCTCGACCGCATGGAGAAGGTGTTCCAGGAATTCCTGGCCTTGGCGCGTCCCGGGGAAGCCGCGCCGGAACGCCTGGACCTGGGTGCCTGCGCCAAGGAATGCGTCGAGATGCTCGCGCCGCGCTTCGAGGCGTCCGGCGTGGCCGCCGAGCTGCGAATGCCGCCGGAAGCGCTGGTCATCCGGGCGTCCGCGCCCGCGGTGAAGCGCGCGCTGTTGAACGTGCTCGTCAACGCCGTGCAGCACGCCGGCGCCGGCGGCCGGGTGGTCGTCGCCGGCGACCGCGCGAACGCGCGGGCGCGGCTGGACGTGAGCGACACCGGTCCGGGCATTCCGAAGGCCGATCGCGAACGGGTGTTCGAGATGTTCTACACCACGCGGCCGCAGGGCACGGGCCTGGGGCTCTTTTTGGCCCGCACCGCCATCGAAAAGAACGGCGGCACGCTGGTCGCGGCCGAAACCGCCGGCCCCGGCGCGCGCCTGCGCCTGGAATTTCCCCTCGCGGAGAAGGAGTCGACATGAGCGGGCCTCGCATCTTGATCGTGGAAGACGACGCCGACAACGGCCGTTCGCTGGTGGAAGCCATCGGCGAGCTCGGCTTTGAAACGGAACTCGCGGCGACGGGCGGCGCCGGCGTGGCGGCGTTTCGCGCGCAGGGCGCGGACGTGGTGCTGACGGCTCTCGTGCTGCCGGACGTCGCCGGCATCGAGGTCATGAAGCGCATCCGCGAGCTGGATGCCGGCCGGACGCCGGTGATCCTGATGACGGCCTATGGCTCGGTCGATTCCAGCGTGCGGGCGATGAAGGAAGGCGCCTACGACTATCTGCAAAAGCCGCTCGACGTGGACGACCTGCAGGCCAAGCTCGGTCGCGCGCTGGAAGCCGCCCGCCTGCGGAAGCAGGTGGAGACGCTGAACGGGGAAATCCGCGGCAAATGGTCGGCCCAGACGTGGGTCGCCGAATCGCCCGCGATGCGCGAAGTGGTGCGCCAGACGCTGGCGCTGGCGCAGACGACCGCGACGGTGCTCGTGCGCGGCGAAAGCGGCACGGGCAAGGAACTGGTGGCCCGCGCGCTGCACGCGGACGGAATTCGCGCGGCCGGGCCGTTCGTGGCGGTGAATTGCGCGGCGTTCACCGAGAGCCTGCTGGAAAGCGAATTGTTCGGCCACGAAAAGGGCGCCTTCACGGGTGCGGTGGCGCGCCATGCGGGCGCGTTCGAGCGGGCGCAGGGCGGCACGCTTTTCCTCGACGAAATCGGCGATGCGCCGCCGTCCGTGCAGGTGAAGCTGCTGCGCGTCCTGGAGGACCGCGAGATCATGCGCGTGGGCGGCCAGCAAAGCTTCAAGGTGGACGTGCGGCTCGTGTCGGCCACGAACCGCGACCTGGATGCGCGCGTGGCCGCGGGCGCCTTCCGCCAGGACCTGCTCTATCGCTTGCAGGTCGTCGGCCTCGCGCTGCCGCCGCTGCGCGAACGGCGCGCGGACGTGCGGCCGCTGGCGGATCGCTTCGTCGCCCAGGCGCAGGCGGACCACGGCAAGCGCATCCGCGCGGTGGAACCGGAATGGTACGCGCGGCTCGAAGCCTATGCCTGGCCCGGCAACGTCCGCGAGCTGCGCAACGTCGTGGAGGCCGCGGTGGTTACCGCGCCCGGCGAAACGCTGGAAGCCGCGCGCCTGCGGCTGGATGGACCGGCGCCGCAGGCGCCGGCAGCGTCCGGCGGCTGGTCGGTGCCGGAAGGCCTGACGTTGGAACAGATCGAAAAGAAAATCCTGGAGGAAGCCTTGCGCCGCAACGGCGGCAACCGCAGCGTGACGGCGGAACAGCTCGGGCTTTCGCGCCGCACCATCCAGCGCAAGATCCAGGATTACCAGTTGCCGTTCTAGTTTTTCGCGGCGCCGCTAGAAGAGGGAAAACGCCGCGCCCGCGACGGCGGCGCCCAACATGAGCAGCGCGGGGTGCGGATTCTTCCACAAGACGAGGCCGAAGGCCGTCGCGAAGATCGCGCAGGCCGGCCACGGCGGAAACGCCGCGCCGGCGGGCACGAGGGCGAATCCCAGGCGCACGGCGGTGGCCGCCAGCAGGCCGACCAGCGCCGGCATCAAGCCGCGCATCGCCGCGCGAAAAGCGGGCCGTTCCCGCAGCCGGATCGCCACGGCGCCCAGCGCCAGCAGCAGCAGGCCGCCGGGCAGGCAGACGCCGACCGTGGCCACGAGCGCGCCCGGGATGCCGGCGACCTGGTAGCCGGCGAACGTCGCCAAGTTGACCGCGACGGGGCCGGGCGTGATTTCCGAAACCGCCAGCACGTCGAGAAAGCGCTCGGAGGTCAGCCAGGCGTGGGCCACGACTTCGTGCTGCATCAGCGGAATCATGTTGTAGCCGCCGCCGATGCTGAAGAGGCTGATCTTGAAGAAGACCCAGAACAACGATCCCAGCGCGTTCATGGCGCCGGCTCCTTGCGGCGCCGCACGAGGTGCAGCGCGAGGCCGGCGGCGGCGCCGAGCAGGATGAGCGGCACGGGCGCCAGGATCTTCGCCAGCAGCAAGCCGGCGCCCGCGGCGGCGGCGAGCCACGGCCACGGCGAACGCAGGTTCGCGAAGCCCAGCCGCAGGGCGGCGCCGGCGATGATGGCGACGACGGCGGGGCGCAGGCCGGAGAGCGCGGCGGCGATCCAGCGGTTTTCCCAGCGGCCGGCGAACAGCGCGGCCAGCGCCAGAATGATGAAAAACGCCGGCAGCGCCACGGCGATGGCCGCGACCAGCGCGCCGCGCTTGCCGGCCAACCGCAGACCGGCCAGCACCGCGAAATTGACGATGATGACGCCCGGCACGGACTGGGAAATGGCGTAGGCTTCGGCCGTCTCCGCGGGCGAAAACCATTGCCGGCGCCGGACGAGTTCCGCCTCGAACACGGGCAAGGCCGCCATGCCGCCGCCGAAGGCGCCGGCGCCGATCCGCAGGAAGCTGCCGAAAATCGCATGGAGAGCGGGCCGCAACATGTGGAAAAAATTAGCAAAGCGCGCGCCGTCTGGCAAACGCGGGGCGCGGAAATCGAAGATTGCGGGCGGGGCGCGACGTGGCAGAATGGCGGCCCGATGAAAATCGTTTCCTCCAGCCGAACCGAATGGACGGCGGCGGCCTGCGCCGTCGTTTCGGCGCTGCTGCTGGTCGCGGCGTTTCCGCCGCTGGAATGGACGGGGGCGCTCTGGGTCGCGCTGGCGCCGTTGCTGGCCATGGCGCGTTTTGCGCCGCCGCGCCTGGCCCTGAAGATGGGATTCGTCGCGGGATTTTTGTTCTGGCTGTTGGGCATCCGGTGGCTGACGCACGTGACGGTGGCCGGGTGGCTGTTCCTGAGCGCCTATTGCGCCGCGTATTTCCTGCCGGCGGTCTGGGCGGCGAATCGCTGGCGCGGCGGTGCGGCGGGCTTCGCGGCGACGACGGCGGTGGTCTGGTGCGGCGCCGAATTCCTGCGCGGGTGGATCGGCGGCGGTTTCCCGTGGAATCCGCTCGGCGCGGGGTTGGCGCCGTGGGTGCCGGGCATCCAACTTGCGGAATTCGGCGGCGTTTGGCTGGTGTCGGGGCTGGTGGCGTTCGCCAATGCGCTGCTGGCCTGGGCCGTGGCGGAACGCCGCGGCTGGGCCGCGCTGGCGCTGGGCGCGCTGGCGGTGGCCGCCGCGCTGGGGTGGGGCGCCTGGCGCGCGGCGCAGGGGCCGGCGCCGGAACGCACGCTGCGCGCGGCGCTGGTGCAGCCCGCGATTCCGCAGGACGAGAAATGGGTGGTGGCGAAGATCCGGATGATCTACGACCGCTTGGCCCACCTGACGCGGCAAGCGCAGGGCGATCCGGACGTGGAACTGGTGATTTGGCCGGAAACGGCGTTGCCGGACGACGTGCGCAACAGCGAGAACAGCTACGCGCTGGTGTATGGCCTGTGCACCAACGGTCCGCCGATCCTGACGGGTTCGCTCGATTCGGCGGCGCTCGATACGGGCGAAACCCAGTACTTCAACAGCGCGTTCCTGTTCGACGCCGAGGGGCGCATCGTCGGGGAATACGACAAGCGGCATCTCGTGATCGGCGGCGAATTCATTCCGCTGGCGCGGTTCGTGCCGTGGCGATGGCAGGTGGCGTGGGGCTGGCCCGCGAGCATCTGTCCCGGCAAGGCCGGAGCGGTTTTCCGCGCGGGGCGGGCCGACGTGCCGCTGTCGCCGCTGATCTGCTTCGAAGACATCCTGCCGCCGCTGGCGCGGGCCGACGTGCGCGCGGGCTCGCGGATGCTGGTGAACCTGACGAACGACGCGTGGTTCGACGAACGCATCGCGCCGCGCCAGCACATGCGCAACGCGACGTTGCGGGCCGTGGAAAACCGCGTGCCGCTCGTGCGCGCGGCCAACACGGGCGTTTCGTGCGTCGTGGCGCCGTCGGGGCGCGTCGTCGCGGAGCTTTCCGACGGCCGGGGCGCGACCAGCGCGGCCGGCGTGCTGTGGGCGGACGTGCCGGTGCCGTCCGACGCCGCGCCCTTGACTTTCTACGCCCGTTTCGGGGATATGTACGGCATCGCTTGCGCCGCCGCGACGACGTTGTGGCTGGTGGTCGCGCTTCGGCGCGGCCGCCGAGAGCCGGCGGCGGTCCAAATCTGAGAAGAATGGAAAAACCATGTTAGACGAGCTTTCCGCGCGCATCGCGACCGTGAAAGACCACCTCGCAGGAATGAGAGGCTATCTTTGACGTCGCCGGCAAAAAACGGATCATCGAAGAGCTGACGCAGCAGATGTCGTCGCCGGATTTCTGGAACGACCAAGCCGCGGCGCGCGCGCTGATCGAGAAGAAAAACGCCCTGGAGGCCATCACGGGGCCGTACGAAAAGCTCGTGGCGCACCAGGAAGAACTGGAACTCATGGCGGACCTCCTGAAGGAGGCGGGGCACGAGGCCGAAGACCAACCCGACGTGCTCGAACTGGGCAAGCAGGTGGCGGCGCTCGAAAAGCAATACGACCACGTCGAACTGCAATCGCTGATGATCGGCCGCTTCGACGCGAACAACGCTTTCCTGACGCTGCATGCGGGCGCCGGCGGCACCGAATCGTGCGATTGGGCGGCCATGCTGATGCGCATGTACGACCGCTACTGCCAGAAGCAGGGTTTCGAGGTGTCCACGGTCGATTACCAGCCCGGCGACGAGGCCGGGGTCAAGAGCGTGACGCTCATGGTGAGCGGGCCGTGGGCCTACGGTTTCATGAAGGCCGAACGCGGCGTGCACCGCCTCGTCCGCATCAGCCCGTTCGACGCCGCCAAGCGGCGGCACACGTCGTTCGCCTCGCTCGACGTCGTGGCGGAAATCAGCGACGACATCGAAGTCACGATCGAGGACAAGGACCTGCGCGTGGACACCTACCGGTCCAGCGGCGCCGGCGGGCAGCACGTCAACAAGACCGACAGCGCGATCCGCCTGACGCATCTGCCGACGGGCATCGTGGTCGCGTGCCAGGCCGAGCGCAGCCAGCTGGCCAACCGCAACAAGGCCATGAAAATCCTGCGCGCCAAGATCTACGAACTCGAAGAGGACAAGAAGCGCCGCGAGATGGAGAAGTTCTACGGCGAAAAAGGCGAAATCGCCTGGGGCCACCAGATCCGCTCGTACGTGCTGCAGCCCTACACGATGGTCAAGGATCACCGCACCGACGCCGAAACCAGCCAGGTGTTCGACGTGCTGGACGGCGACCTCGACCTGTTCATCGAGGCGTGGCTCAAGCAAAACCGCGGCGAAGCGGCGCAGTAAGGAGGTCAGAGTTCGGAGGTCGGAGGTCAGGATGGATTCCTGCATCCCGACTTCTGCGCGCTGACCTCTCAATCCTCCAAACCCAGCTTTTCCAGCTTGGGCTGGATCACGGCGCGGCAATACGGCGCGCGGCGGTTGTTGCGATAGTATTCCTGATGGTACTCCTCGGCCGGATAGAACGGGCCGGCGGGGGTGACTTCCGTGACAAGGGGGCGGGCGAAATGGCCCGAGCGGTTTTCGGCATCCAGCGCGGCGCGCGCGGCGGCGGCCTGCGCCTCGGAATGGGCGAAGATCGAAGAGCGATATTGCGTGCCGACGTCGGCGCCTTGGCGGTTCAGCGTCGTGGGATCGTGCGCCTTCCAAAAGACGGCCAGCAACTTTTCATATGAAATCACCTGGGGATCGAAGGTGATCTGGACGGCTTCGGCGTGGCCGGTGTCGCCGGCGCAGACTTCGCGGTAGGTGGGGTTCTTCGTTTCGCCGCCCGTGTAGCCCGAGACGACTTTCAGGACGCCGGGCTGCTGGCGAAAGATTTCCTCGATGCACCAGAAGCAGCCGCCGGCGAAGGTGGCGAGTTCGGTCGTGGGAACAATGGACATGGGACCTCCGGATTGGGCGAGCGCCGACGCGGCGGCGAGCAAGCTCAGGGCTAGCAGCGAACCTTTCATGCCTGCCAAGCTACCCCACGCCGGCCGGCAGCGCAAAAATCAGTAGAGCGGATGCGGAATTTCGAAGGCCGGCCACGGCGGGGCGGGCGTGCGGGTGCCCCAGAGGTTTGCATAAAATTCCGGACGGCTGCCGGGAAAGTCCCACAAGGCGCGGCCGAACGATTTTTCCAAGGCGGCAATCAGGGCGAACGCGGCCGCGGCCGGGCGGTAGGCGCGCGGCTCGACGACGTCGAACGCGAAGCCCCGCAGCATCTGCCCGTGCTTGTCCGGATACTCGCACGGCGCGACCGCCAGGCCCGGCAGCGGCGGCAGTTCGACCGCGGCGAGATCGACGTGCGCCGAACCGATGCGCCGGAAGGCGAGCGGCGTGCCGCGCGCATGATCGATCAGCGGCAGCGCCTCGAAAAACACCGTCAGCGGGAAGCACAGCGCGTTTTCAAGCGTGACGATGGCGGGCGACGTGGCGCGCCACGTCGGAAAGATCTCGCGCAGGGCAAGCCGCCGCGAAAGGCCGGGGCACGGCGCGACGCGCAGGTCGAGGGAATCCAACTTCAATTCGTCGCGCAGGAAAAGCGCGGTTTCGCCGAGCGTCATGCCGGTGCAGAACGGCGTCGGCACGAGTCCGACGAACGACGCGCAGGCGGGATCGAGCAGGGGCCCGTCGGGCGGCGCGAGCATGAGGGGATCGGGCCGGTCGGCCACGATCAGCGTCTTGCCGGCGGCGGCGCAGGATTCCATCAGGAGGCGCAGGGTGGACACGTAGGTGTAGGCGCGGCAGGCGATCGTCTGGACGTCGAACACGAAGGCGTCCACGAGATCCAGCATGGCCGGCGTGGGCGCGCGCGTTTCGCCGTAGAGGGAGAAGATCGGAATTTTCCAGTCTTGGTGCGACGCGTCGGCGATGTTCTCGCCGGCGCCGCCGCGGCCGAAGAAGCCGTGTTCGGGGCCGAAGAGCGCAACGAGATTTGCGCCCGCATCGCGCAGGCATTCCGCGGCATGGCGGCCATCGGAAACCACGCTGGCGGGATGGGCCACGAGGCCCACGCGGCGACCGGCGAGCCACTCGCCGGGGAGGGCCTCGAGGCCCGGCCGGATGGAAAAGGATTCCTGCACGCGCCGCATCCTAACAGAGGAGCGCGCGCCGGGGAAAGTCTTGTCATTCGCCGCCAAAGGCGTGAAATGGCGGCATGGATTCCTTGGATCGCATCCTCGCGCGGGCCGCCGAAAAAATCCGGACGGCGAAACATCTGACGGCGTTCAGCGGCGCCGGAATATCGGTGGAAAGCGGCATTCCGCCGTTTCGGGGGCGCGACGGCGTTTGGAACAAGGTCGATCCGTCCACGTTGGAACTCGGCACATTCATGCATGCGCCCGAGCGATCATGGCCGGTGATCCGCGCGATGTTCACCTGCTTTCTCGGTTCCGACGGCCGGCCGCCGGTGCAGCCGAATCCTGCCCACCGCGTGCTGGCGAAGTGGGAGGCGGAGGGCCGGCTCAAGGCCGTCATCACGCAGAACATCGACGGGTTGCACGCAGCGGCCGGCAGCCGGAACCTGGTGGAATACCACGGACACTGCCGAACCCTGACTTGCCTGCAATGCGGGCGCACGCTGCCGTTGAACGCCGACACGACGCAAGCCGCGATTCCCCGGTGCGCATGCGGCGGACTGCTCAAGCCGGACTTCGTGTTTTTCGGAGAAGGCATTCCGCCGGAAGCGGCGGCGGACGCCGAAGAGGCGGCGAGGCGAACCGACTGCATGATCTTGGCCGGGACCTCGGGGGTGGTCTATCCGGCGGCCGACGTGCCGCGAACCGCCAAACGGGCCGGCGCGACGATCATCGAGGTCAATCCGGAGCCGACCGAATACACGGAACGGATCACGGATCTGTTTCTGCCGCTGAAGGCGGGGGCGGCCTTCGCGCGGCTGGACGGACTGGTAAAGCGTTTTAATTCACCTTGACTCGCGCGCGCCGGATGGCATAGTTCGCCGCCATTTGAATGAAGGAGGCATCATGGTCGGGTTGCGGAAAATGGGATTGGCGATGGGCCTGGTCGTGTTCGGCGGCGTGGTGGCGGCGCAGGCGTTTCCGACGTGGATGGGCGTGTTCGGCACGGCGCCCCGGCACGACGGCCGGAATCCGGGTCAATTCCTGATCATGATGAACGAGGATTACTTCGGTCTCGAAGCCAAGGTGGGCATTCGCGTCAACGGCGGCGAATGGGCGGAGCACGCCATGGCCTACCGGACCAACGCCAGCGGCAATTCCGTTTGGACCTACCTGCCGGCGGAACCCTTTCCCTTCGGCGCCGAAATCGAATTCTATTTCCACGGCTTCGAGGGGGCGAACCACATCTACGACAGCGCGAATTCGACCAATTACCACGGCGGACCGTTGTTCTGGTCGGAACCGGCCGATACGGGCTTGGTTTCGGCCTATCCGGGCAACTCCTATGGCACCGCGAAGACGTGCGTGCTCGGTTCCGACCTGATCGCGGCGCACGCCAGCGGCGTGTTGACCCTGAGCCGCAAGATTGCCGGCTGCGAGTGGGAAGCCTTGAGCTATCCGCTGGCCGACGCGGGCATCTCCGAATTCGGCCTGGCGGGCAACGGAAATGCGGTGCTGGTGGTCTGCGCGACCAATGCGAGCGGAAATCTCGCGGTGCGCGCCAGCGCGGATCGCGGCGAAACCTTCGGGGAATCCGTGGCGCTGGCGACGGCGCCGGCGGGCGGAAGCTTTTCGGGCGTCGGCGCGGCGGCCGGCGGCGCGCCGGGCGAATTCGGCGTGGCCTACGGGGTGTGCACCAACTGCTGCGGCGCGCAACAGATCTTTTTCGTGCGCACGACGGACGGCGGCGCGACGTGGTCCGCGCCGGTCCTGGCCCTGGACTCGGGCGATGCCGGCGCCTTCTTCAGCTGGCTGGAACTGGGGTGCAACGCCGACGGCTGGTTTTTGGCCGCGCGCAACGTCTGGCAGGGCAGCAGCCTGTTGATGTATTGCGCCCAATCCACCAACGCCGGCGCAACGTGGACGACGGCCAATCTGGGCGCGAACCGCGCCTGGGGCGATCCCGACCTGGCGCTGGCCACCAACGCGGCGATGCTCGCGGCCGATCCGTATTACGACGACTACGTGCGCACCTGGCGGTTCCAAGACGGCCGCTGGTCCACGCAGGACGTGGCGCGGACGCTGGAAAGCGGCCGCGCGGTGCTGTTGAGCCACGACGGCTACGGGCGCTGGTTCCTGTTCCGCCAGGTGGACAACAACGCCGGCACCCTGTGGAGCTGGTTCCTGAGCCGCGACGGCGGCGCCACCTGGACCCCCAACCGGTCGCTGCCCAATCCGACGCCCGCGAACGCGTCCAGCGACGTCTTCACGCTGACGCAGGCCGTCAACGCGGGGCCCAAGCAGTACCTGCTGTGGCACGCGAACTACTACGTCGGCACCTACCAGCGCATGCACGCCGCCTTGCTGCAGAAATCCGACGGCTACGAAGAACGGCTGGAGGAGCTGACGTGGACCGGCGACGTGATCACGCTGGCCGCGACCAACGCGGCGCCCGGCGCGACGAACCATCTCGAATGCGCCACAGACGTCGTCAACCCCGTCTGGACGAACCTGCTGACGTGGACCAGCGCCGCCCCGGCGACGAACTGGAGCGGAACCGTCGGCACGCAGGCCTTTTTCCGGATCCGCGTCGAGCGGTGAGCGGCGCCTTTGCTCAGGTAAATCGTTTTTCACTTCGATTTATTTGCGATTCGAGGATTGACGGGGCGCGGCCGGCGCGCGTATAGTGCCGCGCAATTCCGCCGCTTTGCGGGCGGAACGCAACGGAAATTTAAAAAGAAAACACACGGAGATCACGGAATATGGCTATCAAGGTTGGCATCAATGGATTCGGACGCATCGGCCGCATGGTGTTTCGCGCGGCGATCAAGAATTTCAAGGACATCGAGATCGTCGGCATCAACGACCTGCTCGAACCCGCGTATCTGGCCTACATGCTCAAGTACGACAGCGTGCACGGCCGCTTCCAAGGCACGATCGCGGTCGAAGGCAACACGCTCGTCGTCAACGGCCAGAAGATCCGCCTGACGGCCGAAAAGGATCCGGCCGCCCTCAAGTGGAACGAAGTCGGCGCGGACGTCGTCGTCGAATCCACGGGCCTGTTCCTGGACAAGGCGACGGCGGAAGCCCACCTGAAGGCCGGCGCGAAGAAGGTCATCCTCAGCGCCCCCTCGAAGGACGACACCCCGATGTTCGTGTACGGGGTGAACGACAAGAGCTACGCCGGCCAGGCCATCATCTCCAACGCGAGCTGCACGACGAACTGCCTGGCGCCCGTGGCCAAGGTGCTGAACGATACGTTCGGCATCGAGAAGGGCC
>CAYTEK010000017.1:0-1747 GCA_964436715.1 uncultured Verrucomicrobiota bacterium | reverse complement strand
GCGCGGACGACGGTGCACGCCGCGACGGCCACCCCGCAGACGGTGGACGGCCCCTCCAAGAAGGACTGGCGCGGCGGCCGCGGCATCCTCGAGAACATCATTCCGAGCAGCACCGGCGCGGCGAAGGCCGTGGGCAAGGTCATTCCCGAGCTGAACAAGAAGCTGACGGGCATGGCGTTCCGCGTGCCGACGAGCGACGTCTCCGTCGTGGACCTCACCGTCGTGCTGAAGAAGGCCTGCACCTACGACGAGATCAAGGCCGCGATGAAGTCCGCCAGCGAAGGCGCCCTGAAGGGCGTGCTCGCCTACACCGACGAGAAGGTGGTCAGCACCGATTTCGTCGGCGAGACCTGCACGAGCGTGTTCGACGCCGAAGCCGGCATCCAGCTCGACGCCAACTTCGTGAAGGTGGTCGCCTGGTACGACAACGAGTGGGGCTATTCCAACAAGGTGTTGGAAATGGTCCGCGTGATCGCCAAGTAGACGCACGACCCCTCCCGCCGTTCCGCCGGGGCGCCGCCCCGGCGGAACGTTTCGCCATCGCCAGCAACAGCAAGAAGGACGCCGGACAATGAACAAGAAGACCTTGAGAGACGTGGAACTGGGCGGCAAGCGCGTGATCATGCGCGTGGATTTCAACGTGCCGATCAAGGCGGGCGCGATCGGCGACGACACCCGCGTGCAGGCGGCGCTGCCGTCGATCCGCTACGTGCTGGAGCGCGGCGCGAGCTTGGTGCTGATGAGCCATCTGGGCCGGCCGAAGGGCAAGGGCTACGAGGCCGAGTTCAGCCTGAAGCCCGTGGCCGACCACCTCGCCAAGCTGCTGGGCAAGCCCGTGGCGTTCGCGGCGGACTGCCAGGCGGCCGACGCCGAAGTCGCCGCGCTGAAGCCCGGCGCCGTCCTCGTGCTGGAAAACACCCGCTTCTACAAGGAGGAAGAGGGCAAGGTCAAGAAGACCGACGAGATGTCCGACGAGGAGTACAAGGCCAAGAAGGCCGCGCTGAAGGACAAGCAGAAGGCCATGGCCCAGAAGCTGGCGTCCTACGGCGAAATCTTCGTGAACGACGCCTTCGGCGCCGCGCACCGCGCGCACGCCTCCACGGCGGTGATCTGCAAGTACGTGCCCGTCAGCGTGGCCGGCTTCCTGCTGGAAAAGGAAATCCAATATCTGGGCAATGCGGTCAACAACCCCGTGCGCCCCTTCGTGGCGATCCTCGGCGGCGCGAAGGTCAGCGACAAGCTGGCGGTCGTGGACAACCTGCTCGACAAGGTCGACGTGCTGATCATCGGCGGCGGCATGGCCTACACGTTCCTCAAGGCTCAGGGCCACGACGTGGGCAACTCCCTGTGCGAACTGGACCAGCTCGACTACGCGCGCCGGATGATCGAAAAGGCCAAAGCCAACGGCAAGCAGCTGCTGCTGCCCGTGGACACCGTCGCGGCGGACAAGTTCGACGCGGCCGCGGCCACGCAGGTCGTCGGCAACGACGTGCCCGCGGGCTGGATGGCGCTGGACATCGGCCCCAAGACCCTCGCGGCCTACGCGGCGGCGATCCAGGGCGCCAAGACGGGGGTGTGGAATGGCCCGATGGGCTGCTTCGAAATGAAGCCGTTCGCGGCCGGCACCTTCGGCGTCTGCCAGGCGGTGGCCGCCAGCGGCGCGACGAGCATCATCGGCGGCGGCGACAGCGTCAGCGCCGTTAACAAGAGCGGGTTGGCGGCGAAGCTGCCCGACATCCGCACCGGC
>CAYTEK010000016.1:0-30397 GCA_964436715.1 uncultured Verrucomicrobiota bacterium | reverse complement strand
GCACCGATCCGGGCGTGGCCGACACCGACGGCGACGGCATGCCCGACGGCTGGGAATTGCAGCACACCTTCGATCCGCTGGACGACGGCAGCATCGAAGTGCGCAATGGAGCCGATGGAGATCCGGATGGCGACGGTCTGCGCAATCTCGACGAATATCTGCGGGGCTTGGATCCTCTGGTGGCCGACTGGCCGGCGTTGTTGCATGTCGATGGGACGACCGGCAACGACCAGAACGGCGACGGCAGCACGAATGCCCCTTATCAAACCATCGGAAAAGCCATTCAGGTGGGGCGGCCTTTCGTGGGCTGCATCGTGTGGATTGGCGGAGGAACATATGTGGAGGACTTGAACTTGTGCTCCGGCCTGCAATTGTGCGCGGTGACGGGCCAGATCGTTGAAGTTCAGGGAACCTTGTCCGGCTCCATGGCAACCAACATGCTGATGCAGCGTCTGACCGTCGGCACGGTTTCTCTGGCGTCATGTTCGCTGGAGGCAAGCCACATACAAGGCGGCAATTTCGTGATGCAGGATTCGCGCCTGAAAATCAGCGACAGCCGGTTTTCAGGCGGTTGGCGAGGATTGGATTGCAACGGGGCCAGCACGGCGGAGGTCGTAAATTGTTTGTTCACGGGCTACGACACCGCGTGCCACATGGCCACGAATGCCAGCCTCAAGTTGTTCAACACGGCGCTGGTGCACAATTACACGCGGGCGGTATATGGCGATGGGGCCGGGCAACTCGACATGAATCATTGCGTGGTGGCCTACAACCAATGGCAGGGCATTGCCGGCTGTTTTTCCGGAGGCGGAATCAGCAACAGCGTCATTTGGAAAAACAATCTGGATGCCGAGGCCGGAGGCGACCTCCAGATTCGTTTTTGCGCCTTTTCTTGGCCGCAGGAGTCGAACGCCAACGGCAACGTCCAGGTGGCCGATCCGGGCTGGATCAATACGGCTCTGGACAATTATCGGCTGCGGAGCGATTCGCCGTTGATCAATCGGGGCGGGGCCGACACCACGAGCGACCTTGACGGCGAGGCGCGGCCCTGCGGCGGCGCAAGCGACATCGGCGTGGATGAAATGCGCGATGCGGATGCGGATGGGTTGGCCGACGTTTGGGAGCAAGCCAATGCCGCCGCGAACCCCACGCAGAATCTGGACGCAGACAACATGAACAATTTGGAGGAATATCGCAGGGGCTTCAATCCGCGCGCAGCCGATGGCCCAATCCAGGTTTACGTCAGTCCATCCGGCAGCGACGGAACGGGCTCCGGCAGTGCAGGCAATCCGTTTCTTACGGTTCAGAAAGGCATGGATTGGGCCGCAGCGCATGGCGGCGGGACCGTCAACCTGTCGTCGGGCGATTGGTGGGCATTGCCCTTCGAAATGCGGGACGAAGTGACTTTGAAGGGCGCCGGGCGGACGCAAACCCGTTTTCATCCGTGGGAATACACGACGAAAGGCAATCGCAACGTAGGGATCGAGGACATGACCATACAGGGCTATTCTCTCCACGTATGGCGAGGGGACAACGTCGGCATCAAGCGCGTTCGCGTGGAAAATCAATTGATTCTGTGGGGCGTCAACAATGGTGCGCTGGAAGACGTCGAAGTCACCCGCAGTCCCAACGCCGGAATGGAAATAAGGAGCACTTGCGGGTTGAATCTGAATCGCTGCTTCATCCACGACAACCATGGCGGCGGCATGCAGGTTTATCCTCTGCTGACGGACGCCGTAGTCAGCAACACGGTTTTTGCCCACAACGCAGGGGACGGAATTGGAATTGAGCCATCCGACCCGTCCGATGCCGCAGAGCTGGCCGTTCGTTATTCGGTCGTGGCCTTCAATCGGGATAAAGGCATCAACTGGAACAACGATCCATCCAATGCGGTGGTGTTCGACTCGATCCTTTGGCACAATGGCCAGGATTTGCACAACCTGACTTCCATACACGTGCAGTTCAGCGACATTTCCGACCAAAACCTGGGCGGCACCGGCAATCTCTACAATGTCTGGCCACGCTGGGAAAACAGCGATGCCGGCAATTTCCATCTCTTGAACAATTCGCCCATGCGCAACAAGGGCGTCAATCTGGCGGGACGCGACATCGACAACGAGGCTCGCCCCACTTCGGGGGCGACCGACATCGGCGTGGATCAGGCCAATTATCCGGTCGGCAGTTGGTTTCCCTCCGCTTGGATTGCCCAGTATGGCAATCTGTCGCCCTTGGCCGATGCGGATGGCGACGGCCTGACCAATTACGAGGAATGTCGGAACAACACGGATCCGAACGTGGCGGATACGGATGGAGATGGCTCTTCGGATTGCAAGGAGGTGTGGCAGGCGGGCGATCCCATTTCCGATGCCGATGGTGGCCAGCCGCCGCCTGCCGACGAGGTGGCCAATTTGAATCTGGAAATCGGCGATACCAGCGGAAGCCTGTCCGAAAAGTACATGCTGATGGTGGGCTCGGTCTGTTTGCGGATGACGGGATATGGCGGCAGCACCAACCGCGTCGTGCCGTTCCGTGTCGGACGCGAATACCCCGTCCGCATTGTGCATCTGGGAAGCAACACCAATCCGCCGGACTATGATTATGTCGTCGAGGTCAACCCGTCACCTTCATCCAACGGGCCTACGGTCGGTGTATTGAAGAAAGACCCTGCCGGTTTGTTGAATGATGGCAGCGATCTTGCGGCCGGCTTTTTCACCAACGAAGCCTCCATTGTCGTACTTAATGTGGACTTGGAATTTCAGAATTCCCACATGACATCTGGCAAGTTGATTGACCCATTGTCACCGCCGCGCGATGTGCGGGTTGGTGTTGTCCAAGGCGACACCGTCAAATTCAAAGCCAAGCTTACCCCGTCCGTGACTCTTCAAAACAGCGACTATGTATGGACCGGGGTGCAGAACGGAAACGGGCCGGAAATAGATATTCCATTTAACAATGCAGGAACGTATTCCGAACAACTGCAAGTTCTCGGCTGTCAGGCCCGTGTTGCACGAACAACGGTTGTCAATGTGACGGGTTTAGGTGAAACGGCATGGATGGCGTTGCATCCCCAGTACTGGATATCAGCTTTCGAATTGCGCGATGAAGCGCTTGCATGGGCTGCAGCCAATTGGAACCTCTTGGGCGGATCCGCCGGAGTTCACAATTGCCGTGCTGATGCAGGGCGTCATGCATATTGGAATGCAATCATGACTGCAGACTGGAATGCTGCCGATGCGGAAGGCCTTGCCACGGCGCACGAACTCACGAATATTGATGACAACGGGCCTCATAACGAGTCCGTGATGGACCTTGAGAATAATGCGGATGGTCGAGGGCTTGCTGGCGCAAACCGCGTTGCCTTGCAGAATGCTGTAATCAATGCTCTGAATGCTGGAACACTGACCATCTTGGACGACCTCGCAAATGCAAATGAGGTTGGTCTTCTTCAACCATCGAATCAATGACGAGAGGACGCGAAAATGAAATACATACTGCTATTCTATTTGCTAATGGTCAGCATGGTCTACGCCGATTCGCAGCATGAGAATCTCATGCCCATTGGTTTCGATCAGGTACATATTGGGATGGATTGGCGCTCACTGGTGACTCTTCGTCCACAAGCCGAGATCATGAACATGATGCCTAATCCAGACACAGAGCTTAAGCCGGACCAGGAAAAGCCAAAAGGTGGTCTGGTTGAGAAATTGACGACGGGAACATTTGACCGTGTTCTATATTCCTTCGAGGATGGGGTTCTAGTTGCCGTCATGTTCGGTAAAGAAAAGAGCCGTTCTGCTTTGGGCGAGAAAGAGAACGTTATTCGTAAAGTTGCGCAAGAACGCGGGATGCCAATTCGAATTGAAATGGTGGGGGATCGGCACGATCAAGGCATCCTTACATGGCAGGACCAGTCCCTGCATATCAACGTCATTGCACCGGCGGACGACGCAGATCCGACAAGAAGCGTGATAGGACTTCAGATCATGAATAGAGAGTACGCCGAGCGGATCAAAGCGATTGGTGTTTCTGACGATATTGATAAGGGCAACGATCCACAGGGTGCAGACGAGCAAAGGATCGAAACCTTCAAGTCTGAAGTCAAAAAGCTTCTATCAGAGAAGGTTCCCGGGGCAGCCCCGTAATCTTGTAATATCGCTAGAAGGCGGCGGGGTTTTCCACAGTATGGAAAAAGTATTCGCGATTTTTCCACAGTATGGAAAAAATGTTTCCACGGTGTGGAAAACTTTTCTGGGCGGGCGCATCGCGTAAGCAGGTCTTACGATCCGCTCGCTGCGCTCGCGGGGATATGGGCGCGCCCAGGAGCCGCGCCAACGCTCGCCGAGCCTCTCGTTGTCACGTCTCCTGCTGGGCTGACGGGCGCGCCGTTGTTCCCGCTCCTGCTCTCGCAGTGCGGGGTTATGTTTAGCGCGGCGGGGAGGCGGGAGGCTGCGCTCGTTCACTGGGGGCAACCGCACGGCGGCCATTTTCGTCTCTTGTGCCGCCGCCCTTCGGGTCCCCCCGCCGAAATCTCCCCGCCGCTCACTGAACACCCCCGTCCCCCCGCAGTCTTGCGGGGGCCGGTCGCGCGACCGCCGGCGGTCCGCGTCCCGCACGGCTCCCGCGCTTCCACGGTCGCGACCACAAATATCAATTTCTCGCTTGCGTTTGCGAAAGCCACAAGCGGCGCCTAACCGCATGGGAGCGCGATCCGGGGGCTTCGCCCATCCGGCGTCCAACGCCTTAAGACGGCGCCGGCGCGGTCGCGCGCGGATTTCACGGCCCGACGTAGCCGGAGGACAGGATGAAACCGGCGAAATCGGCGTGGGCGTCGCGCGGGGTGGCCCACGTGGGATCGCCGCCGCCGAAGAAGGTGGAGAAGAAAATGCCGCGGATCTGGAGGGCGTCCGTGGTGCGGTAGCGCAGCGCGCGTTCGTCCACGAGCATCTGGCCGTCCACCCAGACGGTCAAGCGGCCGTCGTCGCATCCGGGCGCATTGAGAACGACGCGCTGTTCGAGGCAATGCCATTCGCCGGGCCGGAAGCGCCAGCGGCCGCGGCCGATTTCGGTGCCGTAGAGATCGCTGGTGGGCAGGTAGGCGTAGGCTTCGCCGTCGCCGTTCGTGCGCCACATGTAGCGCACCGAAAATCCGTTGGTGCCATCGGGGATCGCGCCACCGCTGAAATGGTCCGTGCCGCCGAAGAGTCCCGGCAGCTTGCCGCCCTTGACGAAGTCGAACGCGGCGTGGAAGCGCACGTAGTAGCGCAAATGCAAGGCGTTGGTCGGCGCGAGGCCGGCGTCGGCGAGGAATTGTCCGCCGCCGGACGGCGTGCCGTACTCTTCGGCGGACGTCGGGCTGCACGAATTGGAAGGATAGGTCGCGCGCAGGAAGGTCGCGAAGCGTTCGCCGGGCGCGGAAACGCGCGCCAGGTTCGTCCAGCCCCAGTCCTTGTTGGCCCGCACGTGCCAGTCCTGCGTCCAGGACGCGGAGGCGAAGGTGTTCGACCACCGAATCCCCGCGGGCTGCGCGCCGGGCAGGACGTAGTCGCAGGCGGCGAACTCGTTCGAAGCGGAGGCGAGGGCGACGACGGCCCAGTCGCCGGTCGCGGCGAGATCGGGCGTCCATTCCAGGCGGAACGCGGCGGAGGTGCCGGCCGGCAGCTCGGCGCGAACCGGAACGGCGGCGCCGTCCGGAAGGCCGAGCGCGACGTCGGCGGCGGCGCGGGCGCGGAAGTAGTGCGGTTCCGGCGGCGATTCGGCGCCGGCGCCGCCGGCCGCAACCGCGACCACGAGGATGGCGAGGGGAATCCGCACGCCTCGATCCTGGGCCAAGGCGCCGCAAAACGCAATGGCCGAACCGCACCGCTTTGACGGGTTGCCAGCGCGGGGCGCGGGGGGTATTCTGGCGCCATGTGGTTGCGGTGCATCTTGGCGGCGGTTTGGCTGAGCGGCGCGGCGAGCGCGGCCGCGGGGGACTTCGCGAGTCTCCAGCCGGCGGCGCAACCGGCCGGCTATCTGGCGCGCCTGCTGATCAACGAGGCGCCGTTTCCGGGCGAGCGCGGCTACGCGAGCGAAGAGGATTCGAAGGCCGCGATGCTGTCGATCCTGTGGGTGCTGCAATCGCGCCTGCGCTGCATTCCCGCGGGCTACAGCCAGGAACAGGTGGCGTCGATCCGCACGCAGAACGTGCTCGAGCTCGTCACGGCCAAGAACCAGTGCGAAGGCTTCTTCGCGGATGCGGCCGGAAAACCGGCCTGCGCGCCGCGGGTGGAAGAAAGGATCCGCTACCTGCTGCAGATCGCCAACCGCGGCGACCAGCCGGGGCGGTTCGCGCGCCTGCTGAATTTCGGGCAGGGCTTGGCGAGCGCCTATCTGGCCGGCGGCATTCCCGGCGCGGACCGATACGCCGGCCTGGCGGTGGTGGACAAGATCGCGGTGACGGGCCGGGCGTATGCGTGGATGACGGACCGGGATTTCTACCATCCCGGCGGCAATTTCGTGACGATTCCCGATGCCCAGCAAGGCACGCTGGGCGGCAACCGGTTTTTCACGCTGCGAAAGGATCCGATATGAAAGCGCGGGCGTTTTGGGGAGTCGCAGGGTTCGTCGTCGCCGTCGCCACCGCCGGGGCGCAGGATGCGCCCGTCGCGCCGCCGCCCGCGGCGGGCGCGCCGCCGGCGGAGGTGGTCGCGCCGACCTATCTCTACGAGGTGCTGCGGCATCTCTACCGGTGGTATCTGGACGAGAGCGACGTGGAGCGGCGGCCGGCCGGCGCGGAGTTTCCCATGTGGGTGCGGCGGCTGGACGTGCCGCTGGATCCGGGCGACCGCAGCGAATACGCCGAAATCGACCTGCCGGGGCTGGGCCTCGCCGTGAAGGTCAAGAAGGCGAACTACGCGAGCGAAGAGCTGGGCGCGCAGGTCGCGAGCCGGGGCTTTCGCATCGTGAACGTGGCGCGGGTCGAATTGCCGGCGGCGGCGCCGGCCGGCAGCGCCGTGGTGCCGGTGCCGATGGCCGAGCTGCGGGATTACCTGTTTCGGACGCGGAACGAATCGACGTATCCCGACGCGGCCATGCTGGAGCGCCTGCGCGTGGCGCTGCGGTTGCAGCTGGGCCTCGATCCGGAGAAGCGGGAAGCGGGCGAACAGGTGGTGCACGTGGCGCCGCTGTCGCCGGTGGCCAACGAACTGTGGGTGTTTTGGGAAAACAAGAAAATGCTGATTCGCTTCGCCGCGGACTTCGACCTGGAAAATCCCGCCATGTGGGAGCATCAAGCCTTGGCCGTTCGCACGTACGACGTCGAAACGCAGACCGTGGTTTCGCTGCACGAGGCGCCCGGCAGCAACGAATTCCTGACGCGCGACCAGGTGGGCCGGGCGCTTTTCAACTGCGTCATCCTGGGCCGGCGGCTCGCGACGGCGAATCCGGAGTGAGCGAGCGACGGCCCGCATGCATTGGCGCCATGCCATGGTCGGATTCGGAATCGGCGCGGCGCTGGCCGGCGCGGCCCGGGCGGATTCGCGCACCGGCGCGACCTGGGCGGTGCATTTCAACCGGCCAGACCAGACGTCCGCCTACGGGTCCATCGGATCCGAGGAATACGTGCTGCGCGACGCGCTGCTGGCGCAACTCGACGCGCTGGCCAGCAACGATTGGGCGTGCCTGGCCACCTACACGTTTTCGGGCAACACGGCCGAATTGGGCGCGGCGGGGCCGCTCCTGCTGGCGATGTCGAACGCGTTGGCGCGCGGCGTGCAGCTGGGCTTCGTGGCGGACAAGTACGTCGACGTCGCCTCGAACTACTGGCCGGGAATTTCGCTGACGAACCTTGCGACGCGGGCGGGCAACAAGCTCGCGCTGGCGCGGGCGCCGACGGACGGCGGCATCATGCACGACAAGGTCGGGGTGTTCTGGCACCGGGCGGCGACGCAGGGCTGGGTGGTGGCGGGCTCGTGGAACTTCACGGGCGGCGCGAGCTCCTACCAGTGGAACGTGCTGACGGAGATCCGGGACAACGCGTTGGCGGCGGCGTATTCGAACGAAATGCGCGAGATGCTGTCGGGCCGGTTCCATGCGAATCCGGCGAAATCGCATGCGCACGACGGCGCGCGCTTCCGGTTGGCGGATGCATGGACCAACGGCTGGGTGCGGTTCGGGCCCTATCCCGACGCGGCCGCGGGAGGCTCCAACGCCCTGACGGATGTCGTGGCCGCGATCAACGCCGCGACGAACGAAATCGTCTTCGCGTTGAACAAGCTGACACTTGCGGAAGTGGCGGCGGCGCTCGTCCGCGCGTGCGACCGCGGCGTGATCGTGCACGGCTCGATCCCCCAGAGCGACCGGCTGGAGCCCGCGGACGACAGCTATGCGACGTACCAGTGGCTCTCCGCGCCGACGAACTACGCGACGGCGAACCGCGTCTGGTTCTACGACGCCTATCTGTCGTCGGCGCGGGGCGCCTACGACACGAACGGCACGGACCTGACGCACACGAAGTACATGGTCGTCGATCCGGATGGCGCGCAACCGCTGGTGATCCAAGGCTCCGCGAACTGGACTTGGTCCGCGCTCGTTGCGACGAATGCGAACGACGAAAACGTGCAGTTCCTGCCGCATGCCGGAATGGCGGCGGCGTTCGTCGCGCAATTCAACGCGATGACGGACGGCACGGTTCCGTGGTGCGGATTGGCGACGGACGGTTCCGCCGCGACGTCGCGCCTGTTCTATTGGTTGCCCGATGCGGGCGCGTACGAGGTGGTGCGCACGACGAACCTCTTCGAGCGGGCCACGTGGACCAACCGCGTCCAGGCGCTGCCGGTCGGGCGCGGCACGAATTCGCTGCCGGTCGCGAACGACGGTCCGCGCGGTTTCTACCGCATCCGGTCCGCGCCGTGACGGCGCGCGAAAAATGCGGGGTGCCGGATATTTGAGGGTTTTCGGCGCGGCGCCGATCCGCTACGCTGCGCGGCGGACGATGGGGGTGAAAGCGAGCGGCAGATGAAAACGAGCGAAAACGAATGGATCGCGCGGCTCAGCGGCATGGCCGCCGCCAGCAGCTTGGTGGACTCCGCCCTCTACGCGAAGTACGACGTGAAGCGCGGCTTGCGCGACATCAACGGCAAGGGCGTGCTGGCGGGCCTGACGCAGATCGGCGAGGTGCTGGCGCACCCCGAAGGCGACGAAACCGGCCCGGGCCATCTGATTTACCGCGGCATCGACGTCGAGGAGCTCGTGGCCGGCTTTCTGGCGGAAGACCGGCCGGGCTTCGAGGAAACCTGCTACCTGCTGCTGGGCGGCGAACTGCCCGGCCGCGCCGCGCTGGCGGATTTCGGAGAACGGCTGGGTGCGGGCCGCAAGCTGCCCGACGATTTCGTGCACGACTCGCTGTTGAAGCTGTCGAGCCGCGACGTCATGAACGCGATGGCCCAGAGCATCCTGGCGCTCTACGTGCTCGACGACCGCGCGGACGACGTGTCGCTGGCGAACGTGATGCGGCAATGCCTGCGGCTGATCGCGACCTTTCCGCTGCTGGCGGCCTACAGCTATCAGGCCTCGGCGTACCGCTACGCGGGCAAGAGCTTGGTGATCCACGCGCCGCAGCCGGACCTGTCCACCGCCGAGAATTTCCTGCACATGCTGCGCGACGACAACCGCTACACGCCGCTGGAGGCGCGGCTGCTGGACCTGGCGCTGGTGCTGCACGCCGAGCACGGCGGCGGCAACAATTCGTCGTTCACCATCCACGTGGTGACGTCGAGCGGCACGGACACCTATTCGGCCATCGCCGCCGCGATGGGGTCGCTGAAGGGCCCGCGCCATGGCGGGGCCAACGCGAAGGTCGTGGCCATGTTCGAGGATCTCAAGCGCGCGGTGCGGGATTGGACGGACGACGACCAGATCGCGGAGTACCTCGGGCGCCTGCTGAAGAAGGAGGCCTTCGATCGAACGGGGTTGATCTACGGCATCGGGCACGCGGTCTATTCGACGTCCGATCCGCGCACGCTCATCCTGCGCGACCAGGTCGCGAAGCTGGCGGCGGAGAAAGGCCTGGCGGAGGAAATGGCCCTCTACGAGCGCGTGGAGCGGTTGGCGCCGGAGATCATCGGCCACGCCCGCAAGATGTACAAAGGCGTCAGCGCGAACGTGGATTTCTATTCGGGTTTCCTGTACCGCCTGCTGGCGATTCCGCCGGAGCTGTTCACGCCGATCTTCGCGATGGCGCGCATTGCCGGCTGGAGCGCGCATCGCCTCGAGGAGCTCGCCAACGGCGGCAAGATCATCCGGCCCGCCTACAAGAGCGTGGCGGCGCGCCGCGGCTACGTGCCGCTGGCCGCCCGGGCGGACGCCTGACCGCCATTCGCGCCTTGCGCCAGTGGCCGGCGCGGGGCAAGATGGCGCGCATGTGGCTCCGGAAAATCCTGGCGGCGGCCTGCGGCGCGGCGGCGCTGGCCGGCGCCGCGCGCGCCGATTCCTTCGGCGGCGCGACCTGGGCGGTGCATTTCAACCGGCCGGACCAGACGACGAGCCCGACGAGCCGCGGGGCGGAGGAATTCGCGATCCGCGACGCGCTGCTGGCGCGGATCGACGCCTTGGCGAGCGGCGACTGGGGCTGCCTGGCGACCTACACGTTTTCGGGCGTTTCGTCGAACGCGGGGGCGGCGGGGCCGATCCTGGCGGCGGTTTCGAACGCGCTGGCGCGCGGCGCGCGGCTGGGCTTCGTGGCGGGCAACGGGGTGAACGTGGAATCGAACTACTGGCCCGGCGTTTCGCTGGCGAGCCTGGCCGCGCGGCCGAGCAACCCCCTGGAACTGTCGCGCGCGCCGGCGGACGCCGGCATCATGCACGACAAGGTGGGCGTGTTCTGGTACCGAGCGGCGGGCCAAGGCTGGACGCTGGCGGGCTCGTGGAACTTCACGGCCGCGGCGAGTTCGCAGCAGTGGAACATCTTCACCGAAATCCAGGACAACGGCCTGGCGGCGGCCTACTCGAACGAAATGCGCGAACTGCTGTCCGGCCGGTTCCATGCCAACACGAACAAGTCCCACCGGTGCGACGGCACCCGCTTCCGGTTGGCGGACGCGGCGCGCGACGGCTGGGTGCGCTTTGCGCCGTATCCCGACGCCAAGGCCGGCGGGTCCAACGCGCTGACGGACGTCGTCGGCGCGATCGACGGCGCGCAGGAGGAAATCTTCTTCGCGCTGAACAAGCTGACGCGGCCCGACGTGGTGAACGCCCTGATCCGCGCCTGCGACCGCGGCGTGATCGTGCACGGCGCGATTCCCCGCAGCGACCGCGATCTGCCGGGGGACGACAGCTGCGAATCGTACCAGGCGCTGCGGAATTCAACCAACTACGCGACGCGCAACCGCGTGCGCATGTACGAGGCCTACTACAACGCCGCGCGCACGCGCTACGACGGCGGCAGCGCCGATCTGGTGCACGCGAAGTACATGGCGATCGATCCGCGCGGGACGAATCCGGTCGTGATCCAGGGTTCGGCGAACTGGACGGCCTCGGCGCTCGTGCTGACGTCGTCCAACGACGAGAACGTGCAGTTCCTGCCGCACGCGGGCATCGCGGCGGCGTTCGTCGCGCAGTTCGCGGCGATGACGGACGGCCTGGAGCCGTGGTGCGCGCTGCGCGCGGCCGGCGGAACGGCGTGGCTGGACTACTGGCTGCCCGACGCGAGCGCCTACGAGGTGGCGGCCACGACGAACCTGCTGGCAGGCGCCGCGGCGTGGACGAACCGCGTCCAGCTGCTGCCGCCGGGGCGCGGCACGAATTCGGCGGCGCTGCCGCTGGACGGTCCGCGGGGGTTCTTCCGGGTGCGGGCGGCGCCGTGAGGGGCGTCAGTCGAGCAGCGCGAAGCGGGCGTTTTTCCAGGCGCCGCGGCGGGCGTTGAGGGACTCGCCGAAGAGGTCGAAGAGCCAGAAGGATTCGGCGCCGGCCTTGGAGAGGCTGCCGGCGCAGTAGAGGGGCACGGCGGTGTCGGGCAGGAAATAGGTGTAGGGGCGGTGGTTGTGGCCGTGCAACAGCACCAGGTTGTCGCGGCCGCGCAGGATCCGCAGCAGCGCGCGCGAATTGCGCAGGCCGTGCAGGAAGCCCGCCTCGTCGAACGGATAGTGCGTCATCAGGAACACGTGCCGGCGCGCGGCGATTTCCGGAAAATCGAGCAGGCGGTCGAGGGCGTCGAGCTCGAGCGCCGGCACGCGGCCGCTGGAGTTCCAGAACGCGAAATGGGGCCGGGACGTGTTGAAGGCGATGGCGACGGCGTCTTCGCCCAGCCAGCGGACGAGGGGATAGCCCGTGGGCGCGGCGGCTTCGGGCAGGTCGGAGCGCATTTGCGCGGCGAAATGCCTGCGGTAGAGGGCGAGATCCGCGCCGACGTAGAGATCGTGGTTGCCGGGCACGGCCAAGGCGCCGCGGCGGGCGAGGCCGAGGGTTTCGGCGAGGCGCGGCGCCCCGACCGTGAATTCGCGTTCGAGGCCGAAGTTGAACGAATCGCCCGTGTAGAGGACGTAATCGACGGGTTCGCGGCGGAGAAATTCGTTCAGGCCGTTGAGCTTCTGCAGCGCCTCGGCGTACTTGGCGCCCCGGCGCAGGCGATAGTTGAGGAGGGCCGCGAGACGCTTGGGATGGAACACCTCGGGCGGGCGGAAGGCGCCGGCCGGCAGCGGCAGATGCACGTCGCTGAAATGGAGGATGCGGAGACTCATCGCGGCGCAGTGTAGCGGAGGAGAAGGAATTAAAGAACGAAAATCTGAAAACGGAGAAGGCCGGCGAAGCTACTTGATCAGAACGGGAACGGGGGACAGGGTCAGGGGCTGGCCGGGAGCGAGGGGGCGCCAGGCGAAGGTGCCGTCGGCGGCGGGCACCGCAGCGGCGAAGCGCGTTGCGCCGGCGGGCGCCGCGCACGTGCCGGCGCCCCACGCGACGGTCTTGACGGCGCCGTCGGGCAACGTGAAGCGATAGACGTTCGCGCCGCGCGGATCCGCGGCGAGGCGTTCGATCTTCGTCCACGGCACGAGTTCGCTCGTCAGCAGCCGGAAGGCGTGCCCGGCGAGATTCGTGCGCCCGGCGGAATCGCAGAGGCCGTAGCCGCGCCAGTCGTTTTGCGGCTCGGTCGGCGCCCGCGCGTGGCAGTGCCAGATCACGAGCGAATCGCCGAAGCCATAGGCTTGCACGATGCGCCGGAAGACGTCGGCGGCCTGCGTTTCCGGGCTGTTGGGATAATCGGTGCGCAGCGTCAGCGTCGGATCGGAAGAAGACCCGGTTTCGGTCAGCCAGACGGGCTTGTCGTCGAGGCCGAGCTTTTTCAGGGCGGCGGTCAGGCGCGGCCGGCGCAGGGCGAACGATTCCCAGCCGGCATAGTCGTGGTAGTTCACGACGTCGAACCAGTCCTTGCCGCCGCCGGCGACGACGCCGGCAAGCCAGGTTTCGAGCGAATAGCCGTCGAGGCCGGCCAGGCCGGGCAGGACGATCACGGCGTCGGGGTCGTTGGCGCGGACGACGGCGGCGGCTTCCGCGAGGAACCGGCCCTGTTCCCGCGGCGAGAAGCCGTCGGCGGGGCGGGCGTCCGGCACGCGGTCGGAGCGGCGCGCGCGAGCGAGGCCGCCGTCGCCCGGATCGGCGATGCGCCAGTGCTCCATTTCGTTGCCGAGTTCCCAGTACTTCACGTGCGGCGCGTAGCGGCGGACGACGGTTTCGAGATAGCGGCGCGCTTCGGGACCGAGGGTTTTCCGGAATTTGGCCGGATCGGTCTCCCACGGCGGCGTCGGCGAGGCGTATTGCATGGCGAAGAGCGTGGGGAGGGGGACGAACCCGGCGCGGGGAACGACGGCGTCGGCGTTGGAGAACGTCCATTGGCCGTCGGTTGGTTCGACGAGATCCCACAGGAGGTCGGCCTTGACGAATTGCCGGTAGGCCGTCGCGCCCAGCCGGGCGAGGTCGCCGAAAATTTCGTCGGGCGCGCGGCCGGCGCGGCCGGAATCGGAACCGGGGCGGCGCCCATCCCAGAAGAAACGCACGAAATTGAGGCCGATCTGGGAATCGCCCTGCGCCCGGAATTCGGCGGGCGTCTCGAGGCTCGGCAACTGCTGCCAGCCGGCGCGGTGGGGGCGTTCGTTCGTGCGCGCCGGGCGTTCGGCGGGTGGCAACGGCGGTCGTTCGACGGGCGGCCACGGCGGCCGCACCCGCGGCGGAATCTGCGCGCCGGCGAAAGAAATTCCCACGAGCGCGAGAATCAGCGGACAGATCGCTTTTGCGTTCATGGCCGAAGCCTAGCGCGTTTTCGCCGGCGACAGAAGGCCGAAAACGCCCGGCCGGCGCCGGCCCGCCTGGGCGGGCGCGGATTTGGGCCTTGTGACGGGCGCCGGGGCCGCTATCATGGCCCCCCAATGAAAGACGTGATGGCCACTTTGTGCGCGTGGGACGCGGCGGGGCTGGCGAGCGCGGAAGCCGTGCTCGTCGGCGCCCAGCATTCGTCGCCGCGGCAGCCGGGGGCCCGGTTGGTCGTGAACGAAAAAGGGGAAGTCGCCGGCGCGGTTTCGATGGGCTGCGTGGAGAACGACTTGCGGGAGCATCTGCTGCGCCTGCTGCGGGGCGAAACCGGCCCGCGGCTGCTGCATTACGGCGCCGCCTTCGAGGCGGTGCTGGAAGTGGGGCTGTCGTGCGGCGGCGAAATTGACGTGTGGATCCACCGGCACGATCCGGAAAGCGCCGCGTGGCGGGCGGTCCGGGAGTTGGCGCCGACCGCGCGCGCAGTGCTGCTCACGCGGCTGGCGGGGGATTCGGAGCAGATCCTGCTGCGGCCGGGCGAGGCCCCGCCCGCGCCGGAAATGGCGGAAAAGCTGGAGGAATTGTGGAAACGCGGCGGCGCGGGCAAGCTCCGCGCGGCGGGCGAACGCTGGTTCGCGGAAACGCTGGCGCCGGATCCGCTGCTATTGATCGTGGGGGCGTCGCCCATCGCGGTCGAATTGTGCGCCATGGCGACGCGGACGGGCTTCCGGGTCGCGGTCGTGGATCCGCGGCGCGATTTCGCGCGGGCGGAATTGTTCCCCGCGGCCGATCGGGTCGTGCACCGCTGGCCGGCGGAAGGCCTGCCCGAGGCGGGGCTCGACGCCCACAGCTACGTCGCCGTGCTGGCGCACGACGAAAAACTCGACGTGCCCGCGCTGGAAACCGCGCTGCGGGCGGACTGCCGCTACGTGGGGCTGCTCGGCAGCGCCCACACGCGGGAAGTCCGCCACGAAGCCCTGCGCCGGGCGGGCTTCGCGCCGGACGCGATCGCCCGCATCCGCGGCCCGATCGGTTTGAAGCACCTGGGCGGCATCGAGCCGGCGGAAATCGCCGTGGCGATCCTGGCCGAATTGATCATGGCGCGGCGCGGCACGCTGGCGGCGGCCGGCAAGGACGGCCCGTGAACCTGGTGGAGAAAATCCTGTCGGCCAAGCCGTTCGTCTGTCCGAATTGCGGGAAGGAACTGCCGCTGGCCGACGTGAACGTCGCCCAGGACCTGGCCCTGTGCCGCGCCTGCAACTACCGGGGCGCGTTTCTGGCCGCCGCGACCGTGCCGCGCCTGAGCGACGAGGAACTCGCCCGGCCGCCGAAGCGCGTGAGCCTGCGCCGCGATTTCGGCGACGCGCTGACGATCGTCTGCCGGCCGCGCCGCGGCGCCTTGTGGTTTTTGATTCCGTTCACGACCTTCTGGTCGGGCATTTCGATGGTGGGCATCTACGTCGTGCCGTTGGCCGCGGGCCAGTTCGAGTGGAAGCTGGGCTTGTTCGGCCTGCCGTTCCTGATCGGCACGCTCGTTCTGCTGGCGGCGATCCTGTTCGTGGCGTTCGGCCGCACGACGGTGACGCTGACGAAGGGGCGCATCGAGGTGTTCACGGGCGCGTTCGGCCGGGGCCGGCGGCAGACGCTGGAATGCCGGCCGGGCACGGTCGTGTCGCTGGCGCAGTCGGGCTATCGGGTCAACAACGTGCCGCAGCCGGAAATCGTGGTGGCGAGCGGCGACGCCACGCTGAAATTCGGGGCCATGGCGATTCCGAACGACGTCCTGCCGTACGTGGCGGCGGTCTTGCGCCGGGCGGCCGGCGGCGGGTAAGGTGCGCGCCGTGGGCTCCATCGCCGAAAATCTGGAACGGGTCCGGGCGCGCATCGCGGCGGCGTGCGCGCGCGCCGGCCGCGCGCCGGAATCCGTGCGCCTGCTGGCGGTGTCGAAAACCTACGGTCCGGAAGCGGTGCGCGAAGCCGCGGTCGCCGGCCAGCGGCGGTTCGGCGAAAACCGCGTGCAGGAAGCCGCCGCCAAGATTCCGGAATGCCCCGAGCGGCTGGAGTGGCACCTGATCGGGCATCTCCAGAGCAACAAGGCGCCGCTTGCGGCGCGGCTGTTCGACTGGGTCCATTCGGTGGATTCCGCGAAGCTGCTGGAGGCCCTGGACCGGCAGGCGGGCGAGGCCGGGCGGACGTTGCGGACGCTGGTGCAGGTGAACGTGTCGGGCGAGCGGTCGAAATCGGGCCTGGCGCCCGCGGACGCGCCGGCCGTGCTGGCGCTGGCCAACCGGCTGCGGCACGTGCAGGTCGTCGGCCTGATGACGATTCCGCCGCTGGCGGAAGACCCCGAAACGGCGCGGCCGTTTTTCCGGAAGCTCCGCGAACTGCGCGACGCGTGGGCGGCGGAAACCGGGCTGGAATTGCCGGAGCTGTCGATGGGCATGACGCACGACTTGGACGTCGCGGTCGAGGAAGGCGCGACGTTCGTGCGCGTCGGCACCGGAATTTTCGGAGCGCGGGCGCGGCCCGCGCCGGAGACGGAGGAAACATGAAGAACAAGCGCATTGCGTTTTTGGGCGGCGGCAACATGGCCGAAGCGATCGTCGGCGGCCTGCTGGCCGGCGGCGTGTCGATGGAACAGAACGTCGTCGCGGCCGACGTGGCCGAAGGCCGCCGGGCGCTGCTGGCCGACCGATACGGCATCGCGACCACGGCCGACAACGCGGAAGCCGCGCGCGGCGCGGACGTCGTGGTGCTGGCGGTCAAGCCCCAACAGGCGGCGGAGGCGCTGGCGGCCGCCCGCGCCGGGCTGGCGTCTAGCCAGTTGCTGGTGTCGATCTGCGCGGGCCTGCCGACGGCGACGCTCGAGGCCTTGGCGCCGCCGCGAGTGGTGCGGGCCATGCCGAACCTGCCGGCGCTGGTGCGGCGCGGCGTGACGGTCCTCTGCGGCGGCGCGCGCGCGACACCGGCGGACCTGGACGTGGCGGAAAAGCTGTTCGCGGCAGTGGGCGCGACGGTGCGCCTGCCGGAAGACAGCATGAACGAAGTGACGGCCCTCAGCGGCAGCGGCCCGGGCTACGTCTTCGCGTTTCTCGAGGCGCTGGAAGCCACCGGCGCCGCGTGGGGCATCCCGCCCGCGCTGGCGCGGACGATGGCGATCGAAACGGTGCGCGGCGCGGTGGAACTGGCGGCGCAGACCGGCGAAGATCCGGCGGAACTGCGCCGGAAGGTGAGTTCCAAGGGCGGCACGACGCTGGCCGGCCTCGCGGCGATGGAAGCCGGCGGGTTTTCGGCGGCGGTGGCGGCCGGCATGCGGGCGGCGCGCGACCGCGCCGCGGAATTGGCGAAGTAGCCATGGACCCGACGAAAACGGAATCCGTGGCGCGGCCCGCGTCCTTCGGCCGGGCGCTGTGGGCCTTCGCGTGGAAGCTCGCGCTGGTCGTCGCGCTGGTCTACGGCGCGCTGCAGCTGCTGGTGCGGTCGGACTTCTTCCGCGCGCAGGTGGAAAAGGAACTGTCCCGCCTGGCGGGCATGGACATGCGCATCGGCCGCATGCGGGCGACGGAATCCCTCAACCTGCGCATCCGCGACGCGATCGGCATCTCGGACGTGGCGGGCATCGAGGCGCGGCTGGCGCGCATCCGCTGGCGGCTGATCCGCCCGCGCGGCGAGCCGATGCTGGAATCGGTCCGCGTGGACGGGCTCGCGCTGACCGTGGCGCCGGACGAAAACGGCCGCATCCAGCCGGCGTTCCTGGCGCGGCTGTCGCGCAGCATCTTCGAGTGGACGGGCCTGCCGGCGCCGACGGGGCTGGCCGCCGCGGCGGTGGATGCGGCCGCGCCGGCGGCGGAACCGGAGACGTCCGCCGCGCTGGCCGACTGGATCCGCGGCCCGCTGGTGTTCCGCGGCGTGTCGGTGCGCTGGCAGGACGCGCGCGGCGACCTGCAGGCGTCCGTCTCGGGCATGGACGTGATCTGGATGTCGATGGTGACGCCCAACGGCCGGCGGGTTTCGCACCTGGAATGCCGCGCGGCGGAAATCAAGATCGTCGGCGGTCCGCGGATCACGGGGCTCCACGTGGAATTGGTCGAGGCGGACGGCAAGCGTTTCCTGGTGGCGCTCGACGCGGCGGACTGGGGCGGCGCGGAGCCGCCGCCCCCGCCGGGCGCGGAAGCCCGGGAGCTGCGGGACGCCCTGGATCGACCGCCGAAATAGGCGGCGGCCAGCGGGGGGGTTGCATTTTCCGGCGGGATGGGGTAGAACCTGCGCTCTGTTTGGCTGGTGGATATAGCTCAACTTGGTAGAGCACCAGATTGTGGTTCTGGCTGTTGCGGGTTCAAATCCCGTTATCCACCCCACCTTTTCGATGGTTGGGGAGGCTCATTTCGCGGTTGCGGCGGGCCTCCCTTTTTGTTTAAAGTGCGCAATTCTGTGGCCGGGTTGCCGCCCGGGCCCAAACGAAACGACCTGGCAGGAAAGGCATAAAGCATCATGAAGGATATCCCGATCGCGGACGTGCGGAATTTCGTGTTGGTGGGCCACACGGGCAGCGGCAAGACGTCGCTGGTGGATGCTCTCCTCTACAAGCTGGGCGCGAACGATCGGTTGGGAAATCCCGGCGACGGCACCAGCATGGCCGACTGGACCGACGAGGAAAAGAGCCGCAAGATCTCGATCTGGGCGAAGCCCTTCGACGCCACGTGGCGCCCCAAGGGCGGCAAGGCGCTGCGCCTGGTCATGCTCGACACCCCCGGCTACGCCGACTTCTACGGCCAGGTCGTGGCGGCGACGCAGGTCGCCGACGCCGCGCTGCTCGTCGTGGACGCCACCGCCGGCGTGCAGGTCGGCACCGTCCGCGCCTGGAAGCGCTGCGAGGCGCTCGGCCTGCCGCGCGCGATCGCCATCACCGGCCTCGACAAGGAAAACGCCGATTTCGCCGGCACCGTCGCCGCGCTCCAGGACGTCTGGGGCGCGCGCTGCGAAGTGGTGACGTTCCCGACGGACGACAAGAAGGGCGTGGTGGACGCCCTGTCCGCCCAAGGCGGCCCCGCGGACGAAATCCGCGCCCGGCTGACGGACGTGGCGGCCGAATCCAGCGACGCGCTGATCGAAAAGGTCCTCAACGGCGAAGCGCTGTCCGCCGACGAACTGTCCGGCGGCCTCCGCGCCTCCGTGGCCCAGGCGAAATTCATCCCGATCTTCGCGCTGATGGCGCGCCAGGGCGTCGGCCTGGAGGAACTGATGACCGGCTTTGCGCGGCTGATGCCGAGCCCGGCCGACCGGCCGGCGAAGGATGCCGCCGGCAACGTCGTCAATCCGGCGGCGGACGCGCCGCTCGTGGCGCAGGTGTGGCGCTCGATCAACGACCCCTTCGTGGGCCAGCTGACGGTCGCGCGCATCTGGGGCGGCACGCTGAAGGAAAAGGCCGAGGTCTTCAACGCCGTCAAGGAACAGAAGGAAAGCGTCGGCGTCGTGTATTTCCTGAACGGCAAGAAGTCGGAAACGGTGCCCGAAGCGCAGGCCGGCGACGTCGTCGCCTTGGCCAAGCTGAAGGCCACGACCCTCAACGACACGCTGTGCGCCCCGGGCAAGCCGGCGAAAATGGCGCCGATCGCGTTTCCGAATCCGGTGGTGTCCTTCGCCGTGTCGCCGAAGAACCAGACCGACGAAGACAAGCTGGGTCCCGGCCTGCATCGCGTGGCCGACGACGATCCGACGATCCACGTGCAGCGCAACGAAGCGACCCACGAGCTGATCATCACCGGCATGGGCGACGTGCAGATCGATGCCGCCATGGAGCGCATGAAGGCGCGCAGCAAGGTGGAAGTGACCCTCAGCACGCCGAAGGTGGCCTACAAGGAAACCGTGACGGCCAAGGGCGAAGGCCACTACAAGCACAAGAAGCAGACCGGCGGTCGCGGCCAGTACGGCGAAGTCTATCTGCGCATCGAACCCATGAAGGGCGGCGCCGAACATTGGTTCGTCGACGGCATCGTCGGCACGAGCATTCCCCGCAATTTCCTCCCGGCGATCGAAAAGGGCCTGGTCGACGGCATGACGCGCGGCGCCGTGGCCGGCTACCCCGTGGTCAACACCATGGTCACCGTCTACGACGGCAGCTCCCACGACGTGGACAGCTCCGAAATCGCCTTCAAGATCGCCGCCCGCACCGCGTTCAAGGACGGCATGACCAAGGCCCGGCCGGTGCTGCTCGAGCCCATCATGAACATTCGCGTGACGATCCCGGGCGAATTCATGGGCGACTGCACGGGCGACCTGAACCACAAGCGCGGCCGCATCATGGGCATGGAGTCGGAAGACGGCATGCAGGTGATCGTGGCCGAAGTGCCCCAGGCGGAAGTGTTCAAGTATTCCTCCGAACTGCGCTCCATGACCGGCGGCCGGGGCTCGTTCGAGCTGTCCTTCAACCGCTACGACGTGGTGCCCGCGAACGTGGCGCAGAAGATCGTCGCGGAAGCCGCGAAGAACAAGCAGGCCGAGGAAGAGGAATAGGACGCCGGCGAACGGTTTTCAACCCGCGGCGAACCCGCGGCGCGCCGGAACAGCCGGCGAGAAGGAATGACGAAACATGAGCGGACATAGCAAGTGGTCGACCATCAAGCACAAGAAGGGCGCCGCGGACGCCAAGCGCGGCAAGATCTTCAGCAAGTTGGCCAAGGAATTGACGATCTCGGCGAAAGCCAACGGCGGGGACCCCTCCTCGAACATCACGCTGCGCACGATCCTGTCGAAGTGCAAGGCCGTGAACATGCCGGCGGACAACATCGACCGCGCCATCAAGAAGGGCACGGGCGCGCTGCAGAGCGCGGCCATCGAGGAAATCCTCTTCGAAAGCTATGCGCCGGGCGGCGTGGGCCTGATCATCCAGTGCCTGTCCGACAACCGCAACCGCTCGGTGGCGGAAGTCCGCCACCTGCTGCAGCGCCACAACGGCACGCTGGCCGGCTCGAACCAGGTCATGCGGAATTTCGCGCGCCGTGGCCAGATCCTCGTGGACGCCGAGGGCGTCGATGAAGACAAGCTGATGGAACTGGCGCTCGAAGCCGGCGCCGACGACGTGACGAACGAAGGCGCCCAGTTCGAAATCCTCACCGATCCGAAGGTCTACAACGAGGTGTCGGAAAAGCTCACGAAGGCCGGCTACAAGGTCTCCGAGGACTCCGGCGTCAATTTCGTCCCGACGGTCTGGGCGCCGGTGTCCGACAAGGCGCAGGCCGCCGGCCTGCTGAAGCTGGTCGAGGCGATCGAGGAACTCGAAGACGTCCAGAACGTCTACATGAACGGCGACATCGCCGACGAGGCGCTCGAAGGCTAGCCGCACCGCCGCCGCTTCGGCCCGGGAAAAGCTCCGGAATCCGCGAGGATTTTGGAGCTTTTTCGTCGGCGCCGACCGGGGTACGATGCCGGGCGCATGAAGGTCATGGGCATAGACGCCTCGCTGCGGGGCACGGGGCGGGCGGTGATCGAGCAGAACGGCTCGCGCGCCGGGGCGCTCCATTGGGAAGTGGTCAAGCTGCCTGCGGCGGCGCCGCATTCCGCCTGCCTCCGGGCCATCCGCGAGCGCATCGACGCCGTGCTCGCCGCGCACCGGCCCGAAGCCGCCGCCATCGAGGGCGGGTTCTTCTGCAAGAACGCGAAGGTGGCCATGGTGCTGGGCGAGGTGCGCGGCGTGGCGATCGCCGGTTGCGCCGCCGCCGGCGTGCCGGTCTTCGAGTATTCGCCCCGCCGCGCGAAGCAGAACGTCACCGGCTGGGGCGCGGCGCCGAAGGAACAGGTGGCGAAAATGGTCAGGTCCGTCCTGGGCCTGGCCGAGTTGCCGCCGCCGGACGCGACGGACGCCTTGGCGCTGGCGCTGTGCCACGCGCAAACCCACCGCGGCCTTAATCCCGGCGAGCCGATCTGACCATGGCGGACGCGCGCCCAGAGCGGTTGCGGCTGGCGGACGTGCGCAAGACGTTCCGCGCGCCGGCGGGCGCCGTCGAAGTGCTGCGCGGCGTTTCGCTGGCGCTGGGCGCCGGCGAATTCGGGGTGATCACCGGCCCGTCCGGTTCGGGCAAGACGACGCTGCTGATGGTGGCGGGCCTGTTGCAGACGGCGGACGCCGGCCAGGTGTGGTTCGACGGCCGCGACGTCTCCGGCCTCGACGAGCGGGAGCGGGCGGACGTCCGCAAGCGCGGCGTCGGCATGGTGTTCCAGAAGTTCTGCCTGCTGCCGCACCGGAGCGCGCTGGACAACGTGGAATTCCGCTTTCGCTACCTGGAGCGCGACGCGCGCGCCGCGCGCGAATCGTCCGCGGCGGCGCTGGAACGCGTGGGCTTGGCGCACAAGGCGCGGCAAGCGGCGCGGCTGCTGTCCGCCGGCGAAATGCAGCGCGTGGCCATCGCGCGCGCGCTGGCCCTGCCGCCGCAACTGCTGCTGGCCGACGAACCCACGGGCAACCTCGATCCCGCGGCCGCCGCTCGCGTCATGGACCTGTTCCGCGAACTGAACCGCGCCGGCATGTCCATCCTCCTCGTCACCCACAATCCCGAATGGGTCGCGCCGGGCACGACCCACTGGACGATGCACGACGGCTGCCTGGCGCGCGCCTGATTCCGGCCTTTTCCCGGCCGTGCGGAAGCGGTAGCATTCCGGACACGTCATGAAAAAGCGCCACATCGCCTACTACGTCACCGCCCACGGCTACGGCCACGGCGTGCGCTCGTGCGACGTGCTCGGCGCGCTGCTCGCCGCGCATCCGGCGGCGCAGATCACGGTGACGACCGACCTGCCGGAGAACTTCCTGCGCAGCCGCCTGCCGTTCGTCGATGGCCGGCTGCGGGTGCGGCCCGGCGCGTTCGACGTCGGCATGGTGCAGAAGGATTCCATCCGCGTGGACGTGGACGCGACGCTGGACGAGGCGCTGGAACTGCTGGCCGAACGCGAGCAGCTGATCGACTACGAGGCGGAAATGCTGCGCGGCGAGGGCGCGGATCTGGTCGTGGCGGACGTGCCGGCGATTCCGCTCGAGGCCGCGGCCGAGGCGGGCGTGCCGGCGGTCGCCGTCGGCAACTTCTCGTGGGACTGGATCTACGCGCCGTTCGTCGCGCGCGATCCGCGTTGGCGCGACGTGATCCGCACGTTCGCGGACGGCTATCGGCAGGCGAAGCTGCTGCTCAAGCTGCCGTTCTCGCCGGAAATGGCGGAGTTTCCGAAGCAGGTGGAAATTCCGCTGCTGGCCAAGCCGGGCCGGCCGCGGCGCGAAGAACTGGCGAAACGGACCGGGGCGGACCCGGGCAAGCGCTGGATCCTGCTTTCGTTCACTTCGCTGGATTGGGACGAAGCGGCGCTGCGCGAAGTGGAAAACCTCGGCGATTTCGAATTCTTCACGGTGATGCCGCTGGCGTGGAACGGTCTGGCCAACGTCCACGCGGTGGACCGGCAGGCCATTGGATTTTCCGACGTGCTGGCGAGCTGCGACGCCGTCGTGACCAAGCCGGGCTACGGCATTTTGAGCGATTGCGTGGCAAACGCGAAGCCGATCGTCTACGCCGAGCGCGAGGATTTCATCGAATATCCGTTGCTGGAACGGGAGCTGAAACGCTACCTGAAGAACGCCCATATTCCCGCGGCGGATCTGTACGCCGGGCGCTTGAGCCGCGCCTTGGCCGACATCGAGACCGCTCCGGAGCCCCCGGAAACGCTGCCCGGCGGCGGCGCCGAAAAGGCGGCCGAAATCCTGATGGGGCTGGCGTGAAGAAAGAACCGCAAATGGACGCAAATGGACGCAAATGGGTGGAGAACGATTTGGTCTATCAAATCGCGGGCTGTGCCATGGCGGTTATGAATGAATTGGGGCATGGGTTGAGGGAAAAGACCTACGAGCGGGCGCTTTGCGTCGAATTCAAGTTTCAGAACGTCGCGTACGACCAGCAGCATGCCCATCCCGTCCATTACCGCGGCGAACACGTTGACGACTATATTCCCGATCTGGAAGTCGAAGGCCGGGTAATTGTGGAAATCAAAACAGTTGATGCCATCACGGACGAACATGTTGGCCAAGTTATCAATTACCTGCGCATCACAGGCCACAAAGCGGGCGTGATTCTCAATTTCAAACATTCGAAATTGGAATGGAAGAAAGTGGTTTTGACGGAACCCAACACCTGATGTCTCATTTGCGTCCATTTGCGTTCATTTGCGGTACCCCATGAAACGGATTTCCACGGTCCGCGTTCTGGCGGTGCTGCCGCCGATGGTGCAGGTAAACGCGCCGTACCCGTCCGCGGCGTGCCTGACGGGGTTCCTGCGCTCGCGCGGGGTGGAAGCGGCGCCGGTGGATCTCGCGCTGGAACTGGTGTTGGAACTGTTTTCGCGCGCGGGCTTGGAACAAATCCGGGCGGGCGCCGTCCGCGTGCCGGCGAGAAAACGGACGGAAGCCGTCCGGTCCTTCCTGCGGCAAAGCGACCGGTATGCGGAAACGATCGAGGCGGCCGTCGCGTTTCTCCAGGGGCGCGACCCCACGCTGGCGCATCGGATTTGCGCGCGGCGCTTCCTGCCGGAAGGCCCGCGCTTTCGGAACCTGGACGTCTTCGAGGCGGATGAAAACGGCGATCCGCTGGCCTGGGCGTTCGGCGCGCTGGGCGTCCAGGATCGGGCCAAGCATCTGGCGACGCTGTACCTGAACGACGTCGCCGATGCGATTCGCGACGCGCTCGATCCGCGCTTCGAATTCGCGCGCTACGGCGAGTCGCTGGCGCGCAGCCAGCCGACCTTCGAGCCCTTGGCCGCGGCGCTGGCCGCGCCGCCGACGCTCGTGGACGAAATCCTGCGCGAGCGGGTCCGCGCGGCGCTGGAAACGCAGCGGCCGGACTTGGTGCTGGTTTCGGCGCCGTTCCCGGGGTGCGTCTACGGCGCCTTCCGGATCGCGCAGGCGGTCAAGGAATTCGATCCGCGCATCGCGACGGCGCTGGGCGGCGGTTACGTCAACACCGAGCTGCGCGAACTGGCCGAGCCGCGCGTGTTCGATTTCTTCGATTTCGTGACGCTGGACGACGGCGAACGGCCGGTGCTGGCGCTGGTGGAGCATCTGCGCGGGAAGCGCCCGTGGGACAAACTGGTGCGGACGTTCGTCCGCCGGAGCGGGCAGGTGCGGTTCATCGACGCCGGCGAACCGGACGTGCCCTTCGCCGAAACGGGCGCGCCGACCTGGGATGGCTTGCCGCTGGACCGGTATCTGTCCGTGCTGGACCTGCTGAATCCGATGCATCGGCTGTGGTCGGACGGGCGCTGGAACAAGCTGGCGACGGCGCACGGGTGCTACTGGCGCAAGTGCAGCTTTTGCGACGTGGGGCTGGATTACATCGCGCGCTACGAGCCGTTGCCGGCGCGCGCGTTGGTCGACCGCATCGAGGCGGTCCTCGCCGAAACCGGCCAAACGGGCTTCCACTTCACGGACGAAGCCGCGCCGCCGGCGGGACTGCGCGCGCTGGCGGCGGAACTCAAGCGGCGGAAACTGGCGATTTCGTGGTGGGGCAACGTCCGCTTCGAGAAGGCGTTCACGCCGGAACTGTGCCGGGAACTCGCGGCCAGCGGCTGCATCGCGGTTTCGGGCGGCCTGGAAGCGGCGTCGGACCGGTTGCTGAAGCTCATGAACAAGGGCGTGACGGTGGCGCAGGCCGCGCGCGCGGCCAAGGCGTTCGCCGATGCGGGCATCCTGGTGCACGCCTACCTGATGTACGGATTTCCGACGCAGACCGTCGGCGAAACGGTGGACGCGCTGGAAACGGTGCGCCAGCTCTTCGCGGAAGGTTGCCTGCATTCGGGCTATTTCCACCGCTTCGCCTGCACGGTGCATTCGCCGGTGGGGCGCCGGCCCGAGGCGTTCGGCGGGACCTTGATTCCGCTGCCGCCGGGGTCGTTCGCGAAGAACGACGTGGGCTTTGCGGATCCCGCCGGAACGGATCTCGACGCGCTGGGGCGCGGCCTGCGCAAGGCGCTCTACAATTTCATGCACGGCGTGGGGCTGGACGCCGACGTGCGTTCCTGGTTCGATTTCGCCGCGCCGCGCCCGACGGTGAAGCGCGGATCCGTCGCGCGCGCCCTCGGCCGCTGAGCCGCGCGCCCGAAAAATTCTTTTCGCCGGGGGATTCCCGCTTGCGCGGTCCAAAACCATCTGCGATAAGAACGGCATTCGGTTCAACGAAAGGAAACAACGGATCATGGCGAAATTCTCGGGCAAAATTCTGATGGTCGGATACGGTTCGGTGGCGCAGTGCACGCTGCCCTTGCTGCTCAAGCTGGCGAAAGTGCCGGCGAAAAACATCACCGTCATGGATTTCGAGAACAAACGCCCGGAACTGAAGCCGTGGCTCGCGCAGGGGGTCAAGTTCGTCCGCGACCGCATCACGCGCGAGAACATGGACGCCAAGCTGAGCAAGTTTCTGAAGGCTGGCGACCTGCTGGTCGATTTGGCCTGGAACATCGACTGCTGCGAAATCCTGCAGTGGTGCCACGACGCGGGCGTGCTGTACGTCAACACGTCGATCGAGCTGTGGGATCCCTATGCGGGCGCCAAGAACAAGCACCCGACCGAAAAGACGCTGTACTGGCGGCGCATGAACATCCGCAAGATGACGGCGAAGTGGAAGGCGCCGGGCGCGACGGCCGTGCTGGAGCACGGCGCGAATCCGGGCCTGATCTCGCACTGGACCAAGCGCGGCCTGTTGGACATCGCCGCCGCGGTCGTCGCGGAAAAGAAGGTCAAGGGCGCCCAGGCCGAGAAGATCGGGCATCTGGCGCGGACGCAGGTCTTCAACGAGCTGGCCATGGCGCTGGGCGTGAAGGTCATCCATTGCAGCGAGCGCGACACGCAGATTTCCGACGTGCCCAAGGCGGTGGACGAATTCGTGAACACGTGGAGCATCGAAGGCTTCCGCGAAGAAGGCATCACGACGGCCGAACTGGGCTGGGGGACGCACGAGAAGGAACTGCCCCCGCTGGCCTACGAGCACAAGAGCGGGCCGAAAAACCAAATCTGCCTGGCGCGCATGGGCATGAACACGCGCGTGCGCACCTGGGTGCCGCACTACACGGTCGAGGGCATGGTCGTGCGCCACGGCGAGGCGTTTTCGATCAGCGACTTCCTGACGGTCTGGAAGAACGGCAAGGCGGTCTATCGCCCGACGATGCACTACGCCTATTGCCCGTGCGACGCGGCGATCATTTCGCTGCACGAACTGCGCGGCCGCAACTACGAACTGCAGCCCAAGCTGCGCATCATGGGCGACGAAATCACGGAAGGCCGCGACATCCTCGGCGCGCTGCTCATGGGCCATGCGTTCAACTCGTGGTGGACCGGCAGCGACCTGAGCATCCAGCAGGCCCGCAAACTGGTGCCGCACCAGAACGCGACGACGCTGCAGGTGGCGATTTCCGTCGTGGCGGCGTCCATGTGGATGTTCGACCACGCGGAAGAAGGCGTGTGCTCGCCGGAGGACCTGCCGCACGAATTCGTGCTGAAGATCGCCGATCCGTATCTCGGCCGGAACCTCTCGGTGCCCTCCGACTGGACCCCGCTGAAGCATTACGAGAACCATTTCCAGGGCTACAACCGGCCGGCGATCGACCGGAAGGACCCTTGGCAGTTCAAGAACTTCCTGATCCAGGACTAGTTGGAAAACCATTAACGCAAGAGGCGCAAAAGGCGCCAGAGAACGCAAGCGCCGGAAAAGGGAACATTCGGAGAACCGGTCGATCCGGGTCGGCGTTTGCGATCCTTTGCGTCCCTTGCGGCTTTTGCGTTGACGGTTTCGGATCGGTTGGAATTGGACGGTTCAGATACGGGAAAGGCAGGCGACCATGGTCACGCAGGTGCAACTGAAGAAGCTGGCGAAGGAATACGGCACGCCGTTGTTCGTGGTGGACCACGACCAACTACGGAAGAACCTGGCGGAATTCAAGCGATTCCTGCCGAAGGTGCAGCCCTATTTCGCGGTGAAGTCGAATTCGCTGCCGGAGATCGTGCGGACGCTCTACAAGGCGGGCGCGAGCTTCGACGTGGCGTCCATCGCGGAATTCCGGACGGTCTACGAGAACATCAAGAATCTGCCGCCGAAGGCGCGCCAGGACTTCATCTGGGACAAGATCATCTACGCGCATCCGATCAAGGCCGAGGAAACCCTGCGGGAACTCGAACCCTACAAGCCGCTGGTGACCTTCGACAACGAGGAGGAAATCCGCAAGGTGAAGAAGTATGCGCCGCACGCGGGCATGGTGCTGCGCATCAAGGTGCCGAACACGGGCGCGATGGTGGAGCTGTCGTCGAAGTTCGGGGCGGACCCCGGGCAGGCCGTGGACCTGATCGAAAAGACCCACGCGGCGGGGTTGGTCGTGGAAGGCCTGAGCTTCCATGTGGGCAGCCAGACGACGAACTTCCAGAACTACGTGCAGGCGCTGAACCTGGCGGCGGGCATTTTCAAGGAAGCGCGGCTGCGCGGTTTCAAGGACATGAAGCAGCTCGACATCGGCGGCGGCTTTCCGGCGCCGTACGACGCGAACGTGCAACCGCTGAAGGCCTTGGCCAAGGTCATCAACGCCGAGTGCAAGCGGCTGTTCCCGAAGGACGTCGCGATCCTGGCCGAGCCCGGGCGCTTCATGGTGGCGACGGCCTGCACGTCGGTGGCGGAAGTCATCGGCAAGGCCGACCGCGACGGGAAGCGGTGCTACTACGTCAACGACGGCGTGTACCACACGTATTCGGGCATCATCTTCGACCACTGCAAGTATCCGGTGAAGGCGTTCAAGAAGGGGCCGACGCAGCTGTGTGCCGTGTTCGGACCGACCTGCGACGCGCTGGACACGATCGGGCTGACGGAAGAACTGCCGGATCTGGAAATCGGCGACCTGGTCTACAGCGAGAACATCGGCGCCTACAGCCACGCCTCGTCCACCTGGTTCAAAGGCTTCCCGCCGGCCAAGGTCGTGCACATCGGCCGCTAAGCCGGCAACCGTTCACAGGCCGGGGACTGGCCCCTTGGCCGCCCTCATCTTTCCGGCCGGCCGAGGATGCGCGACAGCCGGTCGACAAGCAGGTCCGCGATGACGCGATGGCCGCGTGCGTCCGGATGCAAGCCGTCGGGGAAGTAGTCCAGCCTGCCGCGGTCCTGCTGGAATGCCTCGTAGACGTCGATCAGCGGGATCTTCTTCTCGGCGGCGACGTCGCGCATGGTCTGCGCGTAGTCCTTGACGAGGAAGTTGATGCCATGCCTTCGCTACGGCTCCAGATGCATGCCCCAGTATCGCTCGGTCATGGGCGGACAGGTCATCAGCACGACCGTGATTCCGACGGCTCGGAGGCGGTCGACGATCGTGCCCAGCGCCGCCTGAAACTCGTCCCGGCTTACGCGCGGCGTATCGGCGAACCCGTTGGTTTCCGGACGATAGAATCCCGCTTCGTTCCCGCCGAACATCACGGTGACGACGTCCGGCTTGCGGTCCAGCACATCCGTCTGTAACCGTCTGATCGCCAGGGTGACAACATCTCCGTTGACCCCCGCGTTGAGCACTTCCACCGTGGTCCCGAGCCTCTTGGCCAGCTCCCGGCGCGTGATGTCTCGAAAGGTCTCCGCCTCGGCCACCCGGCCCGGACGCACACCGTTGGTGATCGAATCGCCAAACGCCACGATACGCACCGATCCAGGCATCCGCTCCCTCCTGTTGACAGACACCGACGGCTCGGCGCCCGCTCGAACATCGCCGGCCGAAGGCGCGCGGGCCCTGCTTGAGCCCAGCACGAGGACTATCGCCACAAGACAGCGGGCCACACCCGTTCGTGACCGGACGATCATGACACTTCACCTCGGATCGCCTTGACGGCCTGCCAGTCTTGTGGCTGGTCTTGGCTTTGTCAACAGACGGGCCGTATCACGCGGGTGGTTGGAAGGAGCAGCCGGACGGCCTCCCAACGGTCGGGTCGGCTTGTAAGCCGGGCCCGGCTGTGTCATATTGGACGTTTTGTCGCCCAGCGGTTCCCAGGTGGGAGTATCGACGGGTGGAGATTTGGCCTGCGATTGACCTTCGCGGTGGGTGTTGCGTCCGTCTTCAGCAGGGGGATTATGGCCGA
>CAYTEK010000015.1:0-31165 GCA_964436715.1 uncultured Verrucomicrobiota bacterium | reverse complement strand
GAGGTCTCGGGTTGGTGGGGGGCGGTGATCGTGGCGCTGATCCTCAAGGAATTCGTCGGGCGGTTGGCGGCGGGCGGGAGCGCCACGGCGCGCGAGGTGCCCGGCGATTGGAAGGAATGGGCGGCGGACGCGCACCTGCTGGCCTACGGCGCGGTGGCCTACGTGGCCTGGTGGGAAGCCATCCTCGATTTGGGCCAGGTGGAGTGGAATTCCCTCGCCGAGCAGCTGGTCGTGCTGCCGATCCTCGCGGCCCTGTTCCTGTTCTTCTATCTGCCCATGCGCCTGCCGTTTTTGCTGGAGGAATACCTTTTGAACCCGGCGCAAGGCCGGCGCGGTCGCCTTCTGGCCGAATTGGTGCTCGGGACGTTCGCCGGGCTGTATCCGCTTGTTTTCTGAAAAAAAACCATCGGTTGCCGGGTGGAGCGCTTCGTTTGCCGGATGTTTTTGCCGTTGTCGGAGCGATCGGGCGGAAGCCATACTGTGCAAACTGAGTTCTTCTAGGTTTGGTTGAAGGATGGGTTGTTCGAATCGCCGAGGTGCCGCATGAAGAAGACGTCGATCGCATTTGTTCTGGCCGGTCTGTTTGGGTTGGGATTTGTGGCCACCGGCTATGCCGTGCCGAATCCGGCCGCCGCCTATGCGGAGAGGCTGGGGTATGCCTATGCCGCCAACGAGGCGGGCGGAACCGTCACGATGCCGGACGGCACGGTGCTGGACGCCTGGGATTTCTTCCGCGGCAAGGCGGGCAGCGAGTACGCCTACGGGGCCCAGTACGGGTACGACACCGTCAACCGCCGCGTCGAAACCAATGGTTACGTCCAAAGCTTCGCCGTGTGCGTGCCGAAAGACCCCCTGAAAAAAGGGACCGCGACGGAAATTCCGTTGCTGGATCTCATGCGGCAAAACGGCGAGCCGCTCTGGGATTATTCGCGCGGGGCGACGCCGCCCGCGCTGGAGCCCATCCTGAAGACGGCGCCGCTGAAGACCTTTCCGAAGCAAGCGCTGCCGTCGTCGTTCGATTGGCGCAACGTGGGCGGCTTGAGCTACATCGGCGCCATCCGCGACCAAGGCAGCTGCGGAAGCTGCTATTCCTTCGGCGCGGCCGCCGCCGCGGAAGGTGCGTTCAACTATGCCTTGGGAAGAACCGGCAGCAGCTGCGCGAATTTCTCGGAAGCCTACATCGCATGGTGCCTGGGCGCCTATGGCGCGTATTCCGACCATTTCAGCGGATGCGACGGGGCGGACTATGATTACCAGGAGTTGGAAGCGCTGACGGTCGAAGGCATCTGCAACGAGACCCAGATGCCCTACAACAACGGCTCCGATCCCGGATCCTGCACCTATTCCGGCACCACCACGGTGTTCGAAGCGTGGTACCGCGTGCCCTCCGGGGACGTCGACGCCATCAAGACGGCCATCATGACCTACGGCGTGGTGGATGCCGCGGTGCTGACCGACACCGCGTTCATGAACTACGACACCGGCGTGTACGACAACAACAACAACGACTGCAACAGCGGCTACTACGAAACCTCCGACCACGCCATCTCGCTGGTGGGCTGGGACGACAATCCGCCCGAAGGCGGCGGCGGCGTCTTCATTTTGCGCAACAGCTGGGGCGCGTCCGGCACAGGCGAAGGCGGCTACATGCGCATCCGCACGAACGCGGCCGTCGTCCATTGCGCGGTGTGCTACATGGTGTACGACTCCTCCATTTCGACGACGAGCGCGCCGGCGTTCACCAGCGGCACCAACTACAGCGCGACGACCGGCGTGGCGCGGATCTTCACCGTGACCGCCAGCGGAAATCCGACCCCCGTGCTGTCGCTGCTCAGCTCGACGGCCACGGCGGGGAGCTATGGTTTCACGAACGCGACGGGCGTGCTGAGCTACACGCCGCCGACCAACGACGTGGGGACGAAAACCTTCACGTTCCGGGCGACCAACGTCGCCGGTGCGGTCACGCAGCAGGTGCAGGTGGCGGTGTCCTTGGCGCCTCCGGCGGCCCCGGCCGCCATCTGGGCGAGCGCGACGAACCAGACCGATTTCACCGCGGCGTGGAGTTCGGTCTCGGGCGCGTCCGGCTACCGGCTGGACGTGGCCACCAACAGCAGCTTTGGCGGCGGCCCGGGCGGAACCTTGATCAACGAAGGCTTCGACAACGGGATCACGGCGCCGGATGGATGGACCTTCACTGCCATTGGCGGCACCTATACTTCGGCCGGCAATTTTGGGAACAGTTCACCTTCGCTGAAATTGGATGAGACGGGCGATGCGGTCCAAACGCCGGCCTTGGCCAATCCAACCAACGTCAGTTTCTTCATCAAAGGCAACAGCACGGACGCCAGTTCCGCCTTGCTGGTGGAGAGCGCCGCCGGGGGAAGCTGGAGCACGGTCGCCAACCTGACGGCCTCCCTGCCGACCACGGGAACGACCTACTCTTATCCGTTGAGCACGTCCGTCACCAACCTGCGATTCACCTATACGAAGAGCGGAGGCAACCTGGCGTTCGACGATGTTCTGGTGTTGGCCGGCGCAGCCGGCGGGCCCAGCTACGTGGCGGGGTATTCGAACCGTACGGTGGCGGGAACGAGCCAGAGCGTGACGGGTCTGACGGCCGGCGCAACCTACTACTTCCGGGCCCGCGCGACAAATGCCGCCGGCTCGAGCGCCAATTCCTCCGTGACGAACGTGACGACCCTGGCGACGCTGAGCGCGCCGACGTTCGGCGCGAATCCCGGCCCCCTCGCGGCGACCGCCGGAGTGGCGAAGATCTTCACCGTCGCCGCCTCGGGCGTGCCGACGCCGACGTTGGCGCTGTCCTCCCAGACTGCGTCAGGCGGCTATAGCTTCAACGCAGGCGCCGGACAGCTGACCTACACCCCGCCGCAGGCGGACGCGGGCACGCGGACGTTTACCTTCTCGGCCACCAACAGCCAGGGCACGGCCTATCAGGCCGTGACGGTCAACGTGGCGGCGGCGACCGCGCCGGCGTTCACGGGCGGCGCGGGCCCCTACAGCACCACCGCGGGCGTGGCCGTGGCCTTCTCGGTCAGCGCCAGCGGAACGCCGGCCGCGACGCTGGCGCTGCAAAGCCAGACGGCGTCGAGCGGCTACAGCTTCGTGCCGGCGACGGGCGCCTTCTCCTACGTGCCGCCGGAAGCGGACGTCGGCACGCGCACCTTCACGTTCACCGCCGCCAACGCCGCGGGCACCGTCACCCAGGTCACCAGCGTGGTTGTGGCCGCCGTGCCCACCGCGCCGAATGCGCCGGCGTCGGTCTGGGCCAGCGCGACGAACGCGACGGACTTCACCGCGGCGTGGAGCGCAGCCGACGGCGCGACCAGCTACCGGCTCGACGTCGGCACCAATGCGACGTTCTCCGCCGGCGGCGGCTCGGGCGGCCCCGCGACCAACTGCTTCCACGACGGCACCTTGGGCGCCGGCACCGGCGGCACGTGGACGGAGACCGGCCTGTCGCAGGGATCCGGATATCTGATTTCGCAGATCGGCGATTCGCTGACCACGCCGGCGCTGGACTTCACGGCCAGCTCCTCCGAAACGCTGACCTTCAAGGCGCGGACCTATGGCGGCGCCGTTTCGAACAACAACACGATCACCGTCTCGATCTCGACCGACAACGGCGGCAACTGGACGACGCTCGGCACGCGCACGCCGTTGAGCACGACGCTGACGGCGATGACGCCGTTCGACCTGAGCGCCCATTCCGGCAGCCAAGTGCTCGTGAAACTCGCGACGCTGGGCGCGACCGCTTCCGTGGGCGCGGGCATCGACGAGGTGGCCGTCACCAACGTGGCCAGCAGCTCGACGCCGGCTTTCGTGGCCGGCTACTCGAACCGGACCGTGGCCGGCACGAGCCAGGGCGTGACGGGCCTGGCGGCGCAGGTCACCTACTACTTCCGGGTGCGGGCGGTGAACGCCGTCGGCGCCAGCGCCGATTCGGCGACGGCCAGCGCGACGACGCTCGCCGCGGCGGCCCCGGGCACGCCGCCGACGGTGGATCCGATCGCCGCGCAGGTCGCATCCGTGGGCGCGGAATTGGAATACGTCGTGACGGCGCAGGAACCGGATGCCGACGCGGTGACTTTCGCCTGCACGAGCGCGGTCGCCGACGCCACCTGGGACTTCGACGCGAACACGGGCGATTTCCTGTTCATCCCGACGGGTGCGCAGCTCGGCACGAACGGATTCTTCTTCACGGCCACGGACAAGGACGGCACCAGCGCCCCGGTCCAGATGAGCGTGAAGGTCTACACCGCAGCGGCGACCAACGAATTCACGCAATGGGTGGAAGATCAGGAAGAAGATCCGGTCGATCCGGACTTCGCCGCGAACGCCGACGTCGACGGCGATGGCCAGACGACCTACGAGGAATATCTGGCGGACACCGATCCGGCGGCATCCAACAGCGTGTTGCGCTTGACGGGCCAGGCCGCCGACCTGTCCGCGTTCACGTTCCCGGCCAGTTCGGCGCGCTACTATCAGATGGAATATTGCACCGACATCACCAATCAGGCGGGGACGCTCGTCGTCACGAATCTGGGCTGGGGCGTGCCCGGCATGGTGGTCACCAATACGCTTCCGGCCAGTTGGTTTGGGACGATCCGCGTCTTGCTGGACGAACCCTAGGACGGCGGAATAAATTCTGGTTGATATGGCCGGCCATCCCGCGGGGGAGGCCGGCCTTATTTCCAGCAGGGGAAGGGGATGGGGGACGCTCACGCGCCGATCGAAGGGTTTTACCTCGAAGGATGGTTTTCTGTTTCGTTCTCATTAGGCAAGGAATATCATGATCTGTCAATGGTTGAGTCCTGTTTCCACCCGGAGGGTATGATGAAAAAGTGCATTTGGGCGGGTTTGTTTTTGGTCGGGAGCTTGGCGGCAGGTGCGGCGGAAGTGAGCGTGGATTTCACGTTTTCCGCGGACGACGTGGAACTGGCGACGGCGGGCGAATACACCTCGATCGGGCTGGCGGACGGCTCGCGCGTGGTGGATGAAGCCGGCGCGCCGTCGATTCCGGCGAAGTTCGCGAACGTCCTGATCCCATCGGGCGCGCAGAACGTGTCCGTCGCCGCGAGCGGCGATTGGACCCTGCTGGCCGAGGGCATCACCCCCTATCCCGCCCAGCCGCGCGCCCCGAAGAGCATGGCCAAGCCCGCTTTCGTGCCCGCGAACGCCCGCTATGCGAGCGCCGCCGCCTGGCCCGCGGAAATCGCGACCTACCAGGGCGACCACGACATGCAGGGCTACCAGTTCGTGTCCGTGCGCGTGAATCCCTTGGCCTACGTCGCCGCCGAGAAGAAGCTGTATCTGCGCGAAAAAGTGACCGTGACGGTGACCTACGACGCCGCGCCGGCGACCAAGTCCGTGTTCTCGAACCAGAAGGCCGCCTTCGAGCCGCTGGTGAACAGCCTGGTGGTGAATCCCGCCGCCTCCAAAGAGTTTGCTCCCGCGGTGAAAAAGGCGGCGCCTCGCGCCGCCGCCCAGTATCTGATCATCACGCGCGCCGCGCTCACCAACGCGTTCAAGCCCCTGCAGACCTCTCGCGCGGCCCGCTTCACCACGGACATGCTGACCGTGGAATCCATCACGAACACCTACAGCGGCACCGACGCGCAGGCGAAGATCCGCGCGTGCATCCAGCACTACGTCAGCAACAACGCCACCCTCTACGTCGTGCTGGGCGGCGACAACACCATCGTGCCCGCCCGCGGATGCTGGGTCGACGTGGACGGGGAAACCGAGACGGCGATGCCCACCGACCTGTATTACTCCGGGTTGGCCGGCACGTGGAACAGCGATGGCGACTCCAATTACGGCGAAACCACGGATGGCGTAGACATGGCCTGGGACGTCGTCGTGGCCCGCATTCCGGTGCGCACCGCCGCCCATGCCACGGCCTACATCGACAAGTTGCTGGCCTTCGAATCCAATCCCACCCGCTTCAACGGCAAGATGCTGTTGGGCGGCATGTATGCGTGGGACACCTACACCGGCACCGCCCGGCCCAGCGACAACTGCACCAACAGCGATCATCACGCCGACTTCCGCTACTCGGCCCACACCAGCGTCAGCGATTCGGAAATGTGGGACCGCCGGCTGTACCGCGACGGCATCTTGCCCTATTGGACGGCCAGCAATTCCCTCGCGCTCTTCTGCGACACCCTCACCACGTGGGACACGACGTTCGGGTCCGGCAACTACGCCCAAAACGCCACCAACGTCAAAAACAAGTTCAACATGGGGTGGTTCCACATGTTCTTCTCGGGCCACGGCGACACCACCCTGGTGGGGTTGGAAACGGGCTCGTTTTCCACCACGGAAGCGGCGGCGATGACCAATCTCATCGTCTTCGCCTACACCGACGCCTGCCTGACGGGCGGCTTCGACCAAGGCGAGCCCTCGCTGAGCGAAGCGTTCCTGCGCAACGCCAACGGCGGCGCGCTGATCTACATGGGCTGCAGCCGCTACGGCTGGGGCGAGCCCGACGAGACGCCGGCGAGCAACACGTCCGACGGCGGTCCTTCGACCGTGTACGGCTACAAGTTCTACAAGCGCCTGCACGAAACGAGCGGCCGCCTGGTCGGCACCGCGTTCGCCATGCACAAGGCGGACATGATTTCGGCTTCCGGCACCGACGGCTCCGAGCGGTGGATCCAATTCGGCATGAACCTGCAGGGCGACCCCGTTCTCTCGCTGGAACCGCTCGGCGACCTGCCGCCCGCCATCCAGCCGGTTCCCGCCCAGTCCGTCACCGTGGGCCAGGCGCTGAGCTTCGGCGTTTCGGCCACGGAGAGCGACGGCGACACGATGCGCCTGACCGCCTCGGGCTTGCCGGCCGGAGCCGCGTTCGCGGGCGCCACGGGCACCGTTTCCATCTCCAGCACGTTCAACTGGACGCCGGCCGCCACGGGCAGCTACAGCGTCACGTTCTTCGCCGGCGACAAGGACGGCACCAACAACACCGCGGTCGGCATCACGGTCAATCCGCGCGCGAAGCCGAGCCTTGCCACGACCCCGGCCGGCGCGTCGGTCAACGCGGTCGTCAGCAATTCCTTCTCCTTGGCCGTGCAGGCCACCGAGGCCGACGGCGACACGGTTTCGATCGGCGCCGTGTCCCTGCCGGCCTGGGCGTCGTTCGCGGGCGTCACGGGCGCCGCGCCGGTCCAATTCTCGATGACGGGCACTCCGACCGTCACGGGCAATTACAGCGCCGTGTTCCGCGCGTCCGACGTCGATGGCGCGGTGACGGCGACCGTGCAAATCGTCGTGACGGAGGCCCCCTCCGTGATCGACATCGGCGGCTACAAGCTGACCCAAGCCAACGCGTCCTACGAGTACACCCTTCCCGCCGGCACGTTCATTCCCGTCAACGGCTACGTGGTCGTCGGCCGCAACACCACCAAGGATTTGTTTGAGTCCGCTTGGGGCGTGACCTTGGGCGAAAACGTCGTCTACCTGAACGGCGGGAACGGCATGCCCGTGATCAACGGCGACGAGACCTACGCCCTCTACGACGCAAGCAGCAGTTTGGTGGAAGGACCGACGCCCGCGTTGACGTCCGGCTACACCCGGCAGCGCATCCACGCGACCAACGACGCCACGGCGTCGGGCAGCTGGACCTCTGCCACGACGGCGTCGGCCACCCCGGGCAGCGGCGGCGTCGGCAACGGCACCGCGGGTCTCGTCATCAACGAATATTCCGATGCCGGCGCCTATGCCAACGAGTTCGTCGAGCTCTTCTACGACGGCGTGGCGGGCTCCCAGCCCGCGCAGGCGCCGGGCATCGCGGTTTCGGGCGGCACCAACCAAAGCGTGTTGACCGGCGGCACCCTGACGTTCACCGTGACGGCCACCGACCCCGAAGACAACGACGTCATCCTGATCGCCGATTCCAAACCGGCCGGTTCGACCTTCACCGACGTCGAGGGCACCTCGCCGCAGGTCGGAACCTTCAGCTGGACGCCGGAGACCGCGGGCAACTTCGAAGCCGTCTTCGTGGCGGCCGATTCGGCGGACGGCATGGAAACCACCCAGCGCGTGGCCATCGCCGTCTTGTCTTCCGTCGGCGCCGCGCCGGTGATCGCCGTTTCCGGCGGCACCAACCAGTCCGCGACCGTGAGCAACTTGCTGACGTTCACCGTGACGGCCACCGATCCGGAAGACAACGACGTCATCTTGGTCGACGACGCCAAGCCGGCGGGCGCCACCTTCGACGGCGTGGAAGGCGCCTCGCCCCAATCGTGCGCGTTCTCGTGGACGCCGACCGCGGCCGGATCCTACGAGGCCATCTTCGTGGCCGCCGACGGTTACGACGGCGCCGAATCCACCCAGCGCGTGGCGATCACGGTCAGTGAACCCGGCAGCGGCGGCGGGTTGGAAACCTTCGCCAACTACGCCAATTCGGGGTCTTCCTACGTCACGAATACCTTCACGGGCCAGGATGGCTCCACCTGGACCGTAGGCAAAGGCCGCGGCGACATCCAAATCAACGGGCCCGCGCCGACCATCCGGAACCAAGCGGACGCCTACATCCGTTCGGGCACGATCGCGGGCGGCGTGGGCACCCTGTCCTTCAAGTATCGAAAACCGTTCAGCGATTCGACGATGGGCAACCAGGTCTACGTCATCGGCCAGGACAGCACCTATACCGGCACCGTGACGACGGTTCCCGCGACGACGAACGAAGTGCTCACGTTCACGGCGACGGGCGTGAACGTCGCCGGGAATTTCGTTCTGGTCATCAGCAATACCGCCGCCACGGCGCGCATGACCGTCGACGACGTCGAATGGACGGGTTATTCCTCCGGCGGCGACCCCTACGAAGAATGGGTCTCCGGCCAAGGCGAAGATCCCGCCGCGCCCGAATACGATCCGGCAGCGGATGCGGACGGCGATGGACAGAACAACTACGACGAGTATCTGGCCGATACCGATCCCAGCAGCTCCAACGTGGTCTTCGAGGTCACGAGCGCCTATACCAATGCGACGGGAACGCTGACGCTCTCGTACCCCGCCAGCGCGAATCGGTACTACCAACTGGAATATTGCACCAATCTGACCGGCGGCCAAACCATCGTCTCCAACTTGGGTTGGGGTGGCAGCGGCACGCTGAATACCAACATTCCCAACGAGTGGTATGGGACGATTCGGGTGCGCCTGACGGCTCCGTAATCCGAACATTATTCGGAACCAATTGCGCGGCAATTTGTTGCCGCGCAATTTATTTTCCGGATGGATTCGCAAAAAAACGAGCGCCTGAATCAGTGCGGAGGAGTGTGTCCCCCGTCTATCCCCTTCAATTCCAGCCGCTTCATCGTAATTTCATTCTAATGTATAAAGTTGCATTTTGGAATCTATCGCGTAACATCTTCCTAATAATTTGCAGGGAAATTTGCCGGGCAAGGAGACGATGAAAAGTCTGGGGACGTGGTTGGCGTGTGGCGTCGCGGCGATTTCGATCGCCCGCGGCGCGCCTCCTCCTGCGTTGATCCTGGAATGGGGCACGATCGAAACCGCGAGCGCAAGCCAGCAGGCGGCGTTTCAACTCATGAAAGTTTCCGCGCGCGCGCCGGTGTTGCAGCGGCCGACGGCGCGCGGCACCGCGCCGTGGTTGGTGCAGTTCGCCGGCGCCCTCCGCGCGGAGGATCGGGCGGCGCTGGAAAACGCCGGCGCGACGATTCGCGGTTACGTGCCCGAAAACGCGCTGCTGGTCGAAGCGGCGCCAGACCGGTTTGCGAAGATCGCGGCGTTGGCCGACGTCGCCTGGGCCGGCGAATATCTGCCGGCGTGGAAAAAATCGCCGGCGCTGGCCGGCGGGACGGAAGCGCGCGAGTGCGTCGCGACGCTGTTCGCGGCGGCGGACAAGCCGCGCATCGGCCGCGCCTTGGGAGAACTAGGCGTGTACGTGGCCCGCGAAGACATGCAGGCGGAGCATCCGTTCTTCCACGTCGTGCTGTCGCCGGCGCAGATGGACGAAGTTGCGCAGTGGGCCGAAGTGGCCTGGATCGAGCCCGCGGCGCCGCTGAAATCGTGGGGCGCTTCGACGAACGAGTTGCCGGCGGCGTCGATCGACGTCGCGGAAGAACTGGCCGCGGCGCTGGCGGCCGGCGAACGGGTTTGCCTGCTGCGCCGGGGCGCGGCCGATGCGGGCGCCTACGGTGCGGCGGCGCGCGCGGTGGATGCGTTCGTCCAGGCGCATCCCGACGTGCTGGTGGTGGCCGCGGCCGGCAACGCGGCCGTGGATTTGCAGCCGGCGGACGGCGTGGCGGACGCCGGTTCGGTGGGCTCGCCCGCGACGGCGAAGAACGTTTTGGCGGTTGGCGCGGCGGAAGGGCGGGCCGACGTTGCGCGCGTTTGGCGCGATTCGTGGCCGGAGGATTTCGCCGTGGAACCGATCGCGCTGGATCGGATGGCGCAGGCGGATGGTCCGCAGGGCCTGGCGGCGTTTTCGGGGCGCGGCCCCTGCGCCGACGGCCGCATCAAGCCGGAGCTCGTGGCGCCGGGCACCTTCGTTGCGGTGCCGCGCGCGACGAACTCGGCGTTCGCGGGGTGGGGCGCGGCGGATAACCCGAACGAGATTTTCGTGGGCGGCACCGGCGTGGCGGCGGAACAGGTCGCCGCGGCGGCGCGGGAAGCGCGGCGTTGGCTGCGGGAACAGCGCGGCTTGGAGACGCCCAGCGCCGCCTTGGTGAAGGCCCTCCTGCTGGCCGGCGCGCGCGATCTGGCGCCGGGCCAATACGGCGCCGGGGCCAAGCAGGAAATTCCGTTCGGCCGGCCAAACCACGCCCAGGGCGCGGGACTGCTGGATCTGCCCGCCGCCCTGCAAGCCGGCGAAGGCGCTGCGCTCGAGCTGCACGACGCGCCGGGTCTCGCGCCCGGCGCGGCGGACGTCTACGAACTGCCCGTGGGGCAGCCCGGCGGCCGGTTCGTGCTGGCGCTGGCGTACGCGGACGACGTGGCCGCGCCCGGCGCGGGCAAGCAGCTGGTCAACGATCTGGATTTGACGGTGGCGACGCCGGCCGGGACGGTGTTGTTCCCCAACGGGCGCGGCGCGCCGGACGATTTGAACAACGTGGAAATGATCGAATTCGCAGCGGACGAAGCGGGCGTCTATCTCGCGCGGGTGACGGCCCGCGCGGTGCCGTTGGGCGGTTCCCAGCCCTACGCCCTCGTCGTGCGCGGACCCCGCAACTCGGCCGTTTCGGCGGCCGCAACGGAGCAACCATGAACTGGCAGAAAATGGCGTGTGGAATGGCGATGATCGTCGCGCTGGCTGGGGCCACGACGGCGTGGGGCGCCTATGGCGGATCCGGCACGTTCACCAAGATCACGTCGCGCGCCGATTTGGCCGACGGCTACTACGTCGTCGCCAGCAGCAACGGCTTGGCGGCCATGTCCCACACGAACGCCGGCACGTATTTCACCAGCAACGCCATCAGCCCTTCGGCCAACGTCCTGACCGATCCGCCGACGTCTCTCGTTTGGCTCATCCAGACCAACGCCACCTACGGCGGCCTGACGATCTTCAACGAGGCCAGCAACAAATTCGTCGCGTACGCAGGCACCGCGAACGCCGTGCACGCGGCCGGCGCGGTGAACGGCACGACGGGCGTCTGGACGTTCGCCTACGGGACGGGCGCGTTCGACGTCGCCAACGTGGCGGCGAGCACCCGCTTGCTGCAATACAACGCCGCCGCGCCCCGTTTCGCCTGCTACACCACGGTCCAGCAGAAGCTGGCGTTGTACAAGATGGCGGCGGTGGCGGACGTGCCCCCGTCCTTCGGCGCCAATCCGGGACCGCTGGGCGCGACGTCGGGCGTGGCGATGGCGTTCACGGTGACGGCGTCGGGCAGTCCGACGCCGACCTTGGCGCTGCAAGCGACGACCGCCTCGTCCGGCTACTCGTTCACGGCGGGCACGGGCCAACTCGATTACACGCCCCCGCAGGCGGACGGCGGCGCGACGCGGACGTTCACCTTCACGGCGAGCAACAGCGTCGGCGTGGCGACGCAGACCGTCAGCGTGGCGGTGACGGCCGGCACGGCGCCGAGTTTCACCAGCGGCGCGGCGTACGGCGCGACGTCGGGCGTGGCGATGGCGTTCACGGTGACGGCGTCGGGCACGCCGGCGCCGACCTTGGTCCTGCAAAGCGAGACCGCCGCCGGGACCGTGAACTTCACGCCGAGCACGGGCGCGCTGAACTATGCCCCGGATGCGGGCGACGTCGGCGTGCAGACGTTCACGTTCACGGCCAGCAACGTCGCCGGCGTGGCGCCGCCCGCGGGCGCGGGGCCGGGGGCCCACGGGGGCGTCGCGCCGAGCGGCGCCACCGGGGCCGCCGACGGCGCGACCGCGCTGGTCGCCATGGTCTTCACGGTGACCGCCAGCGGCAATCCGGCGCCGACCCTGGCGCTGCAAAGCGAGGACGCGGCGGGCAGCGTCGCGTTCACCGCCGGCACGGGCGCGCTGGACTACGTGCCCGCCACCAACGACGTCGGCGACCGCAGCTTCGTCTTCACGGCGAGCAACACGGCGGGCACGGCGATGCAGACGGTGACCGTGGCCGTGGCCGCCGCCCTGACCGCGATTCCGACGGTCAGCGTGACGAACGTCACGACCAACGCTTTCACGGTCAACTGGACGGCTTGCACCGGCGCCACGAACTACCAGGTGCAGGTGGCGACGGACACCAACTTCACCGTCGGGGCCGGCGGCAGCAACGCGACGATCGTTGCGGTGGGCAACACGGGGGTGTCCAATGGCTGGGCCTACGTGAACGGCGCCAGCAATGCGGGCACCTATCACAAGTTGGTTGCCGCCACCGCGCCCGGCGTGGTCAGCGCCGAGTTCTCCACGCTGGGCTGCGTGGCCGCGACGGCGGCGTACAGCGTGGCAACCTATGGCGGCGCCACCGCCAACACCTTGTTGATTTCCTACTCGCTGGATGGCGGCAGCAATTGGACCGTTTTCGCCACCAACACCAGCGCCACCAGCTCGACCTACGTGACGAATCAGGGAGACGCCCTGCCGGCCGCCGCGTTGGGACAGGCCAGCGTGTGGATCAAGTGGCACTGCGACGTGGCCACGGCCAGCGTCGGTTTGCGCCTGCAAGCCTTGGCCGTCGTGGGCACCCAATCGGACGGCAGCGGTTCGCTCGTGGCGGACGCGACGACGGCGGGGCTGACCTATGCGGCGACGGGGTTGGTCATGGAGACGACCTACTACGTCCGCGCGCGCATGCTGGCGACCGGCGAATGGTCGAGCGTCGTTTCCGCGACGACGGCCAGTCCGACGCCGGAAGCGCCGGTCTTCGGCGCCAATCCCGGGCCGCTGGGCGCGACCACGGGCGTGGCGCGGACGTTCACGGTGACGGCCACGGGCGTGCCGGCGCCGACGCTGGCGCTGCAGAGCCAAACCGCTTCTTCCGGCTACAGCTTCGTCCCGGCGACGGGCGTGCTGACCTACGTGGCGCCGGAGGCGGACGTGGGCGCGCAGACGTTCACGTTCACCGCCAGCAACGCCACCGGCGTCGCCACGCAAACGGTCGGCGTGACGGTCGTGGCCGTGGCGCCCGTCTTCGGCGCGAATCCGGGGCCGATCGCGGCCACGGCGACCTTGGCGCGGGCCTTCTCCGTCGGCGCCACCGGCTACCCCGCGCCGACGCTGTCGCTGCAAGGCACGACGGCTTCGACGGGCTACGTGTTCGCGGCCGGGACCGGGACGCTGACCTACGTGGCGCCGGAAGCCGACGTCGGCACGCGGACCTTCACCTTCGCCGCCAGCAACGTCGCCGGCGTCGCCCTGCAGACCGTGACCGTGACCGTGGCTTCCGCGCCGGTCTACGTGCCGACCGTCGCGCTCACCAACGTCGGTCCGACGTTCTTCACCGCCAACTGGAACGAGGTGACGGATGCCTCGACCTACCAGATCCAGATCGGCATGGACACCAACTTCTCCACGTCCGTCTCCGGGTCGAATCTGTTGAACGAGACCTTTGCCACGCTGACGGACACGACCGTTCCCAGCGGCTGGAGCAGCAGCGCCACGATGGATCTGGATAGCACCTCCATCTACGGCGCCGCGCCGCCCTCGTTCAAGTTCAACCAGACCGGCCAGACGCTGACGAGTCCGACTTTCGCGACGGGAGCCACGAACCTGCAGTTCTGGGCCTACGGCCGCAACGGCTCGGGCAGCACGCTCTCGATTTCGGGATTGGTGGCGGGCGTTTGGACGCAGATCGGCACGGTGTCCGTCGCGCGCAACGGCGCCACCTACAACGTGGCGCTGGATCCGCAAACCACGCAGATCAAGTTCCGGTTCACGAAGCTCTACACCGTCTACATCGACGACGTGGTCGTGCAGGGCGGCTCGGCGGCGGGCTCGCTGGTCGCGGACGAAACGGTGGCGGCGTTGACCTACGGCGCGACGGGGCTGACGAACTCGACGCCGTACTACGTGCGCGTCCGCGCCGCGCCGACGGGCACGTGGTCGGCGGTCGTTTCGACCACCACGCTCGGCAACGAACCGCTGGCGCCGTGGTTCACCGGCGGCGCCGGACCGTACGGCACGACGGCGGGCGTGGCCGTGGCGTTCACGGAAACGGCGCTGGGCGTGCCCGATCCGACGCTGGCGCTGGCCGGCACCACCGCCGCCGCGGACAGCTATGCCTTCACGCCCGAAACGGGCTACCTGATCTACACGCCGCCGGTCGGCGATGCCGGCGCGCAGACGTTCACGTTCACCGCCAGCAACGCCTCGGGCGTGGCGACCCAAACCGTGAGCGTGGCGGTGGCGGCGGCGACCGCGCCGGCGTTCGCCGCGCTCGGCACCCAGTATGCCACTACGCTGGTGGCCAAGGTGTTCTTCGTCTCCGCGTCCGGCGCGCCGACGCCGGAACTGGCCTTGGCGGGCACCACGGCTTCCGCGGGCTACTTGTTCTCGCCGGACACGGGCCGCTTGAGCTACGCGCCGCCCACGAACGACGTGGGCTCGCAGACGTTCACCTTCATCGCCAGCAACGTCGCCGGCGTGGCGACGCAAATCGTGGACGTGGTGGTCAGCAACATGCCGGCCGTCGCGCCGACGATCGATGCGATTCCGCCGCAGGCGACGATGGTGGGCCTGGAATTCGACTACACGGTGACGGCGACGGATCCGGACACGGCCGCCTCCAACGTCACGTTCGTTTGCACGAGCGCCGTGGCGTCGGCCACCTGGGACTGCGACACGAACACGGGCTATTTCGTGTTCATTCCCACGACGAACCAGATCGGCACCAACGTGTTCTCGTTCCAGGCCACCGACCACCCGACTTCGTTGACGAGCCCGTGGTCCAACCTGGTCGTCGTCGTGAGCGCCGCGGGCGATGCCGTGGCCGTCTCGTTCGGCAGCGCCCGGATCGTCGGCGAAGAAGGCGCCAGCGTGGCCATTCCCGTGACTCTGGCCTATTCGGGCAGCGCGGCCGTGCAGATTCGGTTCTCGGGGCCGACGAACGGCACCGCGCGCTGGGGCACGGACTTCAATTGCGCGACCACGCTGGTGGTTTCCGGCGCGTCGTCGAGCAACCTGATGATCGACGTCGTGAGCGACGCCTTGGCCGAAGGACCGGAGTCCATCAAGTTGCAACTGGTGCCGGTGGCGCCCGCGACGGCGGGTTCCGTCACCCAGACGGTCCTGTACGTCCGCGACGACGACACGGCGTCCCTCATGGCGGCCAACACCACCAGCGGCTCGAACCAGGAATACGAGGGTCCCGGCAACCGGATCTTCCAGGCGCTGTGCCCGGACGTCGTGATGATCCAGGAGTTCAACGTCACCAACGGCACCACGGCGGCCGCCTACCGGGCCTGGGTGAACCAGAACTTCGGCACGAATTTCAGCTACTACGTGCAGACCAACGGCGTTTCGATCCCCAACGGAATCATCAGCCGCTGGCCCATCGCCAGCGCCGGCGTCTGGGACGACACCACGCTCAGCGACCGCGATTTCGTCTGGGCGAAGATCCAGTTGCCCGGCACCCAGCAGCTCCAGGCGGTCAGCGTGCACATCAAGGCGAGTTCGTCGTCGTCCGACGTCAGCCAGCGCACGACCGAAGCGCGCGCGTTGACCAACTACATCGCGCAGGCCGGCTGGCTCACGAACGGCTACGTCGCCATCGCCGGCGATTTCAATCTCTACTCGACGAACGAGGCGTGCATGCAGGTGCTGACGGCCAACACGGTGACGGATCGGCACCAGCCGGCGGACCAGTTTGGCGACAAGGAAACCAACGCGGCGCGCGAGAATCCCTACGACCGGGTGCTGACCAGCACGAACCTGGACGTGCGCCTGCGCACGTTCAACCTGTGGGGCTACAGCTACGCCAACGGCATCGTGTACGACACGCGCATCACTTGGGCCAGCGGCCTGCCGCCGCCCAGCCTGGCCGCCGATTCCGGCGCGGCCAACATGCAGCACATGGCGGTGATGAAGGTCTTCGAACTGGAGAAGGACGATGCGGTGGAAGCGCCGACGGCGTTCTCGGCGGCGCCGGCCGGGCCGGCCCAAATCGATCTTTCCGCTTCGGCCAACGCGCTGGGCGACGACGTGATCGTGGCGTGGGACGCCGACAACACCTTCACGACGCCTTCCGGCACCGCGCCGGCGGTGGGCGCGGCGTTCGCCGGCGGCACGGTGATCTACAGAGGCGCGGCCGGCGCCTTCAGCCACACGGGCCTGACCGCCTGTGCGACCTACTACTACAAGTGCTGGTCCTATGCCGGCACGGTCTACTCCACGAACGGCCTGGCGGCCAGCGCGACGACGACCAGCCCGGAAGCGCCTGCCTCGGTCTGGGCGAGCGGAATCACCAACGAGACCTTTGCGGCGAACTGGAGCGCCGTCGCGGGCGCCGCGAGCTACCACCTCGACGTGTGCGCGGTTCCCAGCTTCTCCGGCGTCGGCGCCGGCTGGGGCCCGGTTTTCCGCGAAACCATGGGCACGCCCACGGCCGGCACGACGACCTTGGCCGAACACGAGGCCAACGACGGATTCGACAACGACGCCTACGCCACGTCGGACGGCGGCGCGGACAATCCCGCCGACCTGCGCACCAGCACAGCCTCCACCAACTACGTCGATCCGGCGGGCACCGCGGCCTCCGGCGGCGCAAACGTCTATTTCTCCACGAACGGCCTGACGGGCTCGGCCGGCTTCGCCATCGCGGGCATCGACTCGCGCGGCTACGACGCGTTGGCGCTCAGCTTCGGCTACTACAAGGAATCGTCCGCGACGAACATGAACTTCGCGCTGGATTGGTCCACGGACGGCGCGACGTGGCACGCCATTGCGCTGTCCAACGCTTTGCCGTCGGCCAACGCCACGAGCCGTTGGTACGTGGTGTCCAACGTGACGGTCGCCGCCGCCGCGCTCGGTTCGACCAACCTGAGCCTGCGCTGGACGCGGCAAACGGGCTCGGTCCCGGGCCGCATCGACGACGTGTTGCTGCAGGGCTACGCGGATTCGGCGGAGTTCGCGGCGGGCTATTCGAACCGGACGGTGACGGGCGCGACGAGCCAGTCCGTGACCGGCTTGACCGGCGGCGCGACCTGCTACTTCCGCGTGCGCGCGGTCGGCGAATGCGAAGGCGCCTGGTCTGCGACGGGCAGCGCGACGCCCTCGGGCACGCCCTCGGCGCCGGCCTTCACCAGCGCCAATTCGTTCGGCGCGACGACCGGCGTGGCGCGCACGTTCGCGGTGACGGCGTCCGGCTATCCCCTGCCGGTCTTGTCGCTGCAAGGCACGACGGCTGCCGGCGCCCAGAGCTTCGCCGCCGGAACCGGCACGCTGACCTACACGCCGGCGGAAGCGGACTACGGAACGCAGACGTTCACCTTCCGCGCCACCAACCTCTATGGAACGGCCATGCAGACCGTCACGGTCGCCGTGGCGGCCGGCGCCCCGTCCGCCGTCGGTTCCCTCTGGGCCAGCACGACGAACGCGGCGGGCTTCACCGCCGCCTGGAGCGCCTCGGCGCTGGCGACGGGCTACCGGCTCGACGTCAGCACTGCGCCGACGTTCCAGGTCTTGACCGGCGGCAGCGCCGAGGCGGTCTTGGCCAGCAATGCGGCCACCGACGTCAGCCAGATTTCCGGCGATTGGTCCGGCACCGCGTTGGCCGGGACCAACGGCTACGTCCAGATGCTCCAGGCCACGTCGGAAATCGTCTCGCCGGCGTTTTCGACGGTGGGCTTCACCAACCTGACGGTGGATTTCTGGGCGCGGACCTACAATGGCACGGCCTATTCGAACGTCACGGTTTCGATCTCGACGAACAACGGCGCGGCGTGGGCCGCGCTGGGCGTCGTGGCTCCCACGAACGGTTCGGCGTGGCTGGCCATGCCGACCCTGACCGACTCCGCGCATCTGGGTTCCGCCCAGACCCGCATCCGCTGGCAGACCTTGGCCGCCGTCAGCAACATCGGCGTCGGCGTCAAGACCCTGGTCGTCCAGGGCCAGGGGCCTGCCTATGCGCCGTCCTTCGTGGCCGGCTACTCCAATCTGGCCGTGGCCGGCACGAGCCAGGCGGTGGCGGGTCTGTCCGAACTGACGACCTACTACTTCCGCGTGCGGGCGGAAAACGCCGCGGGCGCGAGCGGCGATTCCGCGACGGCCAGCGCGACGACGCTCGCGAAGGCAAACCAGACGATTTCCTTCCCGGCGATTGGCGCTCAAATCGCGACCAACGTGCTGGCTCTGTCTGCGACGGCTTCGAGCGGGTTGAGCGTGACCTTTGCGGTGAGCAGCGGCCCGGCGACGATTTCGGGCGGCACCACGCTGTCGTTCGCGGGCGCGGGCACGGTGACCGTCGTGGCTTCGCAGGCGGGCAACGAATCGTGGAACGCGGCGCCGAACGCCACGAACGTCTTCGTCGTTTCCAAGGCGACCGCCGGCGTGTCGCTGGGCGGCTTGGCGCAGGCCTACGACGGCATGCCCAAGAGCGCGACGGCCACGACGGTGCCGGCGGGCTTGGCGGTGGAGTTCACCTACGACGGCGGCGCCACCGCGCCCACGGCGGTCGGCAGCTACGCGGTGACCGGCACCGTGAACGACGCCATCTACCAAGGTTCGGCGGCCGACACGCTGGTCATCACCAACGGAGAAGCGCTCACCGCCTTCCAGCTCTGGGTGCGCGACGAACAGGGCCAAAGCCTGTCGGACACGAACTTCACGGAAAGCGCCGACTACGACGGCGACGGCATGACGACCTACCAGGAATACCTGGCCGACACCGATCCGGGCAGCGCCGGCAGCGTGCTCGACATGACCGGACAATATTGGACCGTCAGCGCCAGCAACGCGGAAGGCAAGATCCGCTTGACCTTCCCCGCCAGCACGAACCGATACTACCAGTTGGTCTATGCCACCAACCTGCCCGGCGCGACCGTCGTGAGCAACTTGGGGTGGGGCGTGCCCGGCATGGCGTTCACGAACAACAGCGCCGGCATCTGGTACGGCCGCATCCGCGCCTTGCTGGCCGCTCCGTAGGCCCGCGCTTCGCGCAGGCCCCGCCGGAAACGGCGGGGCCATTTTGTCGAACTTATGCGTGCAACCGGCGGCGCCGGGCGGATGCGCTTGACAGGCGTTTGCGATCGGCGCTGAATGGCCATTCGACAGGAGGCGGGTTTTGCTTCGTCGAAAACGAAAGCAGCATGAAAGCGTGGATGCGGCCCGGGGACGCATGCAACGGCATTGGGAAGCGCTGAAGTCGGCCGCGCTGGACGTGCTGTTCTCCCGCACGTGCGAGGGCTGCGGCGCGGCCATGACCGCGGAACCCGGCGCGCTTTGTTGGGATTGCCGGAGCCAAATCCGGCTCGTGCAGGTGCCGTTTTGCGAGCGCTGCGGCGATCCCATCGCCGGCACGACGAGCGGCCCGTTCGAATGCGCCGGGTGCCGGCGCACGGAACCCGCCTTCGATTGGGCCCGGTCCGCCGTGCGCTACGACGGCGTGGCGAAGGCCTGCATCCGCCGCTTCAAGTACAACGCCGGCATTTGGCTGGAGGATGAATTGACCGATTGGCTCGAGGCGCTGTGGCGCACCTGCCCGGAGTCCGCCGGCGCGATCGAGTGCCTCGCCGCCGTGCCGCTGTATCCCAAGCGGCAGCGGGAACGCGGCTACAACCAGTCCGCCCTGCTGGCGGCCGGCCTGGCGCGCCGCATCGGCATTCCCTTCCGGGGCGGCATGTTGCGTCGCGGAAAGTCCACCGGAACCCAAACGCATTTGACAGCCGCCCAGCGCGTCCATAATGTTAGGGGCGTTTTCTCGGTACCTTGGCCCGCACGGGTGCGCGGCGTGCGCGTGGCGCTGGTGGACGACGTGATGACCACCGGGGCGACGGGGAACGAATGCGCGCGGGCCCTCACGGCGGCCGGTGCGGCCGCGGTGGGGGGTTTGCCGGTGGCGCGGGGGTGATGGTCCCTGCGCGAACAGAAATGGATTTTGGAACATGACGCTGTTTGGAAAAAAGAAGACCGTGAAACGGGTGCGCAAACGGGACATCCCCGACGGCCTGTGGCTGAAGTGCCCCGCGTGCAACGAGATGATCTTCGGCGAAGAGCAGGAAAAAGCCCTGCGCGTGTGCCCGCTGTGCGGCCACCATTTTCCGATGGGCCGCGCCGAACGCCTGGCCATGCTGGCCGATCCCGGCTCCTTCGTCGAGTGGGACAAGGACGTCTACAGCATCGATTTCCTCGGGTTCGTCGGCGCCGCGTCCTATCAGGAAAAACTGGAATCCAATCGCCGCAAGACCGGCGAAGTGGATGCCGTGACCTGTGGCCGCGCGCGCCTGCAAGGCCGCGCCATCGCCCTCGGCGTCATGGATTTCGAGTTCCTCGGCGCCAGCATGGGTTCCGTGGTCGGCGAAAAGATCGCCCGCCTGATCGAGCGTGGCACGGCGGAAAAACTGCCCGTGATCGTGGTTTGCGCCTCCGGCGGCGCCCGCATGTACGAAGGCATGATGAGCCTCATGCAGATGGCCAAGACCAGCGGCGCGCTGGCGCGCCATGCCGACGCCGGCTTGCCGTACATCCCCGTCTTGACCCATCCGACCACCGCCGGCGTCATGGCCAGCTTCGCCACGCTCGGCGACGTGATTCTCGCCGAGCCCGGTGCGCTCATCGGTTTCGCCGGTGCCCGCGTGATCAAGGAAACCATCCAGCAGGACCTGCCGCCGGGGTTCCAGCGGCCCGATTTCCTGCTGCAACACGGCTTGCTCGACCAGATCGTTCCCCGCGGGGAACTCAAGACCACGCTGGCCCGCCTGCTGGATGCCTTCTGCGGCCCGCTCGCGCCTTCCGAACCGCCGGCCGTGCCCGTTTGAGCGCGGGCCGCCCGTCCACCTCTTTGTCGCTGGGATTGCCATGAGCAAAGCCTCTTCCATTCTGGACGCGAAACTGACCTATCTGTACAGCCGGATGGGCGGCAGCGCCGTCAAGCTCGGCCTCGAAACCACGCGGGCGCTCATGCGCGCCATGGACGTCGATCCCCTGCGGCTGCCCTGCGTGCACGTCGCCGGCACCAACGGCAAGGGCTCCGTCTCCGCCATGCTGGAATCCGTCCTGCGCACCGCCGGCGTGCGCACCGCGCTCTACACCAGCCCCCATCTCATCCGCTTCAACGAACGCATCCGCGTCGCGGGCGCCGTGATCCCCGACGAGGATCTCCTGCGCCTGCTGGACGAAGTCGAACGCGCCGACCAGCGCCAGGCCGCCGAGCCCGGCGGGCGCCTGGGCACCTTCTTCGAGCTGACCACCGCGGTCGCCCTGAAGTGGTTCCTGGAGCAGAAGGTCCAGCTCGCCGTGCTCGAGACCGGCATGGGCGGACGCCTCGACAGCACCAACGTCGTCGTGCCGCAGGTGTCCGTGATCACCGAAATCGGCATGGAGCACACGTCGTTTCTCGGCGCCACGCTCGAACAAGTCGCGGGCGAAAAGGCCGGCATCATCAAGCCCGGCCGGCCCGTCGTCGTGGGCAAGCAGCGCGCCGCCGTCATGCGGGTCATCGAAGAGAAGGCCCGCGCCGCCGGCGCGCCGCTGGTGCGCGCGGAGGAACGCGCGTCCATCCGGCGCGTATCGCAGGACCTGGAGGGCCAGGTGCTGGCCATCGAGACCGCCGACGGCCCGTGGGCGCCGCTGCGCCTGCCGCTGCTCGGCGACTTCCAACTCGCCAACGCGGCGCTCGCCGTCGCGGCCCTCGAATGCCTGCGCGGCGATCTGCACGCGCCGCTGGGACCGGACGTCGTCCGCGCCGGCCTGGAAAAGACCCGCTGGCCGGGGCGTTGCCAGGTCGTCTCGCGCGATCCGATCTTCCTCGTCGACGTCGCCCACAATCCCGACGCCGCCCAGGCGTTGGCGGCTTTTCTCAAGAAGTTCCGGGGCGGCAAGCCCGTCGCCCTCCTCTGCGGCATGCTGTCCGACAAGGACGCGGAAGGTTTCTTCCGCCTGCTGCGGCCCGGGGTGGATGCCTGCGTGCTCGTGCCGCTGGACAGCGAACGCAGCATGCCGATGGAGCGCCTCATGGCGGCCGCGCGCGCCGCCAAGCTGCCCGCCGCCGAAGGCGTGCTGGGCACCGCCGTCAAGAACGCCAAGGTCTGGGCCAAGAAGAACGACGGCATCGTGGTCGCCGCCGGCTCGCTCTATCTCGCGTCCGCCGTCCTCTACGAACTCGGCGTCCAAGTGTGAGCCGTCCATGAAAAGCCATCGCCAGGAACTGTGGATGCACGTGCCGGCGCGCCGCGGCTACGTCAACCTGACCCCCGAAGTGGAGCGGGCCGTGCGCGCCAGCGGCGTCCGCGATGGCTTGTGCCTCGTCAACGCCATGCACATCACCGCCAGCGTGTTCATCAACGACGACGAAAGCGGCCTGCACCGCGACTTCGAGCGCTGGCTCGAAAAACTCGCGCCGGAAAAACCCCACGCGCAGTACGATCACAACCGCACCGGCGAGGACAACGGCGATGCCCACCTCAAGCGCTCCGTCATGGGCCGCGAAGTCGTCGTGGCCGTCACCGCCGGCGCCCTCGACCTCGGCCCCTGGGAACGGATCTTCTACGGCGAATTCGACGGCCTGCGCCGCAAGCGCGTCCTGATCAAGATCATCGGAGAGTGATGAAAAAAGACCGCAAGGAAATCGAAATATTGGCGCGCGGCGCCTGCGTGCGGAACGGCCAAGTGGTCGTGTGCCGGAACCGCAAGCACGGCAATGTCTACCTGCCCGGCGGCCACGTCGATTGGGGCGAGGATTCCAAACGCGCCCTCGCGCGGGAATGGCGCGAAGAACTCGGCGTGTCCGGCCGCGTCGGCCGGTTCCTCGGCGTTGTCGAGCAGGTCTACAAGGCCCGTAGCGGCCGCACCTGCGAAATCTCGCTCGTCTTCGAAGTCCGCTGTCCGAAAATTTCCACGAAGAAGACGCCGCCGTCCGCCGAAGATCATCTTGAATTCGAATGGGTGCCGCTGAAGAGGCTGCGGGCCTCCGGCCTGCTGCCCGTCGCGATGGCTCGTCGGGTGCCCGCGTGGTGCGCGCGGCCCGCCGCCGCGGCGGACCGCTGGACGGGTTTCCCGAAATGAACCGTTGCGGGCGCCGGTGGCTGGGGGCGGCGGCGGTCCTGTGGGCGGTCGCCGGCCAAGCGGCGCCGGATCCGCTCGTGCTGCGCGTGTTCGACGCGTTCCATTCCGCGTCGGAACTGGGCCTGGCGACCAACGTCGCCACGTGCGCGGAACTGGAACCGCTGGTCAAGGCGGTGATCGGTCCGCTGTTCGCCGATTATGCCGCTCAAAACGATTTGGCCGTCGGCGAGGCGGACCTGAAGGAGTATTGCCGCCGGCTCGCGCCCGCCGCGGACGACGCCACCTTCGCGGACGCGTGGGAACAGTGGAAACCCGGCGGCGGCCAGTGGCGCTTGCGCCAGCAGGCGGCCGCGGAACTGGCGCTGTGGAAGCTCCAGAAATCGCTCTACGAGCGCTACGGCGGCCGCGTCGTCTGCGTCGCCGGCGCGCCGCCCCAGGCCTTCGACGCCATGTGCACCTACGTCGCCGAACGGGAACAGGCCGGCGCTTTCACCCTCCACGACGCGCGCCTGAAAATCCTCTTCTGGGAATGCCTGCGCGCGCCCAAATGCCCGCCGCTCGCCGGCGCGGAAGCCCGCGCGCTCATCGCCGAACATCCCGCCGACCGCCGCGCGTCCCGCGCGGCGCCGGCGCCGTGAATGCCGCCCGACGTCTCCGCGGGGGTTAGGCGCCGCGTTTGATCCGATAGGCCGCCAGCGCCAGCGCGGCGGCGACCATCAACGCGCCGATCAGCAGCGCGCGGGCGAAACCGGGGGACCGCGGCACGGCCGGCGGCCATTCGTCCGCGCCGGGAGCGGCGAGTTCCCACGCCATCGTGGCCGCGCCGCTTTGCAGCGCCGCCCGCAGGGGCGCGAGGTCGAAGGCCGGCGCCGGAACGTCCCGGTTGCCGTAGGCCAGGCGATACGTCGCGCCGGGCTCGCCCTGCCACCGCAGGCGATAGGTCGGCCCGAACGCGCGGATGCCGGTGAGTTCGAGCGGCGGATCGTCCGTGTTCTGGATGACCAGGCGCAGCCGCTCGACGCGCTGTTCGGGAAAATCGATGGTCAGGCTGTTGGTGCTGTAGCCGGCCAGTTCGACCTGCGAAATGATCTTGTCGGCGACGCTGCGCCAGCCGGCGCGGTCTTTGATCGTGGCGGGCACCTGGATGGTGGCGATGCGGTTGAAGTTGCGGGACGTCGTGGCCAGCTCGATCCGGCTGATCGGCGCGCCGCGCACGTCGAGGACGACGTCCGTGATGCGCTCCCGGCGATTGACGACGATGGACGTGGCGACCGGCGGCCATTCCTGCAGGACGGGCTCGTCCTTGGCCACGACCTCGACCTCGTGCCAGAAGACCATTTCGGAAACCCGGAACGACGCTTCGAGCAATTCGCCCGCGAGCGCGGGATCGCGCCCGCTTTCCTGCACGAGGCGCACGAGCGGCGCGGCGCGCTCCGCGGAAGGGTTGGAGATCTCGACGGCGAAATGGCGGCAGGCGTTCGCCGGCAAGGCGATTTCCGTGCGCCGGATGCCCATGAAGCTTGCGTAGTCGAAGATTTCGGCTTCGGCGATGGGGCGCCAGAACTGGCCGTCCTCGCTGCCCGACACGCGCACCGTCCGGATGAAATCGCGCAGCGCCGTCCGGATTTCGATGACCGAGGCCGCCGGCGCGTCGGGTTCGAGGTCGTAGCGCGCTTCGATGCGGTTGCCCGGGATTTCGCGGAAATCGAGGGTCTTCGCCGCGACGAGCTGCCGCTCCGTGCGGGCGTGCGTCGAAAACAGCGGCTCGGCGAGGCAGGGAATTTCGCGCGGCGCGCCGTCGAACACGCGCAGGTCGGGAAAACCGGGACGCGTCGCGGCCATGATCGCGGCATCGAGGGGCACTTCGACGAGGCGCGGCGCGTCGAGGGCCAGGCCCGACAGGTCGCGGCCGAAACGGAAGTCGGCGGGCACGGCGGCGAGGAGGGGCGCCGGCAGCAAGGCGAGGAGGAGGGCGATTCTCTTCATGGCGGGTCCTTTCACGCAGCCAGACTAACAGGAAAACGCCCGGCCTGTCGAGAAGCGGCCGCCTGTCCGCGCGTTTTCCCTTCGTCCCGGCGGTTTGGCGCCGTTCGGGCGCGGGATCGCCGCTAGCGCGGCCGGCCGCAGCGCAGGCATGCGTGCCGGTGCACGCACAGCGTCGCGCCGCAGCCGGGACACGCCCACTTTTTCTTTTCCTGCGCGACGAATTTCCGGATGCCGAACGCGCGGATCGCCTCGAGGTTCGCGAGCATGCTCATGCCGTACTTCGTCCGGTAGCGCTGGTCCAGTTGCCGCAGGCGGCGGCAGGGGAAGGCCGCGCACTCGCCGCAGAAGCGGTTCGGCTGGCCCTGTTCCGTGCAGTTGCGCAGGCGGCATCGCCGGCAGTAGGTCGAGGTCGGAGTGCGCTTCAGGTCGTTGCAGCCCGGACAACGGTTCTTTTCCCGCAGATGCCCGATGCACAGCGCGCAGTTCATGCCGCATGGCGCGATCATCCGGGCCTGGATGGGGCGCACGGGAAAATCCAATTTAGCGCGGGGGCGGCTCATGCGGTCACCGTTTGGATTTCTTCGGCTTGGGCGCGGGCTGGTCGCGCGCCGTGATCCGGATCAGTTCGGATTTCCATTCGCGTTCCTCGAAGGCGTCTTCGAGCAGGAAGGAATTTTTCGCCCCGGGATAGGCCGGCGCTTCGACGGGCGCGCCGATGAACGCGCGGCCCGCCGCGGTCGGTTTCACGAAGAGCCGGTTGTCGCACACCAGCGCGACGACCTTGCCGCCGCAGTAGACCGCGTATTCGCCGAACATCTTGCGGTACGAAATCTCTCCCACCCCCGCCATCTGGTCCGCCAGAAACTCCATGAATTCCAGATCCGTCGCCATGGTCCGGATCCTAGCCGAACCGGGCGAAAACGACAGCCGGAAAACGCGGAAAAATCCTTCAACTACGAAATTCGCGAAGGACGCGAAAAATGGAGGCGATTGCTCTATGTCAGAACTTGCCCTTCTTCCTGCGCGGCGAGTCGGGCTTGATCAAGTTCACATAATAATCCATTTGCTCTGATCGGGTCCAATAATCGCAGTGATTGTCTACATGTAGTTTGGGGTTCATGATGGTTGCGGAGGACGGGCTGAAATCGTGCATTTCGAACAGAAAATCTTCCTTTTCGCCCAGCACCGCCCTGACCCGTTTGCCTAAAGATACGAGGGAGTCCATGGTTTGGGGTCCGGCATAGCCGAGAGCCTTGTCCTTCTCGTTGAGGAAAAAGATCTTGGACAGTACGTCGTCGCCGCGCGAAGCGACGACATGCAATTTCCGCATGCCGAAAGCGGACTCCGGGAAGTGGTATTCTTCCGTGCGTCGGGGACGCGTGAAAACATCGTCTTCGACGGCGGGAGCCAGCAATACGACCCGATCCACCCGGAAGGTGGCTTTTCGTCTGACGAGGCGTTCGCCCAGCACGGCCAGCCCGCGGAGACCCACGTGTGCGCCGAGGGAATGGGTGACGACGGTCAACGACATTGGTTTCGCTTGCGCAGCCGCATCCAGCAGCTTGTACAAAGCCACGCCGGAGTGCTGGGCATATACCTGCGCAGAATCGAAATATACCGTGCCGGTATCTCCGGGCCATGCGAACAGAACAAAGGCATAGGAGCCGGGTGCGACGCCGTCTCGCACGAGAGAAGCGTGGAGTTTACCGAAGAAATCGGCGGCGGAGACGAGCGTCTCGTCCGTCGTGCAATTGTAACCATGGGTCAAGACGACGACATGCTTGCGGCGAAGGACCGAGGGTTGCCAGCCGACATAGCGGACTGTCCCGTGCAGTTCGTAATCGGCCACTTTATTATCCGCTCGCGTGTTGCCTCGGGAGCCGGCGACGAAAAACAGTTGAGGCAACTTGTCCGTTATCGTGCGGACGCGTTCGGGGCTTGGCATGGCATGAGGGGTTTGGCGAATCACGTGCTTGCCCATGATTTCTTCTCCTTATATGAATGATTGTGCGAATTCCATGCGATTGTCGGATCCTCAATCGTTGCGAGTGTTTTTCGGTGCTGCGACGAAAATATCCGCCAAGGCTCCGAACAGCCTTTCGGGATCCATCTGGTAGGCGACGTTGATGCGGGCTTGTTCTTCTCCCGAGTGTTCGATGCCGTTGAATTCCGCGAAAATCAGTAAAAAGCCGTTTATGTTTAGGCTGGAGAGATCGTACATGTACGACAATTCGCAGATGGTGCGACATTCGTTGGCCGGCAGCATTTCGTAGAGGCCATAACCGATTTCTGCCGTGAAAGTGCTGGGGCCGATTTCGGATTCGAATCCGACGGCCAGATCGGATTTCCAATTGAATGAGTCGTCGACATTTGGATCGGCGTCGCGCGCCATTTCACCGCCCATGTTGGCGCGGAGGTACAGCGGAAGATTGCAATAGGGATGATTGGTCCAGTGCGGCGAATAACGGAAGCCCAGAAACATTCCGACGACGTCCGCCTTGACGATCTGATTTAAACTGGGTGTCTGGTTTTCCTTGGCCACGCGGACGGCATTTGAGGCCACGAAATCCTGTTGGAAATAGACGGATCCGCTGAAGGTGAAATTCGTCCATTCGAATGGGAATTCGTGTGCGTAGTACAGCTGCAGAAAGTAATTTCCGTCCTCCAGCAAAGCGTCGTGTTGCTCGCTGGCCGGCGACGAGAGAAACTCCAGGCCTTGCAGGACTTCCAACCCTCCGGACGCATTGGTAGTCGATGCTGCAGAAGCTTTATCGCCGGCCGATGCAGCGACAGCCATCGCGCATGCGCACAAACATGTCCAGAACACCGTTGCCCGTTTCATGATCCGCCCTCCTTTGCGTTTCACCAAAGCGATATCGCCGGCGGCTAAGGAACTTCTCAAATGCCATTACGCGCCTCGGGCCCGGCCGTTGTCAAGTATATGCGACATACATTATAAAGGATGTTGGAGCGCCGAACCGCCCGCTCGGGTCCCGCGCGGGAAGTTCACCGCCGGGAACATGTTGATAATCCAACCGCACCGGAATCCGGACGCGAGGCTGTAGTTATGTCATGATCCAGCTGAAGATGCGCACGAAAGGGACCGCGGCCATGTCCCGGTTCGGCGGCATTCTCCCCGTCACGCTCCGGCAGGTGGATTAGGCCGGCGAAAAGCCGATAGCGCCGTCAGGGGTGTTGCAGAAGGGCGGCGACGCGGCGGGCCATTTCGTCGTGGCCCTTTTGGGTGAGGTGCAGGCCGTCGAGCGTGCCGTCGGGCATGCCCAGCACGCGGGCGAAATGGCGTCGGGGAATCAGCGCGGCCGCGTGCCGCTTGGCCACGGCGCGCTGGGCGCGGCCGTAGGCGTTTTGGAACGGAAACAGCGGCAGTTCGAACATTGCGACGTCGTGCCCGTTCGCGCGCAGGACGGAAACCAGCTGGTCCAGATGGGATTCGAAGGTGTCGGCGTCGATCCGGTCCAGCAGATCGTTCCCGCCGATCTCCAGCAACACGACCGCGTTCGATTCCGCGATCCGCGGAATCTGGGCGAGGGCGCTTTGGGTCGTGGCGCCGGGCACGGCCAGATTGACCACGCGCAGCGACATGGAAACGGCCAGCACCTCCGGCCAGCAGCGTTCGCCGGAGCCAATGCCCGCGCTGATGGAATCGCCGACGACGAAAAGAGGTTTTTCCGCGTCTACGCGGATGCGCGGCGTGCGCAGATGCGGCATCTCAACAAGCAAAATTGCCGCGCTGATCGCCAGCAAAACCGCGAAGGCGCGGAAACGCAGAACGGGGACGGTTCCGGATAAGTTGCCGAGGATCAGGACGGCCAGCGTCCATGCGATCCAAAGGACGAAAAGCCATTTCGGCAGCGGAACGGCCGACAGGAGAACCGCCGCGAGCCCCGCCAGCAACAGCACCGTTGAAATGGGACGCAACAGGCCCGTCCCGGATCGGACAAACAAGGCTCCGGCCGCCAAAACGAGCGCCAACCCCGCAAACAGCGCGGTGCCATCCAAAAACATGAGGCCGAGCGGATTCATGGAGTTGTGAGGCGAATCTAGCTCGTGCCGGCGAAAAGTGTCGATGGGAAAGGGACGACAGCCATTTCAGAGGCGAAAATCGGCAATAATTCGCATTTTCAGGATGTTTTTAGTCCATTTTTGGGTTTCGAGGCGAATTTCGACGATTTTTCGCTGATTTTGAGTTCAAAAACGGGAAATCAGACATATTTTTCGCGTTTTTCGCGAAATTCGTTGTTTAAGTCGGCTTGGGCGTGTTCGTTAGGCCGCAACTTGGCTGAAAACTTGACAGGGACCGGGGCGGCGGCTAGGCTCCGCCCGCAAGTGAAGCGTTTTTGTCGGCGGGTTTCGCCGATTTTCACGGAGGAAGATGCGATGCGCGTGATCCAAAAATCGCTGACGTTCGACGATGTGCTGCTGGTGCCGGCCCATTCGAACGTGCTGCCGCGGGAGGCGAATCTCGCCGCGCGGCTGACGCGGAGCGTTTCGCTCAACATTCCCATCGTTTCGTCGGCCATGGATACGGTGACGGAGGCGCGGCTCGCGATCGCGCTGGCGCAGGAGGGCGGCATCGGCATCATCCACAAGAACCTGAGCGTCGAGCGCCAGGCGGCGGAGGTTGGCCGCGTGAAGCGGTTCGAATCGGGCGTGCTGAAGGATCCGCTGAGCGTGCCGCCGACGATGTCGCTGGGCGAAGTCGTCGCGCTGGTGAAGCAGCGCGGATTTTCGAGCCTGCCGGTGGTGGCGAATGGCCGCGTGGTGGGGATCGTCACCAACCGCGACGTTCGTTTCGAGACGGACCTGGAGCAGCCGGTGTCGGCGGTGATGACGCCGCGGGAACGGCTGGTGACGGTGCGCGAAGGCGCGGGACTGGACGTGGCGCGCGAGCTGATGCGGCGCCACCGCATCAGCCGCGTGGTGGTGCTGGGGCCGCACGACGAACTGAAGGGCCTGATCACCGTGACGGACATGCTGAAGTCCACGACGCATCCGCTGGCGGCGAAGGACGGCCACGGCTGCCTGCGCGTCGGCGCGGCGGTGGGCACGGGCGCGGGCACCGAGGCGCGCGTGGAGGCGCTGGTGGCGGCGGGCGTCGACGTGCTGGTGGTGGATACGGCGCACGGACACGCGCAGGGCGTGCTCGACCGCGTGGCGTGGGCCAAAAAGCATTTTCCGGAGACGCAGGTCGTCGGCGGCAACGTCGCGACGGGCGCGGGGGCCAAGGCGCTGGCGGACGCCGGCGCGGACGCGGTCAAGGTCGGCATCGGTCCGGGCTCGATCTGCACGACGCGGATCGTGGCGGGCGTGGGCGTGCCGCAGATCACGGCGATCGACGAGGTGGCGCGGGCGCTGGACGGCACGGGCGTGCCGTTGATCGCCGACGGCGGCATCCGCTTCGCGGGCGACGTCGCCAAGGCGCTTGCGGCGGGCGCGAACACGGTGATGCTCGGCGGCTTGTTCGCCGGCACCGAGGAAGCGCCGGGCGAGACGGTGCTGTTCCAGGGGCGGTCGTACAAATCGTATCGCGGCA
>CAYTEK010000014.1:8552-32210 GCA_964436715.1 uncultured Verrucomicrobiota bacterium | reverse complement strand
CCGGTCGAAAAACCAACAGCCCCGGCCTCAGCGAGGCCGGCTACAACAGGGCATGCAAGGCGCGGCCACAAGCCGCGCCTAATCCTTTGCTAGACGCCGGGGGCGGGCGCGGCCGGCGCGGCGGCGGGCGCCGCGGCCGCGGGCGGAGCCATCAGGCGCCCGCCGGGCGTGTGGCGTCCGGTCTGGGCGCACGCGTCCAGAATGCCGGAGACCTGTTCGTTGACCCAATGGAGGGCTTCCGTCGAACGGGTTGCGAGTCCGCTCCGGGCCTTGAGCTCTTCCTTGACGACCGACGCGATGATGAATTTCTTTTCCATGGGATTCTCCTGTGCAGACGTTTGATTCCGCTACATCCTAGCATGTCTTCGCCCCGGCGCCAGTTCCGAAGGCGCGGCACCGCGCGGCTACAGCTCCGTGTATTTCTTGGCGCAGCCCTTGGACTTGCGCACGGGGTACTTGCGCGCGTTGACCCGGATTTTCTTGCGGATTTCCGTCGGCAGGTCCAGTTCCATGCGGTCGGCCAGCAAGAGGGCGTAGTTGACGACGTCGGCCAGTTCCTGGGCGATGGCCTTGCGGCGCTGGCGGTCGCGGATGCGCGCCTCGCACTCGGCGTCGGTGCACCACAGGAATTGTTCCTGCAATTCGGCGGCCTCGATGGCCAGGCCGGCCACGAGGTTCTTGGGCGTGTGGAACTGTTTCCAGTCCCGCGCATCCCGAAACGCCACCACTTCGTCCCGCAGGCTTTTCCAGTCGTTCTTCATGGCGGCGAATCTAGCGCACCCGGCGGGACAGCGTCCATCGATTTCGGGCGGGCGCGCGGCGGCGCGCCTTCCGGATTGAAAACGGCCTCCGAAACCGCCACATTTCCGCCATGCACACCGAATTCGAATTCGCCCCCGTCGCCGCCCATGCCCGCCGGGGTTTCGGCACCATGCTGGTCGTCATGCTCGGCTTCACGTTCTTTTCCGCCAGCATGTACGCGGGCGCCAACCTCGGCAACGCGCTGCGCGCGCCGGAATTCCTGCTGGCGGTGCTGGCCGGCAACCTGCTGCTGGGCGCCTACACCGGCCTGTTGGCCTACATCGCCGCGCACACGGGGCTTTCGACCCATCTGCTCGCCCGGCGGGCGTTCGGGCAACAGGGCGCCGCATTGCCGTCGGTGCTGCTCGGGGTGACGCAGGTCGGGTGGTTCGGCGTCGGCGTGGCGATGTTCGCGCTGCCGGTCGCGCAGATGTTTCCGGCCCTGCCGCGCATTCCCCTGCTGCTGGTCGCGGGCGCGTGCATGAGCCTGACGGCCTACTACGGCATCAAATCTCTCACCATCCTGTCCATCGTCGCGGTGCCGGCCATTGCGCTGCTCGGGTGCGGCTCGATGGCCAAGGCGTTCCACGACTTCGGCGGGGTCGCCGCCTGGTTCGCGCGGGAGCCCGCCGAATCCATGTCGCTGGCGGCCGCCATCGGCATCTGCGTGGGATCGTTCATCTCCGGCGGCACGCTCACGCCGGACTTCACCCGCTACTCCCGCACGCCGGCGATTTCGGTTTCGTCCACCGTGATCGCGTTCCTGCTCGGCAACTCGCTCATGTTCCTGTTCGGGGCGGTCGCCGCGGCGTTCTACCAGACCAACGACATTTCCTTCGCGCTGAAAGCCCAGGGCATGATCGGCGTCGCGGTGATCGTCCTGGGGCTGAACATCTGGACGACGAACGACAACGCACTCTACGCCGCCAGCCTCGGCTTCGCCACGCTGACCCACCGCAGCAAGCGCGAGTTCGTGCTCCTGAACGGATTTCTCGGCACCGTTTTCGCGCTGGTGGCCTACAACCACTTCGTGCCGTGGCTCAACTTGCTGAACTTGATGCTGCCGTCCATCGGCGCGATCCTGATCTTGGACCACTTCGTCGTGCGCCGGCGCAACCCCGAGGCCGCCGTCGAGCCCGGCATCCGCTGGGCGGCGGTGGCCGCCTGGGCCGGCGGCTTCTGCGCCGCGAAATTCCTGCCCGGCATTCCGCCGCTCAACACCCTGCTCGCCGCCGGGGCGCTTTATCTCCTCCTGGCCCGGCGTCCGGGCTTGCCCGCCGCGCCGGCGGCCCGCTAAAGTCCGCGCCATGCCCCTCCCCAGCCAACGAGTCGGACGCTTCACGGAATCGGTCATTCGCCGCATGACGCGGGTGGCCATGGAATGCGACGCGGTCAACCTGTCGCAAGGCTTCCCGGACTTCGATCCGCCCGAGGCCCTGCGCGCCGCCCTGGAAAAAACCGCGCACGCGGGACCCCACCAGTACGCCGTCACCTGGGGCGCGCCGAACTTCCGCCGCGCCCTCGCCCGCAAGCAGGCGCATTTCACCGGCCTGCCCATCGATCCCGACGCGCATCTCGTCGTCACCTGCGGCAGCACGGAAGCGATGATGGCCGCGATGATGACCGCCTGCAATCCGGGCGACAAGGTCGTCGTGTTTTCGCCCTTCTACGAGAACTACGTCGCCGACACGATCCTCTCCGGCGCGGAACCGATCTACGTGCCCCTGCGGCCGCCGGACTTCGCCTTCGATCCCGCCGAGCTGCGCCGCGCCTTCGAGCAGCGGCCCAAGGCGCTCATCCTGTGCAATCCGTCGAACCCGACCGGCAAGGTCTTCACCCGCGCCGAGCTGCTGCAGATCGCAGCGCTGGCGGAGGAATTCGACGCGTTCGTAATCACCGACGAAGTGTACGAGCACATCGTCTACGCCCCGCATCGCCACGTCTATTTTTCGGCGCTGCCCGGCATGTTCGACCGGACGGTGTCGTGCAGTTCGCTGTCGAAGACCTATTCCATCACCGGCTGGCGCCTGGGATACGTGATCGCCCCGCCGGCGTTCATCGACGGCGCGCGCAAGGTGCACGATTTCCTCACCGTCGGCGCCGCCGCGCCCCTGCAGGAAGCCGCCATCGCCGGCTTGGAGATGCCGGACGCCTATTACGCCGAATTGGCGCAGCTCTACGCCGCCAAGCGCGACCTGTTCCTCGACGGACTGCGCGCGGCGGGCTTGACCTTCACCGAACCCGAAGGCGCCTACTACGTCATGGTGGACGTGTCCGAATTCGGCGCCGCGAACGACGTCGAATTCTGCGAATGGCTCGCGCGCGCGGTCGGCGTGGCCGCGGTGCCCGGCTCGAGCTTTTTCCGCGAGCCGGTGAACCACCTGATCCGCTTCCACTTCGCCAAGCGGGAAAGCACCCTGCGCGAAGCGATCGCCCGCCTGGCCACGGTGCGGGAGAAGGCCGCGCAATTCCGCACCTAGCGCGCATCAAGGTTTTCTGTAGCCGGGGTCGTTTGCCTGCCCGCCGGTGGCGGGACGCCGGTCGCTGAATCAACAGCCGCCGGCCTCACCGCGGCCGGCTACAACGAATCCGAAAACGCCCCAGGATTCCATGCCGCTCGGCGGCATCTTGGAGTGCGGCGGCTTGACGCCGCCAAAGCCTTTCCGAATTTGTTGTAGCTGCGCCCAATGGGCGCAGGGCTGTTTGTTCTTTGGCCGGCCTCACCGCGACCGGCTACAACAAAACCAAAAACCTCCATGTGGATTCCGATTTCTTGTAGCCGGGGGCGTTGACCCCGGTCGGAAAACCAACAGCCTCAGCCTCTCTGCGGCCAGCGGCGACAAGGCCGGCCGCAAGCCGCGCCTTGTGCAATCATGCCGGCCCTAGGGCGGCGGCGGGGAGAACGGCGCAACGACGCGGTAGTGCTTCGCCGTGGACGTCGCATTGGTGTCCGTCTGGGTCAGCGGCGGGCCGCTCACCCACGGTCCCCACGCGGTCCAGGGCGGGCTGGCCGTGCTGGGCAGGTCGAGGATGAACTGCGTTTCGTAGATCGCGTTGGTGTCGCCGATCCAATCGATCGCGATTTGGTTCGAGGCGACGTGCGCGACGTTGGTGATCCAGAACGCATTGGTGTCGGGCGCGTTCTGGTAGATCGTGAACTCGTGGTCTTCCACCTCGCCGTCCGCGGCCAATCCCGTGTAGGTCAAGCCGGCGGCGCTGGCGAAGCGGAAGCGGCCGACGGCCGGTCCGACCTGGGCGGCGGCGGGGATGCCGAACACGAGCGCCGAGAATCCCGCGGGCATGGCGCGGTCGGCGGCGATCTGCTCCCCGGTTCCCGCCCAGCTGCCATCGGCGTCGAAGTCCAGCCAGGCGTTCAAATAGCCGCTGGTCGAGCAGATCACGCCCAAGGCCGAACTGGGGTCGCCCCGCACGAGCGGCGCGCCGGAAGGAACGAACACGCCGTCCTCGTCGTCCACGCCGTTGAGATCGTCCCCATCGACCGCCGCCGTCGGCTGGCCGTCGGAATCGAGATCCGGCGCCGTGGCGCCGAGATAATGGATCGGGGCGGCCGGGATCAGGTGCCGGGCGCCGTCGCTGGCCAACAGCGTGGGATACGTCGGGTCGGGCGCATCGCCGAAGTCCAGCACCTGCAGGCGCACCTCGACGTCTTCGACTTCGCCATCCGTTTCCGCGCCGACGTACTGCGGCGACGCCGGCGGATACGTCGTGAAGCGCCAGCGGGAGTGGGGACCGCCGGAGACGAGGGCGGGCGGCGTCGGCACGGAGAGCGGCAGCAGGTTGAGCCCCGGATTCAGCGGCCAGTTCAGAAACACCTGCTCGCCGGGATCGATCCACGTGCCGTTGCCGTTCCAATCGATCCAGGCATTCAGGAAGCCCGGGACGGAAGCCTGGACCTGGACGGAGACGCTCGCGCCCGCCACCAGGACAGCCGGCAGCGTCACGCCGTCCTCGTCGTCGACGCCGGCGGGCGGGCTGTTGTCGTCGCCGGTGGCGGTGCCGTCGGGCTGGCCATCCAGCTCCGCATCGACGGCGGCGCCCAGGAACACGCCCGCCGCAATGGCGTGGCGGGCGCCGTTGTTGATCAGCAAGGTTGGATAGCCGGGCGCGACGGAACTGTCGGTGGCATCGCCGAAATCGAGCGGGGTTTCCTCTTCTTCCTGGATGGTCAAGGCGTAGTCCTCCACCTCGCCGTTGACCACCAGCCCCGTGAAAGTCATCGCGACCGGCAGCGTGGTGAAGCGAAACCGGGCGAACGTGGACGCGGCGGCCAAACCGGCCGGCACGTTGACGACCATCAGGTTGGTGCCCGCCGCGACCGGCGCGCCCGCCAGCACGTTTTCGCCGAAATCGCCCCAATACCCGTTGGCGTCGAAATCCACCCAGGCCGAGACGATGCCCGACGTCGCCGCCACGACCTGCACGGTGGCCACCTGGCCCGACACCCAGGAGTTCAGGAACGCCACGCCGTCCTCGTCCTTCAAATTGGCCAGATCGTCGCCGGTGGCGGTGGCGTCGGGCTGGCCGTCCGCTTCCGAATCGATGAGCGCGCCCAGGCAGACGCCCGGCACGACGACGTGCTGGGCGCCGTCGTTGGCCAGCAAAGTGGGATACGGTTGATCCGGCGCGTCGCCGAAATCCAAGACGGCCTCCTCCTCCCGGTCGTGGAAGACGGAAACGTCGCTCAGCCGCGCCGGGGGTTCTTCCTGCTGCGCGCCGCCGTCCAAGGCGATTTCTTCGATCCACGTGCTGACCTTGAGCGAGAGCGTGCGATTCATGAGCACGTCGTTGGTCAGCGCGAAGGATTGCAGGATGGGCAGATAGCGGCTGTCGGTCGGCGGCAGGCCGCCCACGACGCCGAACGACAGCTTGCGCGTCGCCGCTTGGCCGATGGGGATGGTGCCGAAATCCCAGGCGGGCACGAAATAGTTGCCGGCCGGTTGATGGCTTGGGTCCGGATCGGCCGGATTCCAGCAATACCACGCCCACAGGTCTTCGTTGAGCGCCTCGACGTAGTTGGTGCGATCGCGATACGGCCCTTGGAAGACGGTCGGCAGCGTGTTGGTGTCCGCGATGGCGAATTCGGCCACGAGCCGGGCATCCACCAGCGCGCCGAGGTAGGGCGTTTCCTGGAAGTTGTTCGTTTCGCCGTGGCGGTTGGTGCCGCGGCTCCACGTCGCGCCGGGCATGACGTCGTTGACGATCGTCGCCTGGATGGTGAAGGCCACGATCGGCGAGCCCGGTCCGCCCAGGAAGGTGATGGAATCGACGTAGCCGGTGATGGCGCCGGCGCCGAAATACCCGCCGGCGACGTCGTCGTGGAATTCGTTCGTGCGGACGGTTTCCATTCCGGTCGCATCGCTGAACCATTGCCCGGTGGCGGCGGTCGGATCCGCCATCGGCCCCGTCAGCAGGGCGAGAGGTTGCACCGGCGGCTTGGTCACCGGCAGCGAAGGCCCCGCCGCCGCCAAGTGCCGCCACCGCAACGCCAACGAGGCCACCGCGCCGATTCCCCAGCACGCCCGCATCGTTTTCATGCCTCCGCGCTCCTGTTCCGCAAGGGCCGGACCGCGCCGCAGAACCCGGCGGACGACTTGCCCTCGCCACTTACAACAAGACGTCCGGAAGCCGCCCCCGTCAATCGATTCCGGATGAATTTCTCGTTAATGCGCAGGATGCGTCAGCGTTCGCGGTAGAGCACCTGCATCTGGACGTTGGTGTAGACGGCCAGGAACTGCGCCATGACGTGGCGACAACTGGCGCAGGGATAGAGATCCGTGTAGATCCGCAGGCGGCCGGCGACGCTCGGATCCGGCAGGCGCGCGGCCATGTCTTCGAGGATCTTGCACTCCGTGTCCACGTTCCGCGGCCAACAGTCGTCGCCTTCGATTTCGTCGTTGTGGTTGACGCACAGGACCTCGAACCGCCCCTTCTTGCGGCGGGGCGAAATGTCCGCGATCTTCTTCGCGGCGGCGCCCGAGAATTCGCCGACGCCCTGGATGCCGCTGTGGGCGAAATACTCGACCTTGCCGAGCCCCGCGATCTGCGCCACGGCCCAGGCGAAATTGTTCCGATTCCGGTATTTTTCCGGCAGGCGCCGGCGCACGCTTTCGAGGCGCTGCAAGGCGGGCGCGTCCCGTTGCGGTTCGATCTGGCGGATTTCCGGCAGACGCGCGGGCAGCGCCGCCGGCGGCGGTTCCGCCCCGACGCCGAACGCCAGCCCGATCCACACCGCCGCCGCCCAGCAGCCGCTGCGCAAGGTCCTTCTTTTTTCCATGGATTTCTCTTTCATTCGACTTTGACGACCACCGCCGTCATGTCGTCTTGGCGGGGGCTTTCGGGATCCGCGAACCGCTGCGCGGCATCCAGCAAGGCGCGGATGATTTCCGCGGCGGGCTTGGCGATTTCCCGCCGCACGAGTTCCAAGACGCGGTCCTCGCCGAACTCCTCGCCGGACTTTGCGTGCGCTTCCAGAATGCCATCGGTCAACAATAGCAGCAGGTCGCCTTTTTCCAAGGCGATTCGCCCCGGCACGAGGCGTTCTTCGTCGCGGTCGATGCCGAGCGCGGCCGTGTTGGGCAACCACTCGGCCTTGACCTCGCCGGCGGGGCCCAGCACGACGCCGGCGGGATGGCCGGCGTTGACGTACGTCCAGACGCCGGTCGCGGGATCGAGATCCGCGAACAGGAGGGTGATGAAATGCTCGTCGCCGAGGTCGTCGAGCAACAGGTGCCGGGCGCGCGCGAGCACGTCCGCGAGCTCCGCGTTCGCCAGCACCAGCGCATGCAGATAGGCGCGGGCGTCGGCCATCAGCAGCGCCGGGCCGATGCCGTGGCCGGTCACGTCCCCCACCACGACGAGCAGATGGCCCGCCGGCGTCGCGATGAAGTCGAAGTAGTCGCCGCCGGTGGCGGCGGCGGGGCGCGAGGCGCCGGCGACGTCGTAGCCCGCCAGGCCCGGCGGTCCGGCGGGAAACAGCCGCTGCTGGACTTCGCGCGCGATGCGCAGTTCCTCTTCCTGCGCGAGCAAGGCGCGTTCCGCCGCGCGGCGGGCGCGGCGCTCTTCCGCCTCCTTCAGCTCCCGGTCCACCGCGGCGACCAGCCGCGCCAGGTTGCCCTTCATGAGATAATCCTGCGCGCCCGCCCGCATCGCCGCCACCGCCGCTTCCTCGCCGATGGCGCCGGACACGATCAGGAACGGCACGTCGAGCGCCGACGACCGCACGATCGCCAAGGCTTCCGTGGAGCTGAAATGCGGCATGTTGTGGTCGGAAAAGACGATGTCCCACGGCTGCGTGTCCAGCGCCTCCGCCAGATCGGCGGCGTTGTCCACGCGGCGCGCCGCCGGCGCATAGCCGCCGGCCTTGAGCTGTTCCAGCAGCAGGAGCGCATCGACCTCGGAATCCTCGATCACGAGGACGCGCAGGGGCTTGGGCGCGGCGGCGGGCGCGTTCATGCGGGCGGTCCTTGCGGCGCTTCGGCCGCGGCCGGCAAATAGACCGTGAACGTGGAGCCGCGGTTCATCTCCGTCGCCACGTCCACCCAGCCGCCGTGCTGCTGCGCGATGCCGTACACCGTGGACAAGCCCAGGCCCGTCCCCTTGCCTTTCGGCTTCGTCGTGAAGAACGGTTCGAACAGCCGCGCGAGGATTTCCGGCGGGATGCCGGTGCCTTCGTCCTGCACGGACACGCAGGCGAAGCGGCCGGCGCGCCACGGCGGTCCCTTGCGGGCCGCGGCGGCGGGCGAAACGTCGCGCGTCCGGGTGCCGATCGCGATTTCGCCGCCCTGGGGCATCGCATCGCGCGCATTCACCACCAGATTCATCACGATCTGTTCGATCTGGCCGGCATCCCCGTGGGCGCGCGCCGGAACGGAATCGACGTCGAACCGGATCCGGCAGTTCGCGCCGAGCAGCCGCTGCAGCATGCCGCCCATGCGCTCCACGAGCTCGTTCAGATCCAGGTCCACGGCCGCCAGGACCTGCTTGCGGCTCAACGCCAGCAACTGGCGCGTCAAGGCGACGCCGCGCTCGGTCGTTTTCCGGATTTCCAGCACGTCCTGGCGGGCCGGATCGGTTTCGGGCATTTCGGCGGCCAGGATTTCGCTGAAGCCCAGGATGGCTTGGAGGATGTTGTTGAAATCGTGGGCGACGCCGCCGGCGAGCCGGCCGATGCTCTCCATCTTCTGGGCCTGGAACAGCTGCTGCTGGAGCTGGCGCTCGTTGGTGACGTCGCGCACGCCGAGGATGACGCCCTTTTGGCGGCCGCTGCGGCGCTCCAGCCAGGGATAGGAAAACAGGCTGAATTCCCGCCGGCCCTGCGCGGTTTCCAGCGTGCAGTCCGCCCGGGCCGGCTGGCCGTCGCGGAGCGCGGCGGCCAGCGGTTCGGCAACGGCGGGGCCGAACAAGGCGGCCGCCGGCTTGTCCGCCAGCGGCATCTGGTCGGAAAACAGCTTATCCAGGGTGGGATTGGTCCGCACGATCTTCAGGTCCGCATCCAGCACGGCGAGACCGTCCTGCACGCTGGAAAACACGTCCGCGAGGAAGTCGCGCTCCTCCCCCAGCCGGCTCTCGGCCTCCCGGCGCCGGCGCGCGCTCTCGGCGGCCTCGACGGCGCGGCGCACGGCGAGACCGAGCCGCCGCAGATGCTCCTTCATGACGTAGTCCGTCGCGCCCATCCGCACCGCTTCCACGGCGCGTTCTTCGCCGATGGACCCCGACACGAAGATGAACGGCGTTTCCGGTCCCGCTTCCCGGGTCCGCTTCAGCGCATCCGTGCCGCAATAGCGCGGCAGGCTGTAGTCGGAAATGACCACGTCCACGTCGCCCTTGGCCAGTTCGCGTTCGAATTCCGCCGGCTCCGCCACGACGACGATTTCGCAATCGACGTGGTCGGCGCGCAGCATTTCCTCGACCAACAGGGCGTCGGCCGGACTGTCTTCCAAATGGAGGATTTTCAGGCGATGGACCGGCTCGCGGCCGGCGGCGGAGTGGGCGGAGGGGACGGCCATGGCGCTCTCCCGCGATCAGGCGGACCCCGGCGGACGCGTCGCCGGCGACGGTTCGTTGAGAAAGCCCCAAAACAGGCCGATTTCGCGGACGGCATGGATGAAATCGTCGAAGTTCAGCGGCTTGACGACGTAGGCGTTCACGCCGCTTTCGTAGCTGCGGACCAGATCCGCCTCTTCCCGCGACGACGTCAGCATCACCACGGGGATGAGGCGCAGGTTCGGATCCTTCTTGATGGTCCGCAGCACCTCCAGGCCATCCACCTTGGGCATCTTGATGTCCAGCAGGATGACGGCGGGATCGCCCTGGTTGCGGCCGGCGAATTTGCCGCGGCGATAGAGGAAATCCAGCGCCTCGGCGCCGTCGTTGACCACCTCGACCGGGTTGACCATGTGGCTGTCGGCCAGGGCGGCGAGCGTCAGCTCGACGTCGTTGGGATTGTCTTCGGCCAGCAGGATGTATTTTCCGCTCATCGTGTTTCTCCTTGTCGTTCTTCCGGGGCCGGCGGTCCGGCCGGCAGGCTGAAATAGAATGCGGCGCCCTGGTCCACGGCGCCTTCGGCCCAGGTGCGGCCGCCGTGGCGCGCGACGATGCGGCGCACGTTGGCGAGCCCGATGCCGGTGCCCTCGAATTCCGCTTCGGTGTGGAGGCGCTGGAAGACGCCGAACAGCTTGTCGGCGTACTTCATGTCGAAGCCGGCGCCGTCGTCGCGCACGCAGACGACGATTTCGCCGCCCTCCCGGCGGGCGGTCACCTCGATCCGGGCCGCGGGTTTCTTGCCGGTGTATTTGACGGCGTTGCCGAGCAAATTCGCCATCACCTGCCGCAGCAAGGCGCGATCCGCGGTCACGTCCGGCAGCTCCCCGATCCGCCAGTCGATCGTCCGGCCGCGCGTTTCCGGCTCCAGTTCGCGCCGGCATTCCTCCACGATCTGCGCCAGCGGCAGGACCTCCGCGCGCATCTGCGCCCGGCCGGTGCGGGAAAACGACAGCAAATCGTCGATCAGCGCGCCCATCTTGTTCGCCGCGCCGGCGATCACGTCGAGATAGCGCCGCCCCGTGTCGTCCAGCTGGTCCCGCGCCTTGGCCTGCAGCAGCTGGACGAAGCCGGCGACGTGGCGCAGCGGCGCGCGCAGATCGTGCGACACCGAATACGAGAACGCCTCCAGTTCCTTGTTCGCGGCCAGCAAGGCCTCCTCGCTCTTGTGGAGCGAGGCTTCCACGGCCTTGCGGCGCCGGATTTCGACCGCCATGCGCCGATTCCAGTAGACGAACAAGGCCAGGAGCGCGGCCGCGCCGGCGCCGATCTTGGCCACTTTTCCGTAATCGACGTGTTCCTCGTAGGTGACGGTCATCCATTTCCGGGCGATGGCGTTCCGTTCGTCCTCCTCGATGCCTTCCAGCGCCTTGTCGAGAATCTGCACGAGGATCGCCCAATCCGGACGGCAGGCGAAAGCGGGTTGATAGACGAAGCGCGTTTCGCCCGCCACCTTGATCCGGGTGTGGCCGCCGGCCTGGATGTAATGGCTGGTGATCAGCAGCGCGCCCACGAAGGCATCCACGCTGCCGTCTTCCAGCATCCGCAACGCGGCGGGCACGTCCTTGACGTCCACCAGCTGCATTTCGGGACACTGGGACAGCAGGTGTTCCTTCATCGCGTAGCCGGGCACGACGGCCACCCGGCGGTTCCGGAGCTCGGCCACCTCCCCGACGTACGGCACGTCTTCCCGCGTGAAGATCGCCGTCTGCAGCGACAGGTACGGCGGCGTGAACGCGAAATTCCGCTTGCGCGCGCTGGCCTTGGTCAGCGACGTCAGCAGATCCACGTCGCCGCTCTGGAGCATGTCCTGGGCCTGCCACCACGTCGGCGTCGCCACGTAGCGGAAATCCACGCCCAGCGCCTGCCCGAACCGTTCCAGGTAGTCGCGCGAGATGCCGCGGGGCACGCCTTCGCGGTCGGTGAACTCCACCGGCGCCCAATGGGGATTGCTGCCGAACCGAATCACCGGATGGGCCGCCAGCCACTGTTTTTCTTCCGGCGTGAGCCGAATCCAGGACAGGCCCATGCCCCGGTCCGGACCGACGCCGCCCCAGCGCTCGAAGATTTCCTGCACGCTCTGCTGCGGCAAGGAGGCCAAGGCGCGGTCCAGGATGGCCGCCAGCGTCGGCTCGTCCTTGCGCACGCCGATGGCGTTCACGGACGCCGTTTCGCGCACGGTGCCCTGCACCTGCAGGTTGGCCAGCAATTCGCGCCCGATGATCCACGTCGCCCCCGCCCGGTTCCCGACGTAGGCGTCCGCCTTTTCCGCCGCCACGGCCAGCAGCGCCTCCCGCGTCGAGGGATATTCGACCAAGCGAATGGCCGGATGGTTGGACCGCAGGTGGGCCCCCACGAAAAACCCCTTTTCCACCGCCACGGTGCGCCGGTGCAGGCTTTCGAAGGAATCGTAATAGGCCCCGCCCTTGCGCGCGACGATCGCATGCGGCAAGGTCGCATAGGGCTTCGTGAAGCGCAGGTAGACCTCCCGGTCGGGGCGCGGCGTGACGTCCATCAGCGCATCCAGCCGGCCGGCGCGGACGTCTTCCAGCAGGCCGACGAAGGGGCCGGGCACGATTTCGATGCGGCCGCCCAGCAGGTCGTTCAGCACCCCGATGAAATCCACGCCGATGCCGTGCGCCGTCCCCGACTCGTCGACGAAATCCATCGGCGGCCAATTGTCCATGACGCCCACGCGGAGAGTCGGATGGGCGGCGAGCCAGGCTTTTTCTTCCGCCGTCGGGCGGAACTCCGCGCCCACCTTGCTGGCCGCTTCGAACCATTTCGCCAGGATGGCGCGGCCCTCCTTGCGCAGCGCCGCTTTCAGGGCGCGGTCCAGCATCTCCGCCGCGACCGGCCAATCCTTGCGGACGCCGAGCGCCAGCACCACCGACGGCTTTTCGAGGCGCCCCTGCAGATGGAGGTTGGTCAGCATTTCCCGCTCGATGAGATACATCGCCACGGCGCGGTTGCCCGCGTAGGCGTCGGCCTGGCTGCGGGCCACGGCGTCGAGCGCGTCGCGCGTGGACGGATAGAGGCGGACCCGCACGTCGGGAAAATTCTCCGCGAACCACTTCACGTTGCCGAAGCCCTTTTCCAGCGCCACGGTGCGGCCCGCCAGCGCCGCCGCCGACGGATAATAGCGCGCGTTGCGCCGGCCCACGATCACGTGCGGGATGTCCAGATACGGCTGCGTGAAGCGCAGGTATTCCTCGCGGTCCGGCTTCGGCGTCGCGTCCATGAGCCCGTCGAGTTCGCCGGTGCGAACCTTCTCGAGGTTTGCATCGAACGGCCCGGGCACGATCTGGATCGCCCCCCCCAGCAAGCGGTTCATTTCCTCCAGAAGATCCGCGCCGACGCCCGCCGGCTGGCCGGACCGATCCACGAAATCCAGCGGCGGCCAATCCGCCATGATGCCGATGCGCAGCGTCGGACGTTCGGCGAGAAAGGCCTGCTCCGCGGGCGTCGGCGCGAAGGCGCCGTTGCCGTTGTTCGGCGGCGCCGCCCCCCCCCCCGCCCCCCCCCCAGGCCCCCGGCCCCACACCCCCAGCGGGTTAAGCCCCGACACGCCCGCATGGAGTCTGCCTCTCACGGCTTCAGAATAGGTCGCGGCGCGAACGGACGCCAGCGCTTTTCGCGCCTAAATGAAAAACGAACGTGCCGCGGCGCGGCGCGGGCAAGGCCTCACGGCCGCACGAGGATGCCGATGACGGCGCCGGTCAGCAGGGTGCCGAGCGTGCCGGCCACCAGCGCCTTCAGCCCCAGGCCGGCCACGGTTTTCTTGTGCTCCGGGCACAGCGCCGCCAACGTCCCGGCCAAGATGCCGATGCTGCTGAAGTTCGCGAACCCGCAGAGGGAGTAGATCGCGATCAGCCGGCTGTGGAACGACAGCGCCTCCGGCGCCTGCCGCGCCAGCGCCAGATAGGCCACGAACTCGTTGAACACCGTCTTCAGCGCCATCAATTCGCCCGCCGCCCGCGCCTCGCTCCACGGCACGCCCACCAGCCACATCGCCGGCGCCATGAGCCACCCCCGCATGCGTTCCAGCGCAAGCGGCGCGGCGAGCGGAATCAATCCCAGCGCCTTGTTCACGAGCGACACCACCGCGATGATGGCCACCAGCATCACCGCCACGTTCACCATGACCTTCGCCCCGTCGTTCGCGCCCACCAGCAGGGCATCCACGACGCCGTGGGTGTCCGCCGCCAGCTTCGGCTTCTCGTGATCCACTTCGCCCGGCTCGGCCGGCACCATCAGGCGCGCCACCATCACCGCCGCCGGCGCGCTGATGATCGAAGCCACCACCAGGTGTCCCAGGATGATCCCCGGCAGCACGGGTTCCAGGATCGAGGCATAGACGATCATCAGCGAGCCGGAGATCGTCGTCATGCCCGCCGTCATCGTGCACATCAGGCCGGCGCGGCCGAGCTGGCGCACGTAGGGCTTGATCAACAGCGGCGCGTCGCTTTGCCCCATGAAGACGTTGGCGGCCACCACGACGCCCTCCGCCCCGCCCAGGCCCATCGTGCGCCGCAGCAGGTGCGCGAACGCCCCCACCACCTTCTGGAGGATGCCGAAGTGGAACAGCACCGCGCTCAGCGCCCCCACCACGATCAGCATCACCAGCGGCCCGAAGAAGAACAGCTGCGGCGCCGCCGCGGAACCGTCCGCGGTCTGGAACGGCGACGGCCCGCCCGTCAGGTAGCCGAAGACGAAGGCGCCGCCCTCGTGGCTGGCCCGCTCGATGGCGCGCACCACGCGGTTCAGCTGCGCCAGCGCCTGCTGGCACGCCGGCACCTTGACCAGCAGCCACGCGAAGAGGAACTGCAACCCAAGTCCCCACGCCACCACCCGGCCCTGCACCCGGCGGCGGTTTTCGCTCAACGCCCACGCCAGCGCCGTCAGGACGGCGATGCCCAGCAATCCGCGCAGAATCCACATGGCCGGCCCCGTCCGACTACGGCAATTCGACCCAGACGCGGTAGTTGCGCTGCGTGGCCACGGGCCAGCCGCTGTTGGTCGCGGCGCCGGTGTCGACGAACGTGTGCCGGTTGGTGAACGGCGCAAGGTTGGTCCACGCGCCGTTGGCCTGGAACGCATTCCAGCTCTGCGGCTGCGCGGACAGCACGCCGTCGAGGAATTCGATGCGGTAGGCGCGGTTCGAGACCGCGGCCACGGAAATCTGCGCGCCGGTCGCGGTCAAGACGCCGTCCATCTGGAACAGGCTGCCCGCATCCGTGGGATCGAGGCCCGCCACGTAAGACTGCCACACGGCCGACACGCCGTTCGAGGCGGATTGCATCGCCAGATCCTCGTATTCGGCGGCCGTGTGTCCGCCGCCGTAGTAGGCGTCCAGCCAGGCGTAGGGCACGGCCACCGGCGAATTCGAGGTTTCCGTGGCCGGCGCCGAGGCCTCCTCGATCTTCAGGTACTGCACGATCGCGCCGTCGTCGTAGATGTTCCCGCCGCTGTCGGACGGGAAGTTGACCCAGATGCCGTTCGCGTAAAGATCGGCGCCGCTCTTGGCCGGCGACCACAGCGCGGCGTTTGCGTCGCTGGAGGCCAGGTTGCGCACGTTGTAGAACACGCTCGTGCTGTTCTGCAGCCCCAGCAAATCCCAGCAGCCGGCCAGGTCGTAGGTGCCGCTCGAGCCCGCGTGGTCGCCCGAGTTGACGAACAGCGCGAACGCCAGCACCGCATCCTGGTCGTTCGCCACCGCGCCCGCGGCCTCGTACTTCGCCACCGCGAAGATCTTCGTGTTGTCCCCGCCGGTCTTCAGGCTGAGGAAATACTGGTTGGCGCTCTGCAGCGCCGGGCTGTTGTGCCGCGCCCAGTTCACGCGCCCGTGCCACTGCGCCATTTCGCGCGAGGCCGCGTCCAGCGGCGGCTCCTCCCAGCAGCGCAGCTTGTTCCACTTCTTGAAATGCGGAATGTACTTGCCAAAGTTCAGCTCGAAATTCGTGAATCCGGTCCACTTGTCCGCCGTGCCCGCGTAGGGCCCGATGCCCTGCTCCTGGCCGTAGAACACCATCGGCACGCCCATCACCGCCGACACCATCGCGTAGCGCGAGGCCGTCACCCACGGATCGCTCCACGGCAGCACCTCGTCGTGCCCCGTCAGGTTCAGCAGGATCGCCCCGCCGCCGTAGCTCGTGCGGCGGTTTTCCAACTGCGTGCGCAGCGTCGCCGGATCGCTGACGTGCGCCTGCGTGAACTGGAAGACCATGTTCTCGTTCAGGATGTCGAAATGGCGGTTCGAACGATAGCCCGGCACGCCGCCGTCCAGCGTCTCCGCCATGAACATGAAGTTCCACTTGCAGTTGCGCGTGCGGTTGATGATGTACTCCCACAGCTGCGGCGGCAGGCCTTGGCCGAAGTCGCAGCGCAGCCCGTCGATGCCGTAGTCGTCGTAGGCGATGCCGTTGCCGTCCACCTGGCCCGGCCGGTTCGTCAGGGCGTTGCCGGTCTGCTGCAGCCAGTACTGCGGGTAGCGCCCGATGTACTTCCACAGGTCGATCGTGTCCTGCGTCATGCCCGCGAAGTCGTAGACGTCCTCCTCGTTGAGGTAGTCGCCGTTGTTGTCCGGGTTGTGCCGCACCAGCGCGGAGTACTTGCCGTAGTAGAGTTCCGCCACGTCCGCCCACTTGCCGAAATCGCCGCGGTCCGGCGCCGTCGCGATGTCGTTGCTCCACGCCGTGTGGTAGTAGGTCGCCGGCTCGCCGTAGTCCTGCCAGTACGAGAACCAGCCCGGCTTGAACCAGCCGATCTTGTCGTCCTTGTTCGTGCAGAAGCCCAGGTCCACCCCCATCTGGCCGAACTCGGCGTCCCACGACGTGTGGTTGAACACGCCGTCGAGCATCACGTTGATCGTGCCGACGTGGTTCGTGCTGCCCAGCCGGTCCCGGCCCTGGTCGCAATGCGCCACGAAGTTCGTGAACTCGGTCAGCGCCGCTTCCTCCGTTCCCGCGCGCGAGAAGAAGTGGTTGACCGAGAAATAGTCGCGCGTCGCGTACGGACTGCCCGGGTTGTAGCGCGAACCGGTGTCCGGATCGTTCTCCGACCGGTCGTAGCCCGACGGATGGATCGGCTGGAACCACAGGCAGTTCGCCTGGAGCTTGTCGAGGTACTCGATGCTGAACTCGTTGAAGGTGTTGACGTTCGTGGCGTGCTGCGGATCGATCAGGTCGTCGAACGTGCTGCGGCCGCTCTCGGTGTTGTTGCTGGCCTTCGCCGTCAGCGCATTGAGTTCGTACATCGTCTGCTGCAGGACCTTCTTCGGCGAGATCACGATCGCGTGGTCGCGGCGGCCTTCGGACGAATACCACGTCCAGTTCGTGCCGGTCTGGCCCACGGCGTGGTAGCGCGCCGTCAGCCGGTACGCGCCGCACTGGCCGGCGTTGGTCGTCCAGACGTACGCCGAACCGTTCCACGTCATCGGGAACGCCGCGAAATAGGCCGTCGCGTCGTTGGTCGTGATCAGATTGCCGTCCGGCGGCTGGATGCCGTCCGGCACGCCGTCGCCGTTCCAATCGCCGTCCACCCGGTCGCGCCGGCCGACGTTGGAAAACACCTCGACGCTGGTGGCGCCCGCCGGCGGCGCGTAGCTCACGGTGAGCGCCGCAGTTTCGCTCGCGGCTTCGTCGATGAAGAACTTCGTCGTCGTGTAGTCCGCGTTCTGGCCGTTGACCGTCAGCGCGCCCGAGCCGCCTGTGTACATGCGGTATTCGAAGATCTCGTCCGCCGCCCCGTCGGTCTGGTACTCGGCTTTCCGCACCACGCCGTTGCCGCCGTTCGTCGCGGAGTTCCAGGCGGCGACCTGGTATTGCACCAGCGCTTCCAGGTTCGTCAGCCCGGCGTCTTCGATCGTCGCCACCCACCACATGGCGTTGCCGTTGGCGCTTGGATCGTCCTCGGCGTGGCTGAAGGCCATGGCATTGGTCAGGACCAGATCGGACGACAGCACCTTGGGCGTCGCCAGCTTGCTCAGCCGCGAGACGCCGCTCACCGTCCGCTTGCTGGCGCCGTTGGTGGTGATGCGATAGCGCACCTCGGCGTGGTCGGCCCAGCGATAGCCGTTCGTCGCCTCGTAGCCGATCTTGGCCCAGATCTGGATGGCATCGCCCGCCACCTTGACCACGTTGCCGCCGTGCCAGAGGTAGCCCGGCTCCAGCCCCGGGTCGTCGCCGTAGGTGAAGGTGAACGGCGCCGCCTGGGCCTCCGCCAACGCCGCGAACGTGCGGCTGACGATGCCGGTCGCGCCCACGTAAGTCGCGTCTCGGTCCGTATAGGTAACTGCCAGCACGTATTCCACCGTCTGCGTCTTGCCGAACGTTCCCGACGCGATCGTCGCCGCCCAGTACTTGTTGTTCTCCGCCTGGGAATCGAACGCCAGCGCGTTGCTGGTCCACGTCCCGGTTCCCTGCAGGCGGTGCAGCAGCCAGCCGCCGCTCTGGTCGGCGGCATTGCCCGCCCCCTGGAACTGGTTCCCGTTGTAGAACGTCACCGCGTTCGACGCGTACGGATGCCGCGGGTTGCGCATGTAGGCGCCGGCCGGCTCGGCGTTCGTCGGCACGTGCCAGCAGTTGCCCAGGTTCGCCGCGCTGACCGCCTGGAACGGATGCGCCGCCGCGTTCGTCGCCTGCGCGTACTTCACCTGGCCCGTCTGGTTCGTCGTGCCGAGGAAGGTCGTGTCGGCCCCGCCGTTCGCGTAATCCACTTCAACGTAGTACTGCAGCGTCTCGCCCAAGGCCACCGCGTTCGAGGGAATCGCCGCCTTCCAGTAGTTGTTGTCGCCCGAGGTCGAATCGTAGGACAGGCTGTTCGTGGACCACGAACCCGCCGTCGACTTCTTGTAGTACACCTTGCCGCCGGTCATGTCCGCGTCGGGCTGGTAGTTGCCCACGTAGACGTACGTGTCCGCCCCCGGCGTCGGGTTCGTCGGATTGCGCATGGTCACCGTGCCCGGTTCGACGTTCGTCGGGAAGTGCCAGCAATTGCCGAACGTCGGCTCCGCTTCGCCCACCAGGTATTGATAGTTCGTTCCGCCGGCGTTGTTCGCCCGCAACGTGCACAAATCGGGATCGCTTGCGATCCGGGCCGCCGGCATCGTGCTCGTCAGGACGTAGTACGCCACCGTCCGCCCCGCCGGCATGCCCGGAATCGTCAGCGTCGCGCTGGTGCCCGCCACCACCGCCGTCGCCAGCGAACTGGCCGCGAATCCGTTTGTCGTGTAGCGCGCGTAAACCCCTTCGCCGCTCGTCGCCGCGCTCAGCGTCGCCGTCACCGTCACCGCGTTGGTGCCGGCCGTCCCGCTGTTGTCCGTCACGTTGGTGATGGCGGCGGGATCGTTCGTCGTCGCCTGGATCGTGTAGGGCCGGTACCACCACGTGTGGTCGCCTTCCATGCGGAAGGTATAGCGCATGCCGTTCACCTGGCTGTAGCTCAGGTTGCCGCCGTCGCTGCCGGTCGTGTTGCTCTTGTGGCCTTGGCCGATCGTGCTGTTCACGACGGCGCTGGTGGCCATCGTCCCGGTGCCCCAGTTCGTCGTCCAGTCGCCCCGCAGGTCGATCTTGAAGCTGATGTTCGTCCAGCTCTGCGTGCTGGTTAGCGTGGCCGACCAGCGCGTGTCGCCGGCGAACGCCGCATTCGTCGCCATCCAGTTCGTGCCCCAGCCGTTGATCTGGCCGCGCACCGCCTCGCCCCGCGCCCCGACCGCGCACAAGAGAACCGCTGCCGCCACTGCCCGCAAACCCGTCGCCGCTTTCATCCACACCCTCTCGTTTCCTCCGGCCCCGCCGGAACCCATGATGATCAAAGACAATTTACCGGTTCCCCGCCGGCCGCGCAATCCTTCTCCCCCGTTTCTCCCGCCCCGCGGACAAGCGCGCGGGACCCCTCCCGCCCGCATCCGGCCTAGGCCCGGATGCGGAAGCGCCCGCTGCCTTGCCGGCCCACGTTGAGCAACACCCCGACCATGAACAGGGTGACCATCAGGCTGGTGCCGCCGAAGCTGATGAACGGCAGCGGCAACCCCTTGGTGGGCAAGCGCCCCGTCACCACGCCGATGTTGATCGCGGCCTGCAAGGTGATCAGGATCGTGATGCCGAACGCCAGCAGGCGCCCGCCGACGTCCGGCGCGCGCCCGCTGATGCGTATGCCGCACAGCAGGAACACCACGAACAACAGCACCACCCCGATCGTGGCGCCCACGCCCAATTCCTCGCCGATGATGGCAAAAATGAAGTCGGTGTGGGCTTCGGGCAGATAGAACCGCTTCTGGAGGCTCTGGCCCAGTCCGGCGCCCGTCACGCCGCCGGCCACGAAGGCATAGAGCGCGTTCATGAGCTGGAAGGCTTCGCCTTGGGCGTAGTCTTCCGGATGCAGGAAGGCCATGATGCGCGCCATGCGTTCCGGATTCTGCTTGATCATCCACGCGAGCGCGCCGCCGGCCAGCAGGCCCGCCGGCAGCAAATACAGAAACGGCGCGCCGGCCACGAACATCATCAGGCCGCCCGTCGCGCCGATCAGCACCGTCGCGCCGAAGTCCGTCTCGAACACGATCAGGCCGAGCATCGAACCCAGGATCGCGCCGGGGATCGCGATGCCGCCCACGAAGCCGCCGCGTTCCCGCCGCTTGGTGCCGAACCAGAACGCCAGCGCGTTGATCGCCGCGAATTTCGCCAGCTCCGACGGCTGGAAGCTCAGGCCCAGCGGCAGCCGCAGCCAGCGATGGCTGCCTTTGACGTTGAGTCCGACGCCCGGCACGTAGACCAGCGCCAGCAGCACCACGACGACGCCCAGCAGCGGCCACGCCAGCTTCATCCAGCGATGGTAGTCCGTCTGCGCGCCGCCCCACGCGGCCAGGAGGCCCAGCACCAGCCAGACCGCCTGGCGCTGGACGAAGTAATATGGATTGTGGGCCAATTTTTCGCCCTGCGGGCCGCTGGTGCTGAACAGCATCACCAGCCCGAACAGGACGAGCATCCCCACCACCAACATCAGAATCACGCGGGACGACACCGTTGCACTCCTTTGCGAAAAAACGCCCGGCCCTTCCGGGGCCGGGCGCGCTTCAAGCCTCGTCGAGGCGAGGGCCTACATGCTGGAAGGGGGAATCTTGATCTTCTGGCCGGGCTTGACGTCGGCGCCGGCGGCGATGCCGTTCACCTTCAGGATGTCGTCCTTGCTCACGACGAACAAGCGGGCGATGCCTTCCGCGGTGTCGCCTTCCTGGACGGTGTAGTCCAGCATGGCGTCCTGGCTCGGGACGGGCGCGGCCGGCGCGGCGGCGGCTGGCGCAGGCGCAGGCGCGGCGGCGGGGGCGGCCTCGGGCACCGGCGCGGGCAACGGCGCGACGGCGGGCTCGGTCGCCTTCGGCTGCTCGAGAGGCTTCTCCTCGACCTTGGCCGCTTCGACCGGCTTTTCTTCCGGCTTCGCGGCGACCGCTTCGACCTTCTTCTCGGCCTTGGCGCCCGGGATCGTCAGCTTCTGGCCCGCGCGGATCTTGTTCGCGTCGGTGATGTTGTTGGCCGCCATCAGGTCCTTGGTCTTGACCCCGTGGGCCGCCGCGATCTTCGAGAGCGCGTCGCCGGGCTTGACGACGTACGCGTCGCCGGACGCGACCGCCTTCTTGTCCGCGGGCTTGGCGGCGGACTTTTCCGCGGGCTGCGACTGGGACGCCTTGGCGTAATCGGGCAGGATGAGCTTCTGGCCGACGCGGATCTTGTTCACGTCGGCGATCTGGTTCAGCTCCTTCAATTCGGCGGCCTTGACGCCGTGGGCCGCCGCGATCTTCGAGAGCGAATCGCCGGACTTCACGACGTAGACGTTTTCCGCGGCCACGGAGGTCTTCAGCGGAGCCGGCTCCACCGGCGGCTGGAGGACGGGGAACGCCACGGGCGCCGACGGCGCAACGGGCGGCACGACGGCGACGGACGGCGGCATCGGCGGCACCGGCGCGGTTTCCACCGGCGCGGGAACGGTCGACGCCGTTCCGCTTTGCGTGCTGGTGCAACCCTGCGTCATCACCACCGAACCGATCACCGCCACGTGGACGGCGAGAATCAACCCTGCAACAACGGACACCCTCATTTTTCGACTCCTTGCTTCTTCTTTAAATTGATTTATACGTTGCGGGCGGATTATGCGCCCGCCGTCTCCGGCATTTCAATCCTTTTCCGAGGCCAATTTGCGGAACGCATCGCCGCGTTCGCCGTAGGCGCGGAACTGATCGTAGCTCGTGCAGGCCGGCGCCAGCAGCACGACGTCGCCCGGTCGCGCGGCGCGCCGCGCGGCGGCCACGGCGCGGTCCAAAGTGCCGCACGTCTCGCAGGGCACGGTCGCGCCCCACGCCGCCGCCATCGCCGGCGCCGCTTCCCCGATCAAAAAGGCGCCGCGCACCCGCGCGCGCAGCGTTGGCTGCGCCGCCGAAAAATCGGTTTCCTTCGGCCGGCCGCCGGCGATGAGCCAGACGGGCCGCGCCTGCATGCGGACCGAGGCGATCAGGGCCGACAGGTTCGTGGCCTTGGAATCGTTGACGTAGAGCACCCCGCCGAACTCCCCCACCGGCTCGGCCCGGTGCGGCAAGGGCCGGAACCCGCGCAACGTCGCGCCCACGGTCGCGGGCGGCACCCCGGCGGCGCGCGCGGCGCCGTACAGCGCGGCCGCGTTGGGGCCCAACACCTCGTTGTCGAAATAGGATCCGGCGACGTCAATCTCCGCCCCGCCCCCCTCCGCCAGCCGGTGCGGCGCGTGCCGGAAGTCGCAGCGCTCGTCCGCGCCGAACGTCGTCCAGCGGCCGCCGCCGCCCGACCACGACCGGAACCGCTCGCGCCATTCCGGCGGCGTCAGCGCGACGTCGCCGGCGCCTTGGCGCGCAAACATCCGCGCCTTGAGGCGCGCGTAGGCTTCGAGCGTGCCGTGTCGATCCAGATGGTTGGGCAGCACGTTCGTCAACACGGCGACGTCCGGCCGGAATTCCGCGCACGTCTCGAGCTGGAAGGAACTGGCTTCGATCACGAGCCAATCGAGTTCGGACTCCGCCACCGCCTGGCAAACCGGCACGCCGTAGTTGCCGCACGGCGCCGCCCGCCGCCCCGCGGCCGCGAGGCACTCGGCCAGCGCCTTCACCACGCTGCTCTTGCCGTTGCTGCCCGTCACGGCGATCGTCCGGCCCCGGAACCGGCTCCAGCCCAATTCCATTTCCGCAAGCAGCGGAATCCCGCGCTGCGCGACGGCGGCCAGAAACGGTCCGGCCGCCGGCAGCCCCGGGCTGGCGACGGCGACGTCGAAATCGCCCGCGGGCGGCGTCCGCGCGCCCAAGACGACCGCGCAGCCGAGGGCCGCGAGCGCCGCGGCGCTGGCCAGGTTGTCCGTCGTCTCGCGCTCGTCGGCGGCGCAGACCTCCGCGCCTTCCGCGCGCAGCAGGCGCGCGGCGGCCACGCCGCTCGCGCCCAAACCGCACACCAGGGCCCGCTGAAATCGCCGCATGGTCGTCCTCACCGCAGTTTCAGCGTCGCCAGCCCCAGCAGCGCGCACACGATCGACACGATCCAGAAACGGATCACCACGGAATTCTCCGCGGAATCCGGCGAACGGCCTTCCGCCTTCGCGCGCTCCTTGGAAATGATTTCGAAATGGTGGTGGATCGGCGTCATGCGGAACGGCCGGCGTTCCGGCGGCAGGCCCTGGCCCGTGAAGCGACGATAGAGCCGGCAGCTCGCGCGCTGGACCAGCACGCTCGCCGCTTCGCCGACGAACACCAGCCCGACGATCAGCAGCGTGAGTTCCTGCTTGATG
>CAYTEK010000014.1:0-8542 GCA_964436715.1 uncultured Verrucomicrobiota bacterium | reverse complement strand
CCCGCCCAGCGCCAGGCTGCCCGTGTCGCCCATGAACACCTTGGCCGGATAGGCGTTCCACCACAGGAAGCCCAGTCCGGCGCCGAACAACGCGCCGCAAAACACGGCCAGCTCGTGCGCGCCGGAAATCGCCGGCACCTGCAGGTAGTTGGCCATCACCACGTTGCCCGCGACGTAGGCCAGCGCCAAGTAGGCCGCCGAGACCGAATTCATGCAGCCCGCGGCCAAGCCGTCGAGGCCGTCGGTCAAATTCACCGCGTTGGTCGTGCCCACCAGCACGAGAAACATGAAGACCAGCGCGCCCGGAATCGTCAGGTCGGCGACGACCGGCGCCTTGAAGAACGGCACCATCAATTCCCGCGCGTGGACGCGCGTGCCCGGCACCGCCTCGATCGCGGCGAACGCGATCGCGACCCACAGGCCCTGCAGCGCCAGCTTCTGCCATTCCTGCAGGCCCTTGGAATTTTTTTCGCGCAGCTTCATCCAATCGTCGATGAACCCCACCCCGCCCATGAACAGCATGGTGGCCAGGACGATCCACACCTGGGGATTCGACGTGCGGCACCACAGCAGCGCCGCGACCGTCGTCGCGAACAGGATCAGCAGCCCGCCCATCGTCGGCGTGCCGGCCTTGCCGCCGTGGTTGATGGCGGCCATTTCCGGATCCTGGCGCACGATCTGGCCGATCTTGTACGCCCGCAGGCGTCCGATCATCCAGCGCCCGAGCAGCAGCGACAGCACGAACGCCGTGGCCGCGGCCGAAAAGGCGCGGAAGGTGACGTAGCGGAAGACGTTCAGCGGCGTGAACTGGTCGGACAGCAGCGACAGGTAGTACAACATGGCTCAACTTTCTTTTCGAAGCTCTTCGAGGACGCGCTCGATGCGCACGCCGCGCGACGCCTTCAGCAACAGCGCGTCGCCGGGTTGCAGGCGCGCGCGCAGCCAGGCCGCCGCCGCCGCCGCATCGGCGGCGACGCACAAATTCTCTTCCGGCCAGCCGCCGGCGCGCACGCCGTCCGCCAGCGCCGCCGCGGCGGCGTCGGGCGCGCCGTCGGGGCGCCGCCACGGCACCACGGCGATGCCCGCCCACCCGCCGGCGGCGGCGAATTGCCCGAGCGCGACGTGTTCGTCCCGCTCGCGGCGGCCCAGTTCCAGCATCGAACCGACGGCCAGGAATTTCCGCCCCGCCGCCGGCCAATCCGCGAACGCCCGCAGCGCGGCGCGCAGGCTGACCGGATTCGCGTTGTAGCCGTCGTTGATCGCGGTCCAGCCGCGGACGTCGCCGACGGCCCAGCGCATGCCCACGGAGTGCGCGCGCGCCAAGGCGTCCGCCAACGCGTCCCAGGCCCCGCCCCAGCGCCGCGCAACGGCCACCGCGCGCAGCACGTTTTCGGCCATGTAGGCGCCCGGCGGCGGCACCGGCAGCGCGCGGCGCTCCCCGCTCGCGCGCTCGACCACGAGCAGCCGCCCGTCCGCCTGCGGCGCGCCGAAATAATCCGCGCCGGCGTCGCGCAGCGAACACGCCACCACCGGCGCGGACGCATGCGCGCGCAGCACGTCGAAGAATTCGTCGTCGCGGTCGAGCACCGCGAAGCCGGACGGGGGCAGTTTTTCCAGCAGCGCGGCCTTTTCCTCCGCGATGGCGCGGACGGACGCGAAGAATTCGACGTGCACCGGACCGAGGCGCGACACCACCGCGGCGTCCGGCCGCAGGATCTCGCGCAGCGGCGCCATCTCGCCCGGATGGCTGATGCCGGCCTCGATGACGCCGAACGCGCAGCCGCGATCCAAGCCCGCCACGCTCAGCGGCAGGCCAATCTCGTTGTTGTAGTTCCCGGCCGTCCGGCCGGTCGGACCGATGGTCGCCAGCAGATCGGCGACGAGCTCCTTGGTCGTGGTCTTCCCCACGCTGCCAGTCACCCCGACGAGCCGCGCCGGCAGCGTCGCGCGATAGCCCGCCGCAAAGCGCCCCAGGGCGGCCAGCACGTCGTCCACGACGAGGAACGCGCCGCCGGCCGGAAGCCGGTCCGCGGGAAAATCGGCGCGCACGACGGCGACGGCCCCCGCCGCGACCACGGCGGCGAGGAAATCGTGCCCGTCCGCCTTCTCGCCCTTCAGGGCGAAGAACAGGCTGCCGGGCCCGGCCTGGCGGCTATCCGTGACCAGCGCGCGCAACGGCCCGGCAGGCCTCCGGGGCTGCCAGCGGCCGCGGCACCACGTCGCCGCGCATTCTGGAGAAACCAAATCCATGACGAGGGGGTTGTAGGAGTTTCGACGGTTCCGCGCAATCCATTTTCGGCCCGGCTCACAGGCCTTCGGCGAGGGCTTCGCGCACCACCTCGCGATCGTCGAAATGGAGCATGCGGCCGGCGATCTCCTGGTAGGGTTCGTGGCCCTTGCCGGCGACAAGCACGACGTCGCCCGGCCGCGCTTCGCGCAACGCGGCCCGAATGGCCAGCGCCCGATCCGGTTCGACGAGATGCGGCCGGCTCCGGTCCATCCCCGCCAGGATTTCCGCGAGGATGGCCGCGGGCTCCTCGGCGCGCGGATTGTCGCTGGTGACGACGGCGAAATCGGCGAATTCCGAGACGGCGGCGCCCATGCGCGGCCGCTTGCTCCGGTCGCGGTTGCCGCCGCAGCCGAACAGGCAGATCAGGCGGCCGGACGCGTTCTCGCGCAAGGTCTGGAGCACGTTGCACAGCGCGTCTTCGGTGTGCGCATAGTCCACGAACACGTGACGCCCCTTGGGATCCGCGATCCGCTCGAGGCGGCCAGGCACGACCGTCAGCTGCGCGAGCGCGGCGGCCATGGTGTCCGGCGCCGCGCCCAGCGCGCCGCACGCGGCCATGGCCGCGAGCGCGTTCAGCACGTTGAAGCGCCCGGCGAAATTCAGTTCCACGCGCACCGCGCCCCACGGCCCCGTCGCGAGGAAGGCCGAGCGGGTTTCCGACAGGCGCAGCTCCGTCGCCCGCACCGCCGCGTCCGGCCCGCAGCCGAACGTCACGAGCCGCCCGGCCAGGCTCGGTTCCGCGGCCAGCCGGCGGCCATGCGGATCGTCGACGTTCACGACGGCGGGCGCCGGCGCGCCCTGATCGACCAAGGCGTCGAACAGGCGCTTCTTGGCGTTGAAATAGGCCTCCATCGTCTTGTGGAAATCGAGATGGTCCACGCTCAGGTTCGTGAAGACGGCGGCGGCGAAGCGCGTGCCGCGCAACCGTTCGGCCGCGAGCCCCTGCGACGACACTTCCATCGCCACGGCGCCGCAGCCCGCCTGCCAGGCTTCGGCGAACATCCGCTGCAAGTCGAGGGATTCGGGCGTGGTGCGCGCCGCCGCCAGCCGGCGGCCGCCGAATTCGTACTGGATCGTGCCGATGAGGCCGCAATCCGTGCCGGCGGCGCGCAGGACGTCGCGCACCATGAAGGCGGTCGTGGTCTTGCCGTTCGTGCCGGTGATGCCGACGACCCGCAGCTTGTCCGCCGGGTGGCCGTGGAATTCGGCGGCCAGGTCGGCCATGGCCGTCCGGGCGCAGGACACGACGACGTCCGCCGCGCCGCGCGGCACGCGCACGCCGTTTTCATGGACGACGGCGACCGCGCCGCGGCGCACGGCCTCCTCGACGTACAGCCCGCCGTCGGTCTTCGCGCCGGGCAGCGCGAAAAACAAGCTGCCGGGCTGGACGGCGCGCGAATCGTAGGCCAGGCCCGCGATTTCCGTCGCCGCGGCGCCCGTCCGCAACTGCGCCGCCGGCGCCGCCTGCAGCAAGCGCCCCAGCTTCATCGTCCTCCCGCGTCCGTCGCGGTTCACGGCGCGGCCTCCAGAATGCGGTGGTAATAGACCATTTCGGCGGCATCCACGGGGCGGATGTCGAGATAGCGCGCCACGGGTTCGGCGATCTGCGCGAACACCGGGCCGGCCGTGATGCCGCCGGTGCGCAGCTTGTTGACGGGATCGACGGGGCTGTCGAGCACCACGATGATGCCGATTTCGGGCCGCTCGGCCGGCAGGATGCCCATGAAGGACGACACGTTCTCGTTCGAAACGTAGTGCCCGTCCTTGATTTTCTCGGCGGTGCCCGTCTTGCCGGCGACGTTGTAGCCCTTGATCGCGGCGCGGGTGCCGGTGCCGCCCGTGCGCGTGACTTCCACGAGCATCTGGCGCATCAGCGCGGCGGTGCGTTCGGTGATGGGCCGCGCCAGCGCCTCGGGCTTGTTCTCCAGCAGAACCGCGCCGTTCTTGTCCACCACCTTGCGGACGACGTGGTTCTTCATCAGGAAGCCGTCGTTGCCGATGCAGCACAGGACGTTCAGCATCTGCAAGGCGGTCACGGCCACGGTGTGGCCCATCGCGATGCGGGTGATGTCGACCTTGGCCCATTTCCCCACCGGGTTGAGGATGCCGGCTTCCTCGCCCGGCACCTCGAGGCCGGTGGGCCGGCCGAGGCCATAGGACGTCAGGTAGCGATACAGGCGCTCCTCGCCCAGCATCACGGCGATCTTGGCCGCGCCGATGTTGCTGGACTTGCGCAGGATGCCGGTGACGTCGAGCTCGCCGTAGGGATGGAAATCCTTCAGCGGCCGGCCGGCGTAGAACCACATGCCGTTTTCGCAGTCGAACAGGTCGTTCGTGGACACGATGCCTTCGTTGATCGCGGCGGCGACGACGCCGCCCTTGAAGACGGAGCCGGGTTCGAAGTTCTCCCCCACGGCGCGGTTCAGGCGCACGTCGGCGGAGGTCTTGTTGTAGTCGTTGAGGTCGTAATCCGGTCGCGAGGCCATGGCGAGGATCGCGCCGGTGCGGACTTCCTCCACGATGGCCCAGGCGGCCTTCGCGTTCAGGTTGGTCATCGCGGCGTCGAGCGCCTTTTCGACGAAGTACTGGATGTTGAGATCCAGCGTCAGATGGACGTCCGCGCCCTCCTGCGGATCGATTTCCAGCGTGCGGTGGGTGTAGATTTCGCGCTTGGCGCCGTCGCGTTCGCTCTGGCGGTAGCCCGGGCGCCCCTTGAGGTAGGCGTCCCAGCGCTGTTCGATGCCGGCGCTGCCGACGCCTTCCTTGTTGGAAAAGCCCAGCGCGTGGCAGGCCAATTTGCCGTGCGGATAGTAGCGGGTCGTCTGCGGCTCGAAATAGACGCCCTTGAGCTGGAGCCGCTCCACCTGCGCGGCGACTTCCTCGCGCACCAGGCGCGCCACGGGCTCGTAGGGATCGCCCGGCTTGTTCACCCGCGCGTAGACGGCCGCCGGCGGCAGGCCGAGCACCCGCGCCAGCTGCGCGCTCACCGCGCGCGCCTGCCCGTTGCTGAGCACCACCTCCGGCTCGACGATGACGTTCTTGACCGGCAAATCCAGCGCCAGCAGCCGGTCGTTGCGGTCCAGGATGCGCCCGCGCCCGACGAGGATCTGCTCCTCGACGGTGCGCATCTTGCGCACGCGCTCGCGGAGCACGTCGTTCGGCCCGAGATGCAGAACGCCCAGCCGCACGGCCAGGCCCCCCCACACCAGCAGCAGCGCGACGACGATCAGCGTCGTGCGCCAGATGTAGCCGCGGTCAATCACGCGGCGCCGGACCGCGCTGGCAGGCGTACTGGGCCGGCTCGTCCGGCGCCGCCGCCTGCAGGCGGATGATGTTCCGCTCTTCGGGCCACGACATCGCGATGCCGTGGGAGGCCATCAGCCGCTCCATGTTGCCGATGGAGCGCGCCATGGCCCAGTTGCGCTCTTCGTTCACCACGCGCTTGTGGAGTTCGGCCCGATCGGTCTCCAGCTTCTTGATCTGGCGGCCGATGGTCTCGCAGGAATTGTAGAGCCCCAGGTAGACGCCCGCCAGGACCGCGGCCAGCCCGAACAGGGCGATGCCCCACGCCAGCGCCCGATGTCCTTCTTCGCCGTTTCGCCGATTCCGCTTCGCCATGTCACGCCATCCTTTCCAACACCCGCAGCTTGGCCGACCGCGCCCGCGGATTCCGTTCGGTTTCGGCCTCCGTGGCCACCACCGCCTTCCGCGTCACCCGGCGCGCCCGCGGCAACGTGCCGCTCCAGCGCGCGCCGCCTTTCGCCAGCGCCTCCATGCGGCCCTCGTGGGCCGCCATGAATTGCTTCGTCATCCGGTCTTCCAAGCTGTGGAAACTGATCACCGCCAGGCGGCCGCCGGGCGCCAGCAGGTCCAGCGCAGCGCGCAGCGCCTGCTCCAGCGCGGCCAATTCGCCGTTCACCGCGATCCGCAGCGCCTGGAACGTCTGCGTCGCCGGGTGCGCATGGCCGCGCCGGCCGCCTTTCGCCCGCGACACCAGCTCGGCGAGCTGCGCCGTGGTGGCGATCGGCGCGCCCTGCGCCCGCGCCGCCGCGATCGCCCGCGCGATGCGCCGCGCCATGGGTTCTTCGCCGTAGCGCCGCAGCACGTCGGCCAATTCCGCTTCCGGCAGGCGCTCCAGCAGTTTCGCCGCCGTCAGTTCCTGCCGATCGTCCATCCGCATGTCCAGCGGATGGTCCTGCCGAAAGCTGAAGCCGCGCTCCGGCCGATCCAGCTGCATGGACGACACGCCCAGATCCATCAATATGCCGCGCACGTCGCGCACGCCGTGCCGCGCGGCCACCTCGGCCAAATCCGCGAAGTTCGCCCGCTCCAGGATCGCCCGGTCGCCGAAAGGCGCCAGCGCGGCGCGCGCCAGTTCCAGCGCGTCGCCGTCGCGATCCAGCGCCAGCAGGCGGGCGTCCAGTCCGGCCGCCGCCAAGACGGCCGCCGCGTGGCCCCCCGCCCCCGCCGTCGCATCCACGTACCAGCCGCCGGGTGCCGTCACCAGCCGGGAGACGGTCTCCTCCAGCAACACCGGCAAATGGACCATGCCTCACACCTCATGCGTTCAAACGAACCAGACCCGGCCCCGCTGCGCCTTCGTGGCCGGGGAGCCGATCCGCAGGTTGGCGCCTTCTTCCACCACGGCTTCGGCGCCTTCGAAAAGCTGAAAACGCGGCAGGAGGGTGCGCTGGGGAACGGAGAACCAGCGCGATTCCTCCCTGCCGCTAGAAAGGGATTGGCTCATGACGAGATGGCGCCCCACGTCGCCGCGGGCCGCCGCCGCGGACGCGGCCGCCGCCGCCGCGCGGGGCACCGCCATCACGCGAGTGGTCGCCACCACGCGGGCCGTGGTCCGCGACCGGGAATGGACCGACACGATCGTCCGCGGAAGCGCGGGCGCCGCGGCCGGGATGGCCACGCGCGCCGGCGCCGGCGCCGTCTGCAAGGCCGCCTGCCCGTCCGCATCGAACAATTCCGCCTGCCGCCCCAGGATCAACGGCGCGCTCGGCGCGGCCGACGCCGCCGGATCGCGGTCCCACCAGTTTTCGGCTTCCCGTCCCGCGCGCGCGGCGGGGCCGATGCCCAGGAAGAACGCGCCGAGGAAGTTTAGAAGCCGATGTACTGCGCCGCTTCCGCGAACTTCGATTGATCCAGCTGCGAACTCTGTTCGTTCCATGATTCCGGACTCCATAATTCGAACCGGCTGCCGGTGCCCACCAGCACCATCTGATTGAGAATTCCCGCGAAATCCAACAACTCGTCCTTCACGCGGATGCGCCCCTGCGCGTCCAGCGCCACGCGATCCGCCCGCGAGAAAAAGTCGCGCATGAATTTCTGCGCCTGGACGTTCGCGACCGACGCCGCGCGCACCTTTTCGAGGCGCTGCGCCATCTCGCGGGCCGTGACGACGTAGAGGCACTTGAAGTTCACGCCGGGCAGCACGAACAACACCGGATTGCCCGCCGCTTCGCGCCAGTCGGACGGAATCGTCACGCGCTTCTTGCCGTCGAGCGTGTGCACGTACTGCCCCACGAATGCGCCGGCATTCAGCAGCTCATCCATTTCGGTTGTGACACGACGCTCCATTTGACCCACTCTTTGATGCACTTTATCCCACTTCGTCCCACCAAGCGTCAACAGAAAAAAAGACAATTTTCTTGGAAGTCTTATCGTTCTCTCCGGCAGGATATTGCGTCGTTTCGACCCCCCGCGCCGCCCCCGCCTGTGCACAACTTATCCACAGCCCCTTTTGCACCCGTTTCGAAAGCCGCGATTTTTCTCGAAAATCAAAGGTTTTTTTCGCGCGCGGCGCCTGTGGATTTCCGGCTCGTTTTCGGAAATGCTCAGCAAAATCGCAGGGGCTTCCCGCAAAATTTTTCCGCCGGGCGCTCCCCGCGCGCGGCAAACGTGATACGCTCCGGTGTCATGCACGAATTGAGCCTCATGTCGAACCTGCTCGACCACGCCGCCACGGCTGCCGGCGGCGCGCCGATCTGCGCCTTGCGCGTCCGCGTGGGCCCGCTTTCCGGCGTCGTGGTCGCCGCCTTGCGCTTCGCGTTCGAAGCACTCGCGCCCGGCACCGCCGCCGCCGGCGCGCGGCTCGACGTCGAAGAAACCGCGCCCGCCTTCCATTGTCCCCGCTGCGGCGCGGACTACGAAACGCCCGTCGGCGCCTACCAATGCCCCGCCTGCGGCGCCGCCGACGGCGAATTGCGCGGCGGCGACGAATTGGAACTGGTCTCCATCGAG
>CAYTEK010000013.1:0-32787 GCA_964436715.1 uncultured Verrucomicrobiota bacterium | reverse complement strand
AACCTGTATTGGGCGCAGGCGCAGGAGATGATACGCGAGGATTGCCCGTGGATCCTGACGGGCCACCCGATGGCCTTCGGCGTGCGCCACGCGCGCTTGCAGAACTACCGCCGGCACGATTTCGCCTGGGGCATGGAAAAATATCTGCGCGTGGCGGACTGAGCGCGCCGGCGGCTGCGTTTCGGCGCCGTTCCGGCGCAAGCCGCGCCGAACCGCATGGGAAACGGCGGGGCCTCAACCCAAGGGCACGAGATGGATGGGCCGGCCTGCCATGAACGCGCGCAGGTTGTCCGCGGCGATCGCGATCAGCCGTTGGCGCGCGGCGGCGGTGGCCCACGCGAGGTGCGGCGTGACCAGGCAGCGCGGCGCGGCGAGCAGGGGATTCGTCGACGCGGGCGGCTCGGTGGAAAGCACGTCCACCGCCGCGCCCGCGAGCCGGCCGGCCCGCAGGGCGTCGGCCAGATCCTGCTCGACGACGAGCGGGCCGCGCGACGTGTTGATCAGGAACGCGGTGGGTTTCATCAACGCGAGGCGCCGGGCATCGACCAGGCCGGCGGTGGCGGGCGAGAGCGGGCAGTGCAGGGTGACGACGTCGCTTTCCGTGAAAAGGCGATCGAGATCGGCGTACTCGACGCCGGCCGGCGGCGGCGCAGAGCGCTCGCGGCGATTGGCCAGCACGCGCATGCCGAACGCTTGGCCGATGCGGGCCACGGCTTGGCCGATCTGGCCGAAACCGACGATGCCGAGGGTGCGGCCCGCCAATTCGACCAGCGGCGTCAGGCAATAGCAGTAGTCGGGGTTCTTGGCCCAGCCGCCGGCGCGCGCGTCGGCGGAATGCAAACCGACTTGGTTCGTCAGTTCCAGCAGGAGCGCGAACGCGTGTTGGGCCACGGAAGCGGTGCTGTAGCCGGGCACGTTGGAAACGACGAGTCCCCGCTTCTTGGCGGCCGCCAGATCGATCGTGTTCCACCCCGTGGCGAGAATGCCGACGTATTTCAGATTCGGCGCCTTTTCGATGGTGCGGGCGTCGAGCACGGCCTTGTTCAACAGAACGGCATCTGCATCCCCAGTCCTCTCAAGGATATCCGCAGGCAGCGTGCGGTCGTGGAGCGTGCAATCCGCCAAGGCTTCGATGGGCGACCAAGAGAGATCGCCGGGGTTGGTGGCGTAAGCATCCAGAATGACCAACTTCAGTCGTTTCATGGCGGCGACTTTAGGCGATGGAAAAGGGGGTTTCAAGCTTGGGAGTTCCACCGATCGTGAAAAACACGTTTTTGCGTAGCATAAGTGGGAAGTTGGACTTGCGGAAAATCGCCCGATAGGAGATACTTTTCAATATGAAGTCGGTTCGTGCATGTGCGGGTTGGGGCGCGGTTCTGGCGCTGGGAACGGCGCTGTTGGCTGCACCGTCCGCTTCTGCGCAAGGCGCCTATACGGTAGGCTGGGGTTTGAACGCCGACTTTCAAGTCTCGCCCGTGCCGACGAATGCCGTTTCCAACGCGACCGCCATCGCGGCCGGCTACTTCCACAGTTTGGCGTTGGTCGATGGCCGGGTTTGGGCTTGGGGCAAAAACACTTCCGGCCAGACCAACGTGCCGGTGGCCGCGCAGAGCGGCGTGGCGGAAATCGCGGCCGGCAACGCCTACAGCATGGCGCGCAAGAACGACGGCACGGTCGTCGTCTGGGGCACCGGCGCGATCACCAACGTGCCGGCTTCGGCGAGCGGCTTGTCGGCCATCGCCGCCGGCGAAGCCCATGCGTTGGCGCTGAAGAGCGGCGGCATCGTCGCGTGGGGCTCCAACACCTACAACCAAACCAACGTGCCGGTTGAATTGACGAGCGGCGTGACGGCCATCGCCGCCGGCGGCTACTACAGCCTGGCGTTGAAGGATGGCGGGGTGCAGGTTTTCGGCATCGCCGCGACCAACGATGATGCGGGCACCATCCGTTCGGTTCCGCCCGAAGCCACCAACGGCGTGACGGCCATCGCCGCCGGCAAATGGCATGCGTTGGCGCTGAAAGCCGGCGGCGTCATCGCCTGGGGCACGCCTTACTACGACGCCACCAACGTGCCGGTCGAGGCCCAGAGCGACGTCTCGGCCATCGCCGCCGGCGATTGCTTCAGCATCGCCTTGAAAACGGACGGCACGCTCGTGATCTGGGGCGACGATTTCAACGGCCAGACCAACGTGCCGAGCTATGCGACCAGCGGCATCTCGAAGATCGCCGCCGGTTCCGGACACTGCTTGGCCGTGGGTCCGGCGATTCCGGCGCGGTTCGTCGGCGCCCAGTTGCCGGATGCCTACCGGGACTATCCCTATACCAACGGATTTGTGCAAGCCATCGGCGAGCCGGCCGTGCGCTATTACGCCTATGGCTCTTGGCCGAATTGGATGACGCTGAACGCCACCAACGGCGCGATCGGCGGCACGCCGACGAACCTGGGCGTCAGCGCGTTCTCGGTTCGGGCCAGCAACGTCTACGGACAGGTGACCAACAGCTTCCAGGTCAACGTGCTCGAACGTCCGCTGGGGCCGCCGATCTTCATGACGACGAATCCGCTGCCGAGCGGCGTGGTGGGCGCACCGTACGCGCAGCAGGTCGTCGTCACCAATGGCGGCACGTTCAGCTTGGTCGCGGGCGAAGGCGATCTGCCCGCCGGGTTGACGTTGGATCCGACGGGCTGGATCACCGGTACGCCGACGACGGTGGAATCCCTGCAGTTCACCGTGCGCGCCACGAACCTGGTGGGTTCCAGCAATCGCATCTACAATCTGGCGATCGAAGCTCCGGCGGGCGTGCCGGTCTTCACCACCGCCAGCCCGCTGCCCAACGGCGTGGTGGGCCTGCCGTACGTGCTGCAAATCGGCGTCAGCAACTATCCGACGTCCATGGGGCTGGCGGACGGCGCGCTGCCGGTCGGTCTCGGCATCGACGGCACCGGTCTGATCACCGGCATGCCGGTGCAAGTCGAAACCGCCAACTTCACGCTGTTCGCGTCCAACATGGTCGGCGTGACCAACCAGATTTACACGCTGCAGGTCTACGGTCCGCCGGAATTCGTCACGACCAGTCCGCTGCCGGACGGATCCCTGGGCGTTCCGTATTCCCAACAGATCCAGGCCACCGGCGACGCGACGTACGGCGTGAGCGCCGGCGCGCTGCCAGACGGCCTGTCGCTGGCCGGCGACGGCTGGCTGACGGGCACCCCGACCAACGTGGGCGCGTTCAATTTCACCGTGGAAGCCGTCAATGCCTATGGCGCGACCTATCGCGACTTCGACCTTCAGATCGGCGCCCAGCCGGTGTTCTCCACGACCAATCCGCTGCCCATCGGACAGGTCGGCACGGCGTACTCGCAGCAGATCGTCGCTTCGGGCAGCCCGACGTTCAGCCTGTTCGACGGCAGCCTGCCGGGCGGCCTGGACCTGAGCGGCGCCGGCTTGCTCAGCGGCACGCCGACCGCGGCGGGCGCCTTCAACTTCACCGTGCGCGCCACGAATGAATACGGCTGGAGCAACCGCGTCTACGATCTGACCATCCTCGGCCAGTATCCGCCGCAGTTCACCCTCATTCGCCGGACGAACGACAACGTCCGCCTCGAATGGGTCAACTCCAACGGCGTGGGCAACGTGCAGGTCTGGTTCAGCACGAACATCGTGCGGAACCCGGTGGTTTGGAGCAACCTCGGCGTCCAGACGTCCCCGTGGACGAATGCCGCGCCGGCGACGACTTCGAGCTACTACCGCCTCATCCTCGTGCCGTAGCGCCGGCCCCGGCGGTTTCGCGCCTTGCGCGGCGGAAAAGATATTGAGTTTTCGCGGCGAGAGGGCACAATGGCGAAGCAAATTTGGAGGAACCCACATGCGTAGAATTCTGATGGTTTTGGCGGCGGCGCTGCTGGCGTCTTCCGCGGCCGCGTTCGGCCAGGATGCGCCTTCGTTCGAGGCGAAGTACAATGCCGTGCTGAGCAAGCTGCAAAGCATGGGCTACGGCTATTATTCCGACAAGGAATGGGCCGAAATCGACCAATCCGTGCAGGCCTTGATGGCCGATGCCGCGCAGCGCAGCGACGGCAACGCGATCGTCAAGGCGGCCGTGATCAAGGCGATGGTGCTCAGCGACATGCGCCGCAAGCACGCGGAGGCCATCGACGTGCTCGCCGCCGCGCGCAAAAAAATCGCCAAGATGCCCGGCATCGACGCTTCCAAGCTCTACGTCAAGGAGGCCGAAGTGCAGGCCGAGGCCGGCAATGCCGCCGCGGTCGCCGCCGTCATCGCCGCCTACAAGGCGAGCAAGTACTACGATCCCAAGCCCTATGCCTGGTCGGGCATGTCCCAGCCCGGCGATCCGCTGGTGATGGCGCGCCCGAATGCCACGGGCGGCGATTCGCTGCCGCTGACGATCATGGAGAAGGCGCTGGTGCGCGCGAAGAGCGCGCCGGGCGTCGTCTTCCCCGATGCCACCCTCGTCGACATCGCCGGCCGCAGCTTCGCGTTGTCCAGCCTGCGCGGCAAAGTCGTGCTGGTGGATTTCTTCGCGCGCGGCTGGAAGGTCTGGGAAGAAAACCTGCCGCAGGTGGTGGACTTGTGGAACCGCTACCATGCCTCCGGCTTCGAAGTGGTCAGCATCTGCCTGGAACCCAACGCGACGGGACTGGATGCGCACGGCTTGCCGTGGTCGGTGGTGGCCGGCGCGCCGGCGCTGACGAAGCCCTTGGGCATCTTCGGCGAAACGACGAGCTATTTGCTGGATGCCAACGGCATGGTGATCGCGCGCGATCTGCGCGGTCAGGACCTCGCCTTCGCGGTGCGCCGCGCGCTGGGCAAGTAGCAACGCGGCTTGCCGCATGGCCTCTCCGGTGTTCCATGGATTGGCCGGCGCGGGCCTTGCGTATGCCATGGCGGGAGACGCGCGTCTCCCGCTTTTGGCGTCTTTGCGCCAAGGCGCTTCGCTGTTCGCGGCCGCCGCCGTACTGGCCTGCCTGCCGGACGTCGATTATCTCCCCGGCCTTTTGCGCGGCTATCTCAACACGGCCCACCAGCAGGCGACGCATGGCGTGCCTTGGGTGTTGGCGACGGCAGCGGGCATCTGGTTGCTCGGTCGCGCCTGGAATCCGGCGCGGTTCGGCTGGCGCGCGTTCGTTTTCCTGCTGCTCCTGATCGGCAGTCATTTGGTCGTCGATCTGTTGACGGAAGACCGGCTGGCACCGTATGGCATTCCGCTGGGCGCGCCGTTTGCGGAGACTCCCGTGCGCGGTCCCGTTGCGCTGCTGCCGGCGTGGGACAAGACCGCGCTGGTGGATCTGGCGCGGCCGGGCAATCTGCGCGCGCTGGGCATCGAATTCGGCGCGGGACTGACCTTCGCGCTGGGCGCCGGCGCGGCAAAGAGAAGCTGGACGCGCCGGCCGGCCGCGCTATGATGCCGACCATGAGCGAACGCGACGTCATTCCCATGCCCGACGTTCTCGGCGTGATCGCCGGACGCGGATCGTATCCGTGGCAATTGGCCCGTTCGGCGCATGCGCAGGGCGTGCGCCGCGTCGTGGCGTTCGCCTTCAAGGGCGAGACGGAACGCGTCATTTCGAAATACGCCGACGACGTGGTCTGGCTGCATCTGGGCAGCCTGCAGGCGCTGCTCGACGCCGTGCAGGCCCAGGGCGTTTCCAAGGTCGTGATGGCCGGGCAGATCACGCCCACGCGCCTGTTCACGCTGCGGCTCGACGCCAAGGCGCTGGCCATCCTGCGCACGCTCAAGACCAAGAACGCCCACACCATTTTCGGCGCCATCGGCGACGAACTGCGGGCGATCGGCGCCGAATTGCTGCCGGCCTATCGCTTCATGGAAACGGAAATGCCCGCCGTCGGCGTCCTCGGCCGGCGAGCGCCGGATGCGCGCGAACAGGCGGACGTCCGCCTCGGCGCCAAGGTCGCCAAGGTCACCAGCGGCTTGGAAATCGGCCAGACGGTGGCGGTGAAGGACGGCACCGTGCTGGCGGTGGAGGGCTTCGAGGGCACCGACGAGACGATCCTGCGCGCGGGCCGCCTCGGCGGCGCCGGCGGCGTCGTGGTCAAGGTGGCCAAGCTTGGCCACGACATGCGCTTCGACATTCCCATCGTCGGCCTGCGCACGTTCAAGATGCTCCGCAAGGCGAAGATTTCCTGCCTGGCCGTGGAGGCCAAGCGGACCATCCTGCTGGAGCGGGAAAAGCTGGTGGCGGAAGCGGACCGCCTCGGCATCGCGTTCGTGGCGTTCGACGCCGCGGCGCCGGATCCGGCCTGAACCGCAGCCGATTGCGCAACGGGAGACGACGATGGTCGAAGAGCTGAAGAAAATCCGAACCGGCGTGGTGGGCGTGGGCAGCCTGGGACAGTGGCATGCGCGCATCTATTCCGAAATGCCCGACGTGGAACTGGCGGGCGTGTACGACGCCGACAAGAAGCGCGCGCAGGAAATCGCCGAGCGCTACCACACGGCGGCGTTCCGGTCGATGGAAGAACTGGCCGACGCCGCCGAAGCGCTGAGCATCGTCGTGCCCACGGACAAGCATCGCGTCGTGGCCGGCATGGCGATCGAAAAGGGCAAGCACGTCTTGGTCGAAAAGCCGATCGCGGCCACGACGCAGGAAGCCGAGGAGTTGGTGGAACTGGCCCAGCGGCGCGGCGCGATCCTGCAGGTGGGCCACGTCGAGCGGTTCAACCCCGTGCTGAGCGTCGTGAATCCGGCGCAGCAGAAGCCGCTCTACGTCGAAGCGCTGCGCATCGCGCCGTATCCGCCGCCGCGCTTCGGGCTGTTGCCACGCGGCACGGAAGTCAGCGTCATCCTGGACCTGATGATCCACGACTTGGAAATCATCCTGCATCTCGTGCAGTCGAAGGTCGTGGACATCCGGGCCGTCGGCGTGCCGATCCTGAGCAAGAGCGAAGACATCGCCAACGTGCGCCTGCGCTTCGAGAACGGCTGCATCGCCAACGTGACCGCCAGCCGCATCAGCATGGAAAAACAGCGCAAGATCCGGATGTTCCTGCCGGATTCGTACGTTTCGCTGGATTACCAGGAGCAGACGGGCAAGATCCTGCGCAAGAAGCTGCTGGGCATCGAAAAAACCGAAGTCCCGATCCACAAGGGCGAGCCGCTGGCGCTGGAACTGCGGGCCTTCGTGGATTGCGTGCGCAACCGTTCCGAGCCGGTCGTCACCGGCGAACATGCGGCCGAGGCCTTGAAACTGGCCGTGGCGATCTGCCAAAGCATCCGCCGGGGGCAGACCTGAAATGAAACGCGTGATGATCGTCGCCGGCGAAATGTCCGGAGATCAGCACGCGGCTCGGCTCGTGCGCGGCTTGCGCGCGGTCCGCGGGGACGTCAAGTGGTTCGGCATCGGCGGCGATGCCTTGCGGCGCGAAGGCGTGCGCACGGTCGTGGACGCGCGCGACATGGCCGTCGTGGGCTTTTTCGAAGTGCTGGCGCGCCTCTCGTTTTTCCGCCGCGTGTTTCGGCGGATGGTCGCCTTGCTGGATGCCGAAAAACCCGACGCGCTGCTGCTGGTGGACTATCCCGGCTTCAATCTGCGCCTGGCGGCGCAAGCGCACGCGCGGGGCATCCCGGTGCTGTATTACGTGAGTCCGCAGGTCTGGGCCTGGCACCGCAGCCGCATTCCGAAGATGGCGCGGATGCTCGACCTGCTCATGGTGATCTTTCCGTTCGAAGTGGACGTGTTCAAGGGCACGGGCCTGCGCACCGTGTTCGTGGGACATCCGCTGGTGGATTCGGTCCGGCGCACGCTGGCGGCGCCGTCGCCGGAGCTGCCGTGGCCCGCAGGCGGGCGGCGCATCGCGATCCTGCCCGGCAGCCGCCAGCAGGAGATCCAGCGCGTGCTGCCGCCGATGCTTGCCGCCGCGCGCGAATTGCGCCGGCGGGAGCCCGCAACGGTGTTCCTGATTCCCGCGGCCAGCGCCGAAATCGCGGCGCTGATCGAAGCCCAACTCGCCGGTCGGCCGGCGGCGGAACGCGCCGCCGTGGCCGTGGTGACCGGCCAAATGCGCGAAGTGGTGCGCCAGGCGCGGGCCGCCATGGTGTGCTCCGGCACCGCGACCGTGGAGACGGCCTTGCTGAAGTGTCCGCTGATCGTCGTCTACCGCACGGCTCGGCTGACCTATTGGTTCGGGCGGATGATCATCCGCGTGCCGTGGCTGGGCATGGTGAACCTGATCGCCAACCGCACGCTCTGTCCGGAATTCATCCAGGGTGCCGCCACGCCCGCGGCCATGGCCGATGCGCTGGAATCGCTGCTGGAAGACACGCCGGCGCGGCAAGCGCAGCTGGCCGGCTTGGAAGAAGTGGCGCGCGCGCTGGAAGGCGCCGGCCCGCTGAAATCCGCCGGCGAAGTCGTCGCCGCCGCCCTCGGCGCATGACCGCGCCGCTCCAGCGCCCGGCGGGCGCACTGCGGCGGGGCGCGCTCGGCGTAGGGTTCGTGGGCGTCGCCGCGTTCAAGGCCTATCTGGCCAATCGCAACCTGCAGACGGCGGCCACGCTGGCGTACTATGGTTTTCTTTCCCTGATGCCGCTGCTGGTGCTGTTGTTTTTCCTGTTCAGCCTCGTGCTGCGTTCCTCCGCCACCGTGCTCGGCGCGATGTCGAACCTGACCGCCCAGCTTTTCCCGGCGTTCAATCAGGACATCCTGACGGACTTGCTGGCGCTGTCCCAGTCGAAAGCCTGGGGGCTCGCCGGCGTCGTGGCGTTGGTGTGGTCCATGACGCCGTTCGCTGGCGCCATCCGCGCGGCGATGGAGTGCATTTTCCGTTCGGGCGTGCGGCTGCAGTTCCTCAAGGCCAAGGCGCTGAACGTGGCAGCGGTCCTGGGCATGCTGCTGGCGTTCGTGGCGGTGGTGGGCGGCAAAACGTTCCTGGCCGTCCATCCGGTCGCTCCGCATCTGCCCGGCGGGTTGGCGCGCGCCTTGGGGGTGGGGGCGCCGTTCGCGATTCTGCTGGCGGTGCTGGGGTTCTTTTACGCGGCATTCGCGCCGGTGCGGCTGCGGCGCGGCCAGTTGCTGGCCGGCACGCTGGTCGCGGCGCTGTTGCTGGTCGCGATCCGCCCGCTGTTCGGCTGGTTCCTGCGGGTCAATCCCGATTACGGCTACGCGTTCGGATCGCTGAAGGCGATCTTCCTGCTGCTGGTCTGGACCTACTGCACCTTCGCCGTCGTGCTGCTGGGCGCGGAAGTCATGGCCGCGCTGCGCCGCAAGGAAGCCTTGCTGCTGCGCGGCCTGTTCGCGCCGGCGGGGGCGGGCGGCGGCCGCGCGCCGACGTCCGCGGCGCTGCTGGAACCGTTCGTCCGAACGCTGGCGCCCGGCGCCGAATTGTTCCGGGAAGGCGTCGCGGGCGCGGAGATGTATTACGTGCTGGAAGGCGGCGTCGCGCTGACCAAGAGCGGCCTGCCGCTGCGCGCGATGGGTCCCGGCGAATTCTTCGGGGAAATGTCGATGCTGATCCAGACCGAACGGACGGCGGCAGCCGCGGCGGGTCCCGACGGCGCGCGGGTGGTCGCCATCACGCGCGACAACTTCGATGCGATCTTGCGCGAAAATCCGGACGTCGTCTTGACCATCCTGCGCGAAATGGCCCTGCGGCTGAAAGCCACCAGCGCCGCGCTGGCCGATCGTTCCGCCTGAAACCCGCTTCCCGTGCGGTTCGGCGCGGCTTGTCGGCGCGGAAGCGATTTTTACGTGCCGTGGATATAATCCCGCAAGCGGCGCCTAACCGCATGGAAGCGGGGCGCGTTTCCCGTAGGCGGGCCGGCTTTCGGCGGCCAAAGGTCGTGGCGCCGGCGCGGGGAGCGCGTAGCGGATGCGCCGCGGCCCCAGGCCTTTCTCGATCTTGGCGAGCACGCGGTCGGGGTGCTTGAGCTGGCACGACCAGACGACGACCACTTTCCAGCCCAGGCGGCGCAGTTGGCGGCGGTGCCGCGCGTCGTTGGCGACGTTGCGGGTGAATTTTTCCGTCCAGAACTTCCGGTGGCTGCCGGGCATCGTGGCGTACTTGCAGCCGCGATGCCGGTGCCAGAAGCAGCCATGGACGAACACGACGGTCCGATGGCGCGGCAGGACGACGTCGGGCGTGCCGGGCAGGCCGCGCACGTGGAGGCGAAAGCGATAGCCGGCGCGATGGAGCAGGGAGCGCACGGCGCGCTCGGGGGCCGTGTTCTTGCCCTTGATCTTCGCCATGAGCCGGCTGCGTTCCGCGCGTGTCAGCGTGTCCGTCATGGAAGACAGCATAGGCCCGTCGCGGCGATTTGGCGAGCGCCGGCATGCGGGCTTTCCAGCGGGCCGCGGACGGCGTAAGATGGGTGCCGAAGATCGACGAGGAGAACGAACATGAGCACGTGGCGAACGATCGCGGGATTGGGATTGTGCGGGGCGCTGGCGGGCTGCGCGGGAACGTCGCGCGACGCCCTGTATCAGGTTTCCACCATCGACGCCCTGCTGGCGGGCGCCTACGATGGCGACGCGAGCTTGGCCAGCCTGCGCCGGCACGGCGATTTCGGCATCGGCACATACGACAATCTCGACGGCGAAATGGTGCTGCTGGACGGCACGTTTTATCAGGTGAAGGCCGACGGCCGGGTGCACGCCCCCGATCCGCGCGGCGAAACGCCTTTTGCCGTCGTCTGCGCCTTCCGGCCGGAACGGACCTTCGCCGTGCCCCAGGGCGCAGACCTGGCGGCCGTGGAGAGCGCGCTCGACCGGGAGGCGCCGAATCCCAATCTGTTCTGCGCGATTCGCATCGACGGTACCTTCCGGACGATGCGCACCCGCAGCGTGCCGGCACAGCAGCGGCCGTTTCCGCCGCTGAAGGACGTCACGCCCACCCAGCCGACCTTCGACATGGAAAACGTGACCGGCACCCTGGTGGGATTCCGCTGTCCGCCGTTCGTGGCCGGCGTGAACGTGCCGGGCTACCACCTGCATTTCCTCAGCCACGACGCCGCGCGCGGCGGCCACGTGCTTGCTTGCGAACTCGTGACCGGCACGGCGCAGGTGGACGTGCTCGACCGCTTCGAGATGCGCCTGCCGCATACCGCGGATTTCGCCGACGCGAATCTGGCGGCCGACCGCCAAGGGAAATTGAAGCGCGTCGAGAAGGGGACCGGCCCGCGCTGAGTCCTAGCGCACGTTGCGGGGGAGCATCGTGTAGAGCCCGGTGGTGATGGTCCAGGCGTCGGCCAAAGGCAGGCGCTTGAGCGCGTGCGCGCTGCCCCAGGTGGCGCCGTAGAGGATTTCCTGGGTGCGGGGGTTGCAGCCGACGATCAGCCGCAAGTGTCCGCCGGCCATCTGGGGCAGGGCGGGGGTTTCCTCCACGAGCCCGAGCTGCACGGCCCAGATGAGAGGCACGCCCAACCCGACGTTTTCCTGCACCGTCGAAAAGAATTGGCGCATGTCCACGGCGCGCGCGATCCGCACGTCGCGCAAGACGGCGGGATCCATCGTGCGATACATCAGATCGACGTCGATCATCTGTTCGTGGACGAACGGCTCGAGGCCTTTCTTGCGGGCGGCGCGGTTGTAGTCCTCGATCAATTTCAAGTACCGTTCGACGTCCATGTCGATGCACTTGCGGAAATTCAGGTCGAGTCCGCGCGCGATGCGGCTGGCGGCCGCCACCAGGTCGGAGCCGCCGGTGCCGCGGTCGGCGTCGCTGCCGGCCAGTTGGGCGACCTGGTGCTGGTCGAAATCGCGCCCGTAGTACCGCAGGACCCGTTCAGTGACGGCGGCGGCGCAATAGCCCTTTTGACCTTGGTCAACCATGGGCACGTCGGGTATCAGCAGATCGCCGTTGGCGTTGCGCCGGACGCGGGCGCGCAGCGCCGCGGCGTTCAGGAGCGGCGCGCGCGGCGCCGTGGTCGTCGTCTGCATGGCCTGGGCCGCGGCCGCCGCGCCGGTGGCGCCGCCGGCCGCGTTGGCCGGCGACAGGCGCATCCGCATGAATTCGGGCACGCCGCCGGCGCCCACGCTCCATTGGAGAATGACCTGGTGCCGCGCGCGCACCCACGCCTGCGCGTAGACGTGCACGTTGGCGGGCCCGCGCATTTCGCGCACCGGGCTCGGCGGCGAGCCCGACCAGCCGGTCAGCGCCTGTTGCGAGGAATTCAGCAAGGTCTTGAACGCCTCGCCGGACAGGCTGCCGGCATCGCCGCGATTGTAGAGGGAGGCGATGACTTGTCTGGCGCGGTCGGCGGCAAAGCTCGCCTGCAATTCCCAAACGCGTTGGCCGTTGAATTCGAGGCAGGGGAGTTGGGAACGAGCGCTGGCGCCGGCATCTACCCACGTCAACCGCAGGGCGGCATGGCGCGCGAGCCAATCCGTCGTCGCCGTCGTCCACAAGGACTCGTCGCGGAGCAATTCTTCGATTGGGGCGGAAGCGCCGGTGAGCTGGCAAAGCCGCGGATGATCTTGCGGACCGAAGGCTTCGAAGGGGATGCCCAGGCGCCGGCCATCGACGACGTCCAAAATCACGCGGCCGTCTTCGTATCCGCCATAGGCGCCTTCCACAATGGTGCCATCCCGCAGAGTCCAGACCCGCACGTCTTGCGCCGGCGCCGACAGGCCGCCGCACAGCATGCCCAATGCCACCCAACGAATCCACGCGTGCTTCATGACGACACCGTAAAACGTTTGTCGGAGAATGAAAAGCGCGGAAACGCCGCGCCCGTTGCGCCCTTGACAGTCCGTTGAAACGGAGTAAATAGCTTAACCTGTTTTCCCCCTGCCAGCTCGCAGGGGACTTTGCCATGCCGCTGACCGTCAGAGATGCCGCCCGGATGTTGAAGATGTCCGAGCGCGCCGTGCAGGAACGCATCGAGAAGGGAGAAATTCCTTCCCGCAGCGTCCATGGCCGCGTTTTCTTGAATCGGGACGAACTGATCGAATGGGCGACGGCCCACAGCCAGCCCATCGCGCTCCCGGAGGCGGAGACCGAACCAATGCCGGCGTTGAGCGAAGCGCTGGCGGCCGGCGGCATCGTCCATGGCCTGCCGGGGCGGGACAAGGATTCCGTCCTGCGCCATCTGGTCGAAAGCATGCCGCTGCCGGCGGACGTGGATCCGGATTTCCTGCACAGCGTCCTGCTGGCGCGCGAAGCGCTGGGTTCGACGGCCGTCGGCGAGGGCGTGGCGATTCCGCATCCGCGCAGCCCGATCCTGCTGCGCGTGCCGACGGCGCTGGTCACGCTGTGCTTTCTCGAAACGCCCATCGATTTCGGCGCGCTCGACGGCCGGCCGGTGCACGCGTTGTTTTCGATGATCAGTCCCACCACGCGCGCGCATCTCCATTTGTTGTCCATGCTGGCCTTCGCGTTGCGCGATCCGGAGTTCCGCGATGCGGTCGCCCGCCGCGCCGGTGCGACGGAAATCCTGGCGGCGGCGCGCCGCATCGAAGCCGGCGCCGGCGAGCGAACGTAAGGGCCGGCGACCATGGCTTTGGAAACCTCCATTCTGCTGCACGTTTTCCTGTGGGCCATCGGCCTGCTGGCCATCGCGGGCTTCGCCTCGGCGTGGGCCGGCCGCTGGTCGGAACGTCTCTCCGTGGGACTCGGCGCAGGCGGCGCCGGCGCGGCGTGCGCGGTGGGCCTCGGCAGCGCCGCCGTCGCGTTGGCGACGCGGGCGGAAGGCACGCTCGCGCTGCCGTGGAACATGCCCTATGGGACCTTTGCCATCGGCCTCGATCCGCTGAGTTCGTTTTTCCTGCTGCCGATGTTCTTGCTGTCGGGCTTGGCCGGCATCTACGCCATCGGCTATTTCAAGCCATGGTCCGGCCGCAATCCGGGCCGCTTCTGGCTGTTTTACGATCTGCTGATCGCCAGCATGGCGCTGGTGCTGACGGCGCGCAACGGCGTGCTGTTTCTTGTGGCATGGGAAGCGATGACGCTGGCCTCGTTCTTTCTGGTGACGTTCGACGACGCCGATGCCGGCGTGGGCGAGGCGGGGTGGGTCTATCTGGTGGCGACGCACGTCGGCACGGCTTTCCTGCTGGCGCTGTTCATCCTGCTGGGACGCGCCAGCGGCACGCAGGATTTCGCGTCCTATGCGGTGCCGGCCGGTTCGGCGGGCACGTTGTTTTTGCTGGCGTTGATCGGATTCGGCACGAAGGCGGGCTTGTTCCCGTTCCACGTGTGGTTGCCCGAGGCGCATCCGGCAGCGCCCAGTCCGGTCTCGGCCGTGATGTCGGGCGTGATGATCAAGACGGGCATCTACGGCATCGTGCGCGCGCTGGTTCTGCTGGGCGCCGTGCCCGGTTGGTGCGGCTGGGCCGTGCTGGCCATCGGGGCCGTTTCGGGCGTGCTGGGCGTGCTGTTCGCGCTGGCGCAGCACGATCTGAAGCGATTGCTGGCCTATCACAGCGTCGAAAACGTCGGCATCATCGCGCTGGGGCTTGGCATCGGCATGTTGGGCGTGCAGGCCGGTTCGCCCGTCGTCGCGGCGCTCGGATTTGCCGGCGGCTTGTTGCACGTGCTGAACCACGCGCTGTTCAAGGGGCTGCTGTTTCTCGGAGCCGGCGCGGTGGTCCATGGCGCCGGCACGCGCCATCTCGAACGGTTGGGCGGCTTGCTCAAGCGCATGCCGTGGACCGGCGCGACGTTTCTCGTCGGTTCCGTCGCGATCTGCGGGTTGCCGCCGTTCAACGGCTTCGCCAGCGAATTCCTGGTGTACGCGGGCTCGTTCAAATCCATTTTGTCTTCCGGGGCGGCGGCGCTGGGCGGCGTGCTGGCCGTGGTGGCCTTGGCCTTGATCGGCGGCTTGGCGGCGGCGTGCTTCGCCAAGGCGTTCGGCATCGTGTTTCTCGGCGAACCGCGAACGGCGGTCGCGGCGGCGGCCCACGAGGTGGACGGCACGATGCGCGGCCCGATGCTGATCTTGGCCGCCCTGTGCCTGGCCATCGGCATGGGCGCCGGCGCGGTCGTGCGCTTCATGGAACCGGCCGTGGCGGCATTGACGGGCGCGGAAGCCGGACCCACGGCCGCCGATTGGCTATCGCCGATCGCCGCGGTCGCCGCCGGGCTGATTGCGGCGACGGCGGCATTGGCGCTGATTCGGCGCCGCCTGCTGGCGGGTCGCTCTCGACGCGAAACCGTCACGTGGGATTGCGGCTATGCGGCGCCGACGGCCCGCATGCAATACACGGCCACGGGTTTCGTCCAACCGTTGACCCACGATGCGGCATCCCTGCTGCAGCCGCACCTCGAACAACGGCTGCCCGAAGGCATCTTTCCCGCCGCCGCCAGCCTGCACGATGAAACGCCGGATCTCGCGCGGGAACGGCTGTACGATCCCATTTTCCGCGGCCTGGCGCGCGGCTTGGGTTGGGTGCACAAATTGCAGCAAGGGCAAGTTCATTGGTACGTGTTGTACGTCGTCGCGACGGTACTGGTTCTTTTGACGTGGGCGTTGCGGTCATGAACGCGGTTTCCGTTTTCCATCCGCTGCTGGCCATCGTGGCCGCGCCGCTGTTGTTCGGCGCCATCAACCGCACCAAGGCGTTTTTCGCGGGCCGCTGCGGGCCGCCGCTGCTGCAGACCTATTTCGATTTGTGGAAGCTGTTTCGCAAGGGCGCGACCTACAGCCGCACCACGACCTGGATTTTCCGCGCGGGCCCGCTCGTGAATTTCGCTTGCCTGCTGGCGGCGCTGACGCTGGTGCCGCTCGGGCACGTCGCCGCGCCGCTGGCGTTCGGCGGCGACCTGATCCTGCTGGCGTATTTGCTGGGCTTGGGACGGTTCTTCACGGTCGCGGCGGCGCTCGACGTCGGCTCGAGCTTCGAAGGCATGGGCGCGAGCCGCGAAGTGCAGTTCGCGACGTTCGCCGAGCCGGCCTTGCTGGTCGGCCTGACGGCGCTGGCGCGCTCGACCCAGGCGCTCTCGCTGACGGCGATGTACGGGAACCTGTCCGGCCCGGCCTGGGTCGGCGCCTTGCCGCTGTGGGCGCTGCTGACCGGCGGATTTTTCATCCTGTTCCTGGCGGAAAACTGCCGCATTCCCGTCGACGATCCGAACACCCACCTCGAGCTGACGATGATCCACGAGGTGATGGTGCTCGATCACGGCGCCGTGGACTTCGGGTTCGTGCAGTGGGGCGCCGCCCTGAAGATGTGGATTCTGGGCGCGTTGGTGGTCGGATTGTGGCTGCCGGAAACCCGCCATCCGCTGGGGAACCTCGCCGTCGGCGCGGTCGGCCTGCTGGCGCTGGCCGTCGTCACGGGCATCGTCGAATCCTGCATGGCGCGCCTGCGTCTGCTGCGGGTGCCTCAATTGCTGGTCGGCGCCGGCGTCTTGTGCGCGCTGGGACTGATGTTGACCTTCCGGTGAGACCATGAACAACGCCATCGATCTCATTTTGGTCGCGCTCGTCCTGACGGATCTGATCCTGCTCGGCGCCAGCCGGCTGCGCAACGCCATCCGCATCCTCGCCGCGCAAGGCCTGATGCTCGGCTTGCTGCCGCTGCTGGCGCATCGCGGCGGGCCCATCTGGCATGCGCTGCTGCTGGGCGGCGGCAGCGCGGTCCTGAAGGGCTTCGTCTTTCCGGCGCTGCTGAACCGCGCCCTGCGGGAAACGAACGCCAGCCGGGAAATCGAGCCCTTCGTCGGTTTCGTCGCGTCGCTGTTGATCGGCGTGGGCGCGTTGGCGTTGTCGTTCTGGTTCGGCGCGCGCCTGCCGCTGCCGGCGGCGGCGCCTTCCCAATGGCTGGTGCCGACGGGCCTCTTCACGGTCTGGACGGGGCTTTTCCTGATCGTCGCGCGCCGCAAGGCGATCACGCAGGTGCTGGGCTACGTCGCGATGGAAAACGGCATTTTCGCGCTCGGCATGGTGCTGGTGGAAGCCATGCCGCTGCTGGTGGAACTGGGCGTGCTGCTGGACGTGTTCGCCGCCGTGTTCGTCATGGGCATCATCGTGTTCCAGATCAATCGCGAATTCGACCACATCGACTCCGACCAGCTTTCCGCCCTGAAGGAGGACGCGCCGTGATCTGGGCGCTCATCGGCTTGCCGCTGCTGGCCGCGCTGGCGGCCCTGCGGATGCGGGCGGACCGGCCACGCCGGGCGCTGCTCGTCGCGACCGCCGCGGCGCATGCGGCGTTGACGGGCGTCAGCTGGATTTGGCCGCCGGCCGTTGCGCCGGGCGCGTGGGTGGGGCTCGACGCCGCGGGGCGGCTGTTCCTCGGCCTCGCGAGCGGACTGTTCCTGGCGGCGACGATCTACGCCGCGCACAGCCTGGGCCGGGGGCGCGAAGCCCGCGGACGGTTGACCGAAGCGGACACCGGTTCCGTGTTCGTGAACGCGCCGGAGGCGGTCTTCACCGCTTGCCTGCTCGCGTTCTTGGCCGCCATGACGCTGACGGTCGCCAGCCAGCACTTGGGGTTGCTGTGGGTCGCGATGGAAGCCACCACGCTGGCCACGGCGCCGCTGATCTATTTCCATCGGCAGCCGAGTTCCCTGGAAGCCACGTGGAAATATCTGCTAGTGTGTTCCGTGGGCATCGCGTTGGCGCTGCTGGGCAATTTCCTGATCGTGGTGGCCGCGACGGCGTCCGGCGTCGCCGGCACCCTGCTCGTGCCCGAGCTGATCGCGCGCGGCGCGCAGCTGCCGGCGCCCTGGCTCCAGGCCGCGTTCGCGTTCCTGCTGGTCGGCTACGGCACGAAGATGGGCTTGGCGCCCATGCACACGTGGTTGCCCGACGCCCACAGCGAGGCGCCGTCGCCCGTCTCCGCGCTGCTGTCGGGCGCGCTGCTCAACTGCGCGTTCCTGGGCATTCTGCGCGCCCATGCGATTTGCGCGGCGGCGGGGCTGGGCGCTTTCAGCGGCAACCTGCTGGCGGGCTTCGGCCTGGTTTCGATGTTCGTCGCGGCGGCGTTCATCGTCGGCCAAACCGACTACAAGCGCATGTTGGCCTACTCGAGCGTGGAGCACATGGGCTTGCTGGCGTTCGGCGCGGGCTTGGGCGGCGCGGCGATCTACGGCGCGCTGCTCCACGCGGCGAACCATTCCGCGGTCAAGGCGGCGCTCTTCCTGCTGGCCGGAAATTTCCTCGCCGCGTATCGCACCAAATCCATCGCCCGGGTGGGCGGGGGACTGCGCCGGCTGCCGATCAGCGGCGCGCTGTGGCTGGCGGGACTTTTCGCCATCACCGGTTCGCCGCCGTTCGGCACGTTCGCCAGCGAATTCACGATGCTGCAGGCGGCATTCGCGCAAGGGCGGGGCGCGTGGGCGATCGCCGCGCTGGTCGCGCTGGCCATCGCCTTCGCGGGCATGGCGAAGGCGTTTCTCGGCATGTCGCTGGGCAAGGCGCCGGAAGATTCCGCGGCGGACGAAGGCGAACGCTGGCCGACCGTGTTGCCGGCGCTCGCGCTGTTGTCCCTTTCGCTCCTTCTGGGACTTTGGATTCCGCATGGATTCGCGGCCTTGTTGGGGCAGGCGGCCCAACTGATCGGGGGCGGGGCGCCATGAGCGTGTTGACTTTCCGCCATTTGGAACCGGTCGCCGTCGGCCAGATCCCGCTGTTGCCGATCGCCGATTTCCGACGCGCCGTCCTCGACGGCGTCGCGGAAGGCGGGCGGCTCGTCGCCTGCTACGGCGAACCTCGCGGCACCGCCATCCGTCTCGTGGCCATCTGGGCCGACGATCTCATCGGCGAATTGCGGGCCGTGGCGACGGAACCGGGCGAGTCCTATCCGGCCTTGGCGCCGGACTGCCCGCAAGCGACGGGTTTCGAGCGCGAAATCGCGGAACAATGGGGCGTGAAGCCGCTGGGACATCCGTGGCTCAAGCCGTTGCGGTTCCACCGGTCGTATCGTCCCGGGCGCGACGCCTGGGATCGCGCCGCCGACGCGGCGCTCGTGCCGTCCGCAATGGACTTTTTCCGCGTGGAAGGCGAGGGCATCCACGAAGTCGCGGTCGGGCCCGTCCACGCCGGCATCATCGAGCCGGGGCATTTCCGCTTCCAGTGCCATGGCGAACAGGTGCTGCATCTGGAAATCTCGCTGGGCTACCAGCACCGCGGCATCGAACGCGCCTTGCTCGGCGGGCCGCATCCGCGCACAATCCACCACGTGGAAACCTTGGCCGGCGACACCACGATCGGCCACGCGCTGGCCCATGTTCAAGCCATGGAAGCCTTGGCCGGCTGCCGCGTGCCCGCGCGCGCCCAGGCGCTGCGGGCGGTCGCGCTCGAGCTGGAACGGCTCGCCAACCACGTCGGCGATCTCGGCGCCCTGGCGGGCGACGTGGGGTTCCTGCCGACCTCCTCCTACTGCGGGCGCTTGCGCGGCGATTTTCTGAACATGACCGCCCTGCTGTGCGGCAACCGGTTCGGCCGGGGCTTCGTGCGGCCCGGCGGCCTGGCGTTCGACGTCGATGCCGCGCTGCTGGCCGATTTGCGCGCGCGCCTGGACGACGCGTTCCGCGACCTGGCCGGGGCGGTGAACCTGCTGTGGGACACGGCCTCGGCGATGGGGCGCTTCGAGAACACGGGCGCGGTTTCCCGCGCGACCGCCGTCGCGCTGGGATTGGTCGGGCCAGCGGCCCGGGCCTGCGGGCTGGAAATCGACGTGCGCCGCGATTTTCCGTCGGGCATCTATCGGTTCGCGCAGCTGCCGCTGTCGACGTTCGACGGCGGCGACGTCTTCGCGCGCGCCTTCGTGCGCTGGCTGGAAATCCAGCGTTCCGTCGAATTCATCCGCGCGCAGATCGCCGCGCTGCCGCCGGGCGCGGCGCTCAAGCCGTGCGGTTCCGTCGCGCCGGACGCGCTCGTGGTTTCGCTGCAGGAAGGCTGGCGCGGCGAAATCGCCCACGTGGCAACGACGGACGCGGCGGGACGGTTCGCGCGCTACAAGGTGGTCGATCCGTCGTTCCACAACTGGCTGGGCCTGGCGCTGGCGCTGCGCAACCAGGAGATTTCGGACTTTCCGCTCTGCAACAAGAGTTTCAACCTTTCCTACTGCGGGCACGACCTATGATTCGCGCGTTGATCCAGCGCCTTCGCCAAAAACACCGCACGGCGGCCTATCCCGCGCAGCCGCCGGTCCTGCCGGCGCGCTTCCGCGGGCGTCCGGAGATCGCCGCGGACCGGTGCGCGGCCGATTGCGCCGCCTGTCTCGCCGCGTGCCCGACCGGCGCCTTGTGCCGCGCGGAGGGTGCCGTGCGCCTCGATCTGGGCCGCTGCCTGTTCTGCGGCGCCTGCGCGGCGGCCTGTCCGGCGGGCGCCATCGCCTTCACGCGCGACCACCAGCTCGCCGCGCGGCGGCGCGCGGATCTCGTGCGCGGGCCGGGGGAGCGCGCGCTGGCCGCCGCGCTCGATGCGCAGATGCGGCGGCTCTTCGGGCGCTCGCTCAAGCTGCGGCAGGTCAGCGCCGGCGGCTGCAACGCCTGCGAGGCGGATTGCAACGTGCTGGGCACCCTGGCGTTCGACCTCGGCCGCTTCGGCATCCAGTTCGTGGCTTCGCCGCGGCACGCCGACGGCCTGCTGATCACCGGGCCGGTGACGGAAAACATGGCGCTGGCGCTGCGGAAAACCTACGACGCCCTGCCCGAACCGCGGATCGTGATCGCCGTCGGCGCCTGCGCGATTTCCGGCGGTCCCTACGCCGGGCATCCCGAAACGCGCGACGGCGCGGAGGCCGTCGTGCCGGTGGATCTGCACGTGCCCGGCTGCCCGCCGCACCCCTACACGATTCTCGACGGCCTGCTGCGCCTGCTGGGCCGCCTGGCCGACAAGCGCTAGCCCGAGGTTTCCGGGCGATCCGGCGCCGCGGGCGATTCCGCCAGCGGCGCGAACGACGCCGGGAACAGCACGCGGAACGTGGAACCCTTGCCGGGCGCACTGTCCACTTGGATGGCGCCTTGGTGGCCCCGCACGATGCCGAGCACGGCGGGCAAGCCCAGGCCGCGGCCCGTGAACTTCGTGCTGAAAAACGGCTCGAAAATCTTGCCGAGCCGATCGGCGGAAATTCCCGTGCCGGTGTCGGTCACCTCGACGTAGACGTAGGGCTGCGGCGGCAACGGCGTGTGGGGCCACAGCGGCGCCGCCGGCAATTGCTGGCCGTTGATGACGCCGGTGGCGATGTCGATGGTGCCCGGCTTGCCCTCCAGCGAATCGGCGGCGTTCGCAACCAGGTTCAGCACCACCTGCCGCAGCTGGTTTTCGTCGGCCTTGATGGCCGGCAGGGTCGGCGGCACGTGCAGTTGCAGGCGGACGTTGGCCGGCAGCGTGGTGCGGATCATTTGCAGGGTGCGATGCAGCAGGGCGCCGACGTCCAGCGGTTCGATCACGAAGCGGCTCTGGCCGGAATAGGCGAGCATCTGCTGGACCAGATCCGCGGCGCGCTTGGCGGCGCCGATCGCGGCCTGGATGTCGTCGCGGGCGGCGGACGTGGCCGGCAGCGCCAGCATGGCCAGATCGAGATTGCCCACGATGGCCGCCAGCAGGTTGTTGAAGTCGTGGGCGATGCCGCCGGCGAGGTGGCCGAGGCTTTCCAGTTTTTGCGCCTCCTGGCTGCGCTGCTCGTAGCGCCGGCGCTCGTCCTCCGTCTTCTTGCGGTCGGAAATGTCGCGGGCAACGACGATGAGGCGATCGGCGGTCCCGAAGTGCGCGCGGCGGATGGCGATTTCCACCCAGAACGGGTGGCCGTCGCGATGCACGGAGCGCCATTCGAACACCTGCGGCCCTTCGTCGCGCGCCTTGGTCAGCCAGCGAAAGGCGTCGGCCATCGCGAAAGGCGGCTCGCCGCCTTTCATCTGGTTGAACGCCGCCAGCGCTTCTTCCCGCGAATCGAAACCGTACATTTCGAGCATGCGCCGGTTGACGTCGAGCACCTGGAAGGTTTGCGCGTCGTGGAGGAAAAGGGCGTCGGTGATCGAATCGAAGACCGTGGCGAAATATTCGCGGGATTCGCGCAGCTCGGCCGTGCGCGCACGGACGCGGAACGACAGGAACGCGTTGAAAATCGCCAAGGCCAGCACGAGCCCCGCGCCCAACAGGATGTAGGATCGCCACTGGCGCAGGATGTCGCGCCAAGAAACGGGGGTGCCCATCCATTTGCGGTCGATGGCCCGGTACTCGCGAGGCGAAATTTGGCCGAAGCCCGCCTGCACCAGGTTCAGCACGTCCGTCCGGCCCTTGCGGACCGCGCGGTGGAATTCGCCCGTGTAGAGCACGAAGGATTGGCGAAAATCGTTGGCGATCCCTTGTTTGTAGAGGTAGTAGATGGCGGCCGGTTCGTCCACGGAAAAGACCTTGAGCTGCTGGCGTTTCGCGGCCAGCACGATGGCCTCGTAGCTGGGATACTCCTGCAGCGTGTCGATGCCGCGGTTGGTCAGGTGGCCGACGACGGCGTCGCCGGCCTTGACGCCGATGGTGAAGCCCTTGAGGGAGGAAAGGTCGCCGATGCCGCCGAGGGTCTTGTGGGCGTAGATGGGGACCTTGATCTGCGCGTACGGCGGCGTGAAATCGTAATATTGGGCGCGCTCCGGCGTCTGGAAGACCGTGTCGATGACGTCGGCTTGGCCGGACCGCATGAATTGCTGGGCCTTGTCCCAGTCCATGGCGCGCAGATCGACCGGCACGCCGGTTTTCTGCGCCCACAATGCCCACTGGTCGGGCAAGATGCCGCGCAGTTCGCCGGCCGCATCGCGAAAGACGTAGGGCGGATAGTTGTCGTCGAGCGTCACGACCAGCGGCGCCTGGCCGGCGCGCATGTCCGCGCGCGGCGCCGGAATCGGCCCGAGCGCCCAACCCGCCGCGACGGCGAGCGCCAGCAACCGACCGCCGATGCCGGGGCGCGCGTTCACGCGCCTCCCGGTTCGATTTGGCGGAGATGATCCTTCAAAACCTGGGCGGAGTGCGCCAGCTGCTGCATCTCCTCGGGCGTCAGGCGGGCTTCGATGATTTCCTCGATGCCGCCGGCGCCGACCACGCAGGGAATGCCCAGCGTGACGTCGTTCAGCCCGTACTGGCCCGCCAGCGCCGCGGACACCGTCAGCACGCGCCGTTCGTTGCGCAGGATCGCGCGCACGATCTGGGTCAGCGCCATCGCCACGCCGAAGCTGGTCGAACCCTTGTAGCCGATGACGTGGTACGCCGACCGGCGCACCTGCTCGAGAATTTCCGGCCGCCGGTGGATGAAATCGCACTTGCGGCAGATGGAGCAATAGTCGTCCATCGGCAGGCCGCCCACGTGGACGAGCGACCACGCCGCGAATTCGCTGTCGCCGTGCTCGCCGAGAATGGAGGCGTGCACGTTTTGCGGCGAAATGCCGCAATGCTCCGCCAGCAGCCAGCGGAACCGCGCCGAATCCAGCACGGTGCCCGAACCGAGGATGCGGCCGCGCGGCCAATCCGTGCGCAGCCGCGCCACGTGCGTCAGGATGTCCACCGGATTCGTCGCGATCAGCACGATGGCCTCGGGATTGACCGCCTGCACCTCGGCGACGATGCCGGAAACGATCTTGGCGTTGATCTGCATGAGATCCAGCCGGCTCTGGTTCGGACCGGCTTGCGCCTTGCCCGCGGTGACGACGACGATGGCGGCGTCGCGATAGGCATCGGGACCCGCGGCGGCCTGGATGTCCACGGGGCGGTAGAACGGCGCGCCGTGGGCGAGGTCGAGCGCCTGGCCCTTGGCCAGATCGGCGTTGACGTCGATCAGCGCGATTTCTTCCGCGATGCCCGCCTGCGCCAAGGCGAAGGCGAAGGCGGAGCCGACGGCGCCGGCGCCGACGATCGCCACTTTTCTGGATTTGAAGTTCGACATGGTCCTCCGAATTGCACCTACCGTACCACGTCGCGGTCGATTTCACCGGCCGGGGCCCCGGCAGAGCGCCCTTCGATGCCATGAGGATACGACCCGCCCCCCCGAAGGAAAAGGAAAAATGAAGCGGAAATGAAGTCAGATGGGCGGGGGCGGCGGCGCCAACTTGTTCAGCAGCGCCGACAGCGCGAAACCGACCGCCAGCAGCAGCAGGCAAATGGCTCCGGCCGTCCCGCCGGGCCAGCCGGGATAAACGAGCGCCACCGAGCCGACGACCAACCCCAGCACCCCGCGCGTGGCGGCGCCTTCGGCCTTCAGGAACAGCCAATGGGCCGCGCGGGCAAACGCCAGGACCGCCGCCCCCGCGCCGAGGGCGACGGGCAGGAGAATGCGCCCGTCCAAGCGCGCCACGCCGTCGAGCAGCGGCTGGTAGAGGCCGAAGTAGATCAGGATGAACGCGACGCTGGCGCCGGGCACGATGCTGCCCAAGCCGATGCCCGCGCCCGCCAGCAGCCAGATGCCCCCCTGGCCGTCCAGCGGCATTCCGCGCGGCGCGAGACGGTCTTGCAATCCGGCCAGGCCGAGGCACAGCGCGCATGTCGCCGCGCCGGCCAGCCAGCCGGCGGGATGGCCGCCGGTGCGGTGGGCATGCTTGAACAGATCGGGCAGGGCGCCCAGCATGAAGCCCATGAACAGATACAGCGTGGCCGTTTCGTGGCGCGCGAAAACCGTCGCCAATGCGCGGCTGCCGACGAGCACGCCGACGCCGGCCGCCAGGAAAAACGGTCCGAAGCGCATCAGGTTCCGGCGCACGTCCGTGAACGGATGCGCCAGCGCGGCCGTCAGGGGCCGATACGCATGGAACAGCACGAGCAGGGTGCTGCCGCACAAGCCGGGGAGCAGGCCCGCCAAGCCGACGAGAAAACCCTGAACGAGTTCGCGCAACCGGCGCATGGGCGGCCGCGGCTCAGACGGCGCCGCCGCCGGGCAGATCGTGGATGAGCGTGTCGCGGCACATGCTGGCCGCGAGGTAGGGGTAGTCCAGCGTGTAGTGCAGGCCGCGACTTTCGCGCCGCAGCATCGCGGAGCGGACGACCAGCTCGGCCACCGCGGCGATGTTGCGCAGTTCGAGCAGGTCGGCGGTCACGAGATAATCGCGGTAGTAGGCGCGGATTTCGCGGCGCAGGGTCGTGATGCGCCGCAGGGCGCGCGCCAACCGGCGGTTCGTGCGCACGATGCCGACGTAGTCCCACATCACGGTGCGGACTTCGTCCCAATTGTGCGTCACCACGACGGCTTCGTCGGACGGCACGGCGTTGCCCGTCTTCCAGGCGGGAATCTTGATCTTGCGCGCCTTGGGCCGCGGCTGTTCCAGGATGTCGCGCGCGGCGGCATGGCCGCACACGAGCGCTTCGAGCATGGAATTGCTGGCCAGGCGGTTCGCGCCGTGCAGCCCGGTGCAGGCGACTTCGCCGGCGGCGTGGAGTCCGGCCATCTCGGTGCGGCCGCGCACGTCGGTGGCGACGCCGCCGCAGAAATAGTGCGCCGCAGGCACCACGGGAATGGGTTGCTTCGCCATGCTGAAGCCGAATTTCTTGCACGTGGCGAAGATGTTGGGGAAGCGCCGCCGCAGGAACGCCTCGCTCTTGTGGGTGATGTCGAGATGGACGCACGCGTCGCCGCGCGTCTTCATCTCGTGGTCGATGGCGCGAGCGACGATGTCGCGCGGCGCCAGCTCGGCGCGCGGGTCGTAGCGCTTCATGAACGGCTTGCCGGCGCCGTTGAGCAGGCGCGCCCCTTCGCCGCGCACGGCCTCGCTGATCAGGAACGACTTGGCTTCGGGGTGGTAGAGGCAGGTGGGATGGAACTGCACGAATTCCATGTTGCGGATGGGCAGCCCCGCGCGCCAGGCCATGGCGATGCCGTCGCCCGTGGCGACGTCGGGATTGCTGGTGTAGAGATAGACCTTGCCTGCGCCGCCGGTGGCCAGCACAGTGTGGCCCGCGCGCACGGCGAGGATTTCGCCGGTCCGCCGGTCGAGGAAATACGAGCCGATGCAGGCGTCGTCGCCCGGCACCTTCAGCCAGCCGGTCGTGATCAGGTCGATCGCCATGAGGTTTTCCAGCACCTGCACGGACGCTTGGGCGCGCACGCGCTCCGACATCACGCGGATCACTTCCGCGCCGGTGATGTCGCCGCTGTGCAGGATGCGCCGTACGGAATGGCCGCCTTCGCGGCCCAGATCGTATTCGGCGTCGGCTTCGCGCGGATGGCGCGGTTTGCGCTCGAACCGCACGCCCCAGCTCTCGAGGGCGGCGATGCGCGCCGCGCCGCCGGCGATGATTTCGCGCGCGATCGCGGCGTTCGTGAGCCCCGCGCCCGCGACCAGCGTGTCCTTCAGGTGCGCGTCGATGGTGTCGCCCTCGGCGATGGGCACGGCGATGCCGCCTTGCGCGTGGGACGAGTTGCTTTCGTCCAGCGTGCGCTTGGCGCACAGGATCACGTGCCCGTGGGGCGCCAATTCCAGCGCGGCGGAGATGCCGGCCAAGCCCGCGCCGACGACCAGGAAATCGCAATCGAGCGTTTTCATGGCCGCCACCCTAGCAGACCCCCCGGAGCGGAGCAAGGCCCCAGCCCCGCGTTTCCCATGCGGTTCGGCGCCGTTTGCGCGGCGTCGCGCAAAAGTGTATACCTCCGCGGCGATGAACGTGGCGACGACGACGTCTGGAAAATGGGGGACCCTCGCGGTCGTGGGTTCGGGCACGTTCATGTCCGCGCTGGACACCAGCGTGGTGAACGTGGCGTTGCCGGTGATCGGTCGCGAGACGGGCGCGACGGTGGCTTCGGTGGAATGGGTGGTGCTGACCTACCTGATCGTCGTCAGTTCGTCGCTGCTGGCGTTCGGACGATTGGCGGACATCCACGGCAAGCGGCGGATCTACATGGCGGGCCAGGTCGTCTTCACCTTGGGCTCGCTGGCCTGCGGCCTGGCGCGCGGCATCGGCTTTCTGGTCGCGGGCCGCGCGCTGCAGGCGGTGGGCGCGGCGATGCTCTTCGCGCTGAGTCCGGCCATTCTCGTGTCCGCGTTTCCGGCCGGCGAGCGGGGACGGGCGCTGGGCATGCAGGCGACGATGACGTATCTGGGCATGGCGATCGGTCCGGGACTCGGCGGCTTCCTCGTGCAGCATTTCGGGTGGCCGGCGATCTTCTTCATCAACGTGCCGATCGGATTGCTCATGTGGGGCTTGGCTTGGCGCACGCTGCATCCGGACGACGGCGGCGGCGAGCAACCGTTCGATCCCGCCGGCGCGACGGCGGTGGCCATCGGTTTGGCCGCGGGGCTGTTCGCCCTGAGCAAGGGCGGCGAATGGGGCTGGGGTCACCCGGCGATACTCGCGGCGGCGGCGCTCGGCGCGGGCGCGGGGGGCGCCTTGGTCGCGATCGAACGGCGCTGCGCGCATCCGGCGCTCGATTTGCGGTTGTTCGCCGATCGGCGGTTCACGGCGTCCATTCTGGCGGCTTGGTTGTGCTACGTCTGCGCCGCGGCCGTCGCCTTCTTGATGCCGTTTCGCTTCCTGCTGGGTGCGGGCTGGGAACCGGCGCGCGTGGGCGTGTGGATGATGGCCGTGCCGGCGGGCATGTTGTCGGTGGCGGCGGTCAGCGGCCATCTGTCCGACAAGGTGGGCGTGACGCTGCCGGCCACGCTGGGCATGCTGCTGGTGGCGACCGGCACGGCCTGTCTGGCGGGATTCGGCGTCGCTTCCGCGGGCCGCGCCGCGGCGTTCCTGGCGCTGACCGGCGTGGGCGCGGGCTTGTTCACCGCGCCGAACAACAGCGCCATCATGGGCGCCGCGCCGCGCGCGCGCCCCGGCGTGGCCGGCGCGCTGCTCGCGGCCGCGCGCGCGCGCGGCGTCGCCGCCGGCGGGGGGCGGGGGGGGCGGGGGGGCGCGGCCGGGGCCGGCCATGGCCTGGCGCCGCCGCCCGCTGCCGTGGCGCGCGCCGTGCGCGAGGGGCTGTGGGCGACGTCCGCGGCGGCCCTGCTGGGCGCCTTTTTCAGCCTGCTGCGCGGCCCGCGGTCCGCCGGCGTCGAAGCCGCTCCGTCCGCACAAGGCGCGGCTCAAGGTTCGGCGTCGGCGTAGACCTCGGGCCGAAAGCGCGGGGTGCAGATGGCCAGGAAAACAAGGTCGCCCGGCGCGACGTTGGCGATGCGCTGGCGGGTGCCGGGCGGAATGAGGACGACGTCGCCGGGGCCGACTTCGCGCGGCGGCAGATCGCCGACTTCGACGCGCCCGCGGCCGGCGAGCAGCACATAGCGTTCGGCGACGCCGGCGAGGCGATGCCACCGGGTGGTCGTGCCGGGCGCGACGCGGGCGCGGGCGATGGAACAGTCCGGATCGTCGGGACCGTTGGACAGTTCGAGCACGCGGCAGCGTTCGGCGATCGGGAACTCGGTCGCGGGATCGACGGAACGAATGGCGGGATTCATGGGGATGTTGTAGCCGTTCGGACGCGGGCCGGCAACGAATTCGGGCATTGATCGAGGGCGCCGGCCGGGCTAGAGTGCGGGGCTGAATCCATTTGAGGTGCATCCATGGCGTATCCGCATTCCGAAATCGAAACGAAGTGGCAGAAATTCTGGGAGCAGAACAAGACGTTCCGCACCCCGGACGAGGTGGACCGGTCGCGGCCCAAGTACTACGTGCTGGACATGTTCCCGTATCCGAGCGGGCAGCGGCTGCACGTGGGGCATCCGGAAGGCTTTACGGCGACGGACATCCAGGCGCGCTACAAGCGCATGAAGGGCTTCAACGTCCTGCATCCGATGGGCTGGGATTCGTTCGGGCTGCCCGCCGAACAGTACGCGATCAAAACCGGCAACCACCCGCGCAAGATCACCTACGAGAACATCGACAACTTCCGGCGGCAGCTGAAGATGCTGGGCTTCTCGTACGACTGGGACCGCGAAATCGCGACGACGGACGAGGAATACGTGCGCTGGACGCAGTGGATTTTCCTGCAGATCTTCAAGCGCGGGCTGGCCTACGAGAGCGAAATGCCCGTGAATTGGAGCCCCGACCTGTGCGCCGTGCTGGCGAACGAAGAAGTCGAAGAATGGCGCGCAAAGGGCTTCAGCGTGGAGCGGCGCTCCATGCGCCAGTGGGTGCTCAAGATCACGGAATACGCCGAACGGCTGCTGGCGGATCTCGACGATCTGGACTGGCCGGAGAGCATCAAAGAGATGCAGCGGAACTGGATCGGCAAGAGCGAAGGCGCGGAAGTGGATTTCGCCATCGGCGGCGAGACGGTGCGCGTGTTCACGACGCGGCCGGACACGCTCTTTGGCGCGACCTACATGGTCCTGGCGCCCGAGCATCCGCTGGTGGCGAAGATCGCGACGCCGGAGCAGGCCGAGGCCGTGGCGGCCTATCGCGTCGCGGCGGCGGGCAAGAGCGACCTGGAACGCACGGAACTGGCCAAGGAGAAAACCGGCGTCTTCACCGGCGCCTATGCGACCAATCCGGTCAACGGAAAGAAGATTCCCGTGTGGGTGGCGGATTACGTGCTGTGGGGCTACGGCACGGGGGCCATCATGGCGGTGCCGGCGCACGACACGCGCGACTTCGAGTTCGCGAACAAGTTCGGCCTGCCGATCATCCAGGTCGTGCAGCCGCCGGCCGGCACGGACTGGCGCGGCTACGTCGACGACGGCGTGGCGGTGAATTCCGGCGAATACGACGGCCTGCCGACCGCGGAATTCAAGAAGCGCATCACGACCTGGCTGGAAAAGACGGGCAAGGGCGCGGGCAAGGTGAACTACAAGCTGCGCGACTGGCTGTTCAGCCGGCAGCGGTACTGGGGCGAACCGTTCCCGCTGCAGCATTGCGAAAAGTGCGGCGTGGTGCCGGTGCCGGAAAAGGACCTGCCCGTGCGCCTGCCGGAGATGAAGGACTACCGCCCGACGGCCGACGGCCAGCCGCCGCTGGCGCGGGCGACCGAGTGGCTGAAGGCCACCTGCCCGAAATGCGGCGGCCCCGCGCGGCGCGAGACCAACACCATGCCGCAGTGGGCGGGCTCGTGCTGGTATTACCTGCGCTACGTCGATCCGAAGAACGGCCAGGCGTTCGTGGATCCGGCGAAGGAAAAATACTGGATGCCGGTGGATCTGTACGTCGGCGGCGCGGAACACGCGGTGCTGCACCTGCTCTATGCCCGGTTCTGGCACAAGGTGCTGTTCGATTGCGGCGCCGTTTCCACGAAGGAGCCGTTCCGGAAGCTGGTCAACCAAGGCATGATCCTGGGCGAGATGGAATACGTGGCCTACCGCAACGCGGCCGGCGCGTGGGTCTCGGCCGACGGCGTGGACGACAACGGCTGCGACCGGCGCACGGGCGAGAAATACGCGGCGGTCAAGATTCCGGAAGCGGATCTGCAAAAGCAAGGCGATGCGTTCGCGCTGAAGAACGCGCCCGGCATCCGCGTTTCGGCGCGCGCCTTCAAGATGTCCAAGAGCCGCGGCAACGTGATCAATCCCGACGACATCGTCAAGGAATACGGCGCGGATTCGCTGCGGCTCTACGAGATGTTCATGGGCCCGCTGACGCAGGTGAAGCCGTGGAGCATGAAGGGCGTGGAAGGCGTTTCGCGCTTCCTGAGCCGCGCCTATCGACTGGTGCTGGACGAGGAAACCGGCGCGCCGTCGCCCAAGCTGTGCGACGCGGAGCCGACGAAGGACCAACTGCGAGCGCTGCACGCCGCGATCAAGAAGGTCAGCCACGACGTCGAAGGCATGGAATACAACGTGGCCATTTCCGCGATGATGATCTTCGTGAACGAAGCGCAGGCGTGGGATCGGCTGCCGCGGTCGCTGTTGGCGACGTTCGTGCTGCTGCTGGCGCCGTTCGCGCCGCACCTCGCGGAGGAATTGTGGAACCGGCTGGGCCATCCGGACACGCTGGCGCGCGAGCCGTGGCCGACGTGGGACGAAAAGTTCCTGGCGGAAGACGAGATCGACATCCCCGTGCAGGTGAACGGCAAGCTGCGGGGACGCATCCGCGTGGCCGCCGAGGCGAGCGAAGAGACAGTGATCGCCGCCGCGCTGGCGTGCGCCGAAGCCGCGCCGTTCTTCGCGGGCAAGGAAATCAAGAAGAAGATCTTCATCCCGAAACGGATGGTCAATCTGGTGGTGGCGGGCTGACGTGCCCGCCCCGGGCGGAGGAGAACGGACATGGGCGAACTCACGAATGCGCTGCAAGGCAAGTTGAACAGCCGCAAGGGCCAGGTGAAGGATCCGGCCGAAAAGCAGCTGGATTTGTTTTCGTCCTTGGCGGATCGCGCGCCTGCGGCTCCGAAAATCGTGATGTCGAAGCCCGACGCGCCGACCGCGCCGGCGTTCGAGCCCGAAATGGTCTTGCCGCCGCCGACGGCGATCCCGCCCGACGTGGCCGCCGACGTGCGCGCGGTGCTGTCCGAATCCGGTCCGGCGCGGCCCGCCGAAAACGCGGAGGAGGGGAACCGACCGCCGCTGCGCACCGGCGTGTACCATCGGCCCCCGCGCCCGGCGCCGCCGCCGCAGCCGGTTGCGCCGCCGCCGGCGACGGAACCGCGCTTGGCGTGGACGACCTGGATGCGCGGTTGGTTCGCCGGCGTCGAACTGGATCGCCGCATGATTTCGCTGATCGTCGTGCTGATCGTGCTGGCGTCCCTGGCCGGCTTCTGGTCGGCTTGCCCGCGCGCGCAGGAAGAACCCGCGGCCGTCGCCGAAGCCCCCGCCGAAAATCCGGCGCCGGCCGAGGCTGCTCCGGCGCCGCTGGCGGCCGCCGTGCCCGCGCCGGCCGCACCCGCCCCGGTGCCGAAACCCGCGGCCCTGGCGCCGGCGGATTGGAAGATTCCCGGCACCGAAACGTTCCTGTCCGGCGGCGCCTACCTGATCCGGTTTTCCGATCCGGTGTTCGTGTCGGCGGACAAGATTTCGATCGAAGGCATGCGCGCCCTCAAGGCGGTCGGCGCGAAGCTGGCCGCGCTGAAAGCCGGCGCGCGCGTGGTGGTGGCGGGCTACACCGACGACGTGCCGCTGAGCAAGCCGACGCCGCAGTTTCGCAACAACGCCGACATCGCCGCGGCGCGCGCCAAGGTGGCCGTCGAGCATCTGAGCCAATTCGCGCGCGCGAACGCGGCGCTGGCGTTCGAGGCGCAGGCCGGCGAATCCGTCCAGGCGCCGTTCCCCAACGACACGCCCCAGAACCGGCGCTTGAATCGCACGGTGACCGTGCAAGTGGTTCCCGCGCCCTGAACGGCGCGCCTTGGCAAGCAGGAGAATCCCCGTGGCCGGCGAATACGTTTTCAATCTGAGCCATCTGTCCAAGCAGTACGACCACCTGACGGTGCTGGACGACATCACGCTCGCGTTCTTCTTCGGCGCGAAGATCGGCGTGATCGGCGGCAACGGCGCCGGCAAGTCGTCGCTGCTGAAGATCATTGCGGGGCTGGACAAGGACTACCACGGCGAATGCCTCGTGGCGCCGGGCGTGCGCGTGGGCTACCTGCCGCAGGAACCGCATCTGGACGAAACCAAGGACGTGGCCGGCAACGTGGCGGACGGCGCCGCGGCGGCGCAGGCAATCCTGGACCGCTACGACGAACTGTGCGGCAAGCTGGGCGAGACGCTGTCCGACGCGGAGTCCGAAAAGCTCAACAACGAGCTGGGCCGGCTGCAGGACCTGATCGATTCGCGCGACCTGTGGAGCCTGGACAGCCAGATCGAGCGGGCGATGGTGGCCTTGCGCCTGCCGCCGGGCGACGCCGACGTGCGCAAGCTCTCCGGCGGCGAAAAGCGCCGCGTGGCGTTGTGCCGTCTGCTGCTCTCGAACCCCGACGCGCTGTTGCTCGACGAACCCACCAACCACCTCGACGCCGAAACGGTCGCCTGGCTGGAGGAGTATCTCAAGCAGTTCAGCGGCACGCTGGTGGTGGTGACCCACGCCCGCTATTTCGTGACCAACGTG